>NZ_JAMDHB010000014.1:0-267418 GCF_028656895.1 Pseudomonas sp. TNT2022 ID1044 | reverse complement strand
AGGGCATAAGCCGGTCCGTGTGTTCTACGACACCACCGACAATCAAGAAGCTGAAATCGCCCTGGCCCTTGCCTTGCACGGCCTGAATACCGACGGCCATGGCATCGAATTGGGCAATGTCGACGAGGGTTACAACATCGGGCGGCGCCTGGGCAACACAGGGGTGAGTAGCGCGCTGGTGGAAATCAACCTGGCGACCATCGCCAGCTATCTGGACGGTGGAACCAGTGCGGTGGTTTACGCCGGTGCAGATGGCAGCCTGACGGTACAAATGATCCGCCCTCCGAGCGAGGCCCGCAAAGAGAAAAACCGCCAGAACCGAGGTGCCGACCCTTTCAAATTCGGGTCGCCTAGCGGTGGAGTACCCAAACCATGAAGCACCCCATCTGCCTGAGTGACGCTACAAGTAGCGGCGGCGAAGTAGTCTCCTGCCAGCTCAAGGGCACGCATACCCTCAATGGAAAAACCCCGGCGGTGTTGGGCGACAAGGCTTACTGTCCGCTGCATCTGGGCGAGTTTGCCTTCGTCGAAGGGCATCCGCGCCGGCGTATGAATGGCATTCCGGTTGTATTGGAGGGCCATCTCCTGGCCTGTGGTTGTCATGGCGTGGCGAGCACTGCTCGGAATGTGCAGGTGGTCTAGGTCGAAAGTTGTGCAGCGTCGGGTGGCTTCAGTTTTGTGCACAAAGAAGCCGACAGCGATGTCGGCTTCTTTGTGCGCGCAGACTATTAAAATCCACGGATGATTCGAGACTTGAGATCCGTATGGAACCGATCGGCGTTCGTCCTGTTCACACTGCGCGTCGACTCACTGCCGGTCATCGATTCCAGCGACATCGAGCGTTTGAGTATCGATTCGTTTCGATAGGCTTCAATGAAGAAATCAATATCTTTGTCGCTGGTCAGCTTCGGCCATTTGTCGAGGTACAGCGGCAGTTCTGCCGGGCCGGTCTTGAACGAACAGATGCGTCGGTTGGTGATGGTCGCCTCGCCGATTTCGAACGGCACCCACCACGACAGCGCGGTTTTTTCCGATACCACGGCGAGCAGGTGCGTGCATTCACTGATGTTGCGCGTGATCACGCCGGTGATGTCGTCGGTGGTCTGGGATTCGGCGTCGAGCACATCGAGGTAGGTCTTGATGTTGGCTTGCATCAGGCGGGTGTTGATGTTGACCGCGTGGGCGCGATCCATGTGGCGGTAGCTGATAAACACTGGCATCAGAAATGTCCCTTGATCGCGAGTTCGCGGTAATAGGCACCGAGCGCGGTGAGGCGGCAGCCGGTGGAGTGAATGGCGGCGTAATACATGTGTTCGGCGTCAACCGGTTCGATCAGGCTGTGACGATTGCACTTTTGCAGTTGCGCGAAGACTTCGCCGTGCTCTGGGTTGTATTCAGGCTCGGTGGGCTCGAAGCTCGGGGCGAGGGGATACACCGATTCCGCTTCGGCAAACCAGTCGGGCAGCTTGCGCAGGATTTCCTTGGGGATCAGCGGCGACACTTCGCGCAGGGAAATGAACTGCGACACGTTGGTCTTGAACACCGGGCGCTGCTCCCAGGCGTCGAGGGCGTTGTCGACAAACGAATAGAGGCTGCCGGGGGTGATCTTGCCGAGGATGTTTGCAGCGCCACCGTGCAAAGCCTGGAGCAACAAGCCGGTGAAAACGCCGTGCTGCCGGCCTTCCAGCGCCGGTTCGTCTTTTTTGCACGCAGTGAGAATGGTCATGCCTTCGCTCACCACGCTGCCTTCACTGCGCAAGGCGCGTTGTTCGCCGGCCGAGCCGCTCTGGCAGCAATCGAGAATGATCACTTTGTTTTTGATCTTGGTGGCTTTGCTCGCCCAGTTGAGAATGTCGCTGAGACGAATCCCATCCTTGGTGCTCTTGTAATCCTGCGGGATCAGCATGCCTTCGTCGGTATCGATGTCGAAGGTGCCGTGGCCGGCAAAGTACAGCAGCGCCACATTGCAGTCCCCGGAAAACAGTTCGCGGATCTGGTCTTCGAGTTTTTCCCGGCTCAGATAGTCCTCGGCTGAGGTCAGCACGATGTTCTTGAAGTTTGGATCGCCATTGGCGTCAGTCTTCAGCACAGATGCCATGGCCATGGCGTCGTTGCTGCAACCGCTCAGGCGCGAGACATGGGTGTATTCGTTGATCCCGATAAACAGTCCCTTGCGCATGGTTACACCGCCGTGTGCAGGCGAATGGCGCTGATGATGCTCTTGGTGTTCCACGCGCACTCGGCATGGGCCGCGTTGCGTACTACCTTGGAAATTCGTTCGGCACCAAACGGCTTGATGGCGATGATCACCTTGCCCATGCGCCTGGCGATTTCGATTTCCTTGTTGATCCACTTGCTGTAGGTGGAATACATCCCGGCCATGATCAGCACCGCCGAGCACGGACGAATCTTGTTTTCGAGAGCCGCTTCGAGTTGCTTATCGGTTTTGGCGTCGACAATCGGGTTGTCCGTCGGGACCGAAAAGTTCTTGTACGTGAAATCCGGTTGCGCGTTGAGCAGGCGCACGAGATTGTCGTGGGCGTGAGGGTAGGTCCACGAATGGCTGATGAACAAATGGTAGGTCTGCATGGGTGTCCCTCTGTGTCGCGGAAGTGCGAAGAGGGCTTGAACTTAGGTCATTGGCTGGCGGCCACAAGGGGCTGAGCGTTAAAGAGAAATGCCCTACAAGTGCGCGCGCAGACGCCCTACAGAAAGGTCTGATGGTTAAGTGGCGGGGGAATTAAACAGCAGAACCGGCCACCCACCGCCCCGTTGGACCAAGGGCGGTGGACGCGATTGTTTAGTAGCCGTTTTCCGGCAAACTGGCGATGATCGAACGGTAGCTGTTCATCCGTTGCTGTTGCACGCGGCCATCTTCGAGGGCCTTGAGCAGCGCGCAACCGGGTTCGCGGTCATGCTTGCAGTCGCGGAAACGGCAGGTGCCTAGCAGGTCGTTGAACTCGATGAAACCGGCCTCGACGTCGGCACGGCTGACATGGCCCAGGCCGAATTCGCGGATACCGGGGGAGTCGATCAGCTCACCGCCACCGGGGAAGTGGAACAGCCGCGCGGTGGTGGTGGTGTGAGTGCCCTGGCCGGACAGCTCGGACAACGGGCCGACGCGGGTTTCGACTTCCGGCAGCAGGCTGTTGACCAGCGACGACTTGCCGACGCCGGACTGGCCGACGAACACGCTGATGCGTCCGTCCAACTGCTTTTGCAGTTGCTCCATGCCGTTGCCGTGATGGGCCGACACTTCCAGCACCGGATAGCCGAGTGTGCGGTAAACCGCCAGCAGGGCATTGAGCGCCGGGGCGTTGTGCTCATCGATCAGGTCGAACTTGTTCAACAGCAACAGCGGCTTGATGCCCGCGTGTTCGGCGGCGACAAGATAACGGTCGATGAGGTTGGCGTGAGGCTCAGGCAGCGGTGCGAAAACGATGACAATCATGTCGACGTTGGCGGCAACCGGCTTGAGCTGGCCACGGCTGTCCGGGCGGCACAGTTCTGTGTTGCGCGGCAGTTGCGCCACGATCACACCGATGCCCTGGTTGCCGGCACGCCAGACAACCTGATCGCCCGTCACCAGCGCCGGCAGGTTGGCTCGCAGGTGACAACGGAACACCTTGCCGGCCATCTCGCCGTCGCGGGCCTCGACCTCTACCTGCACACCGAAGTGCGCGATCACCAGGCCGTGCTGTTCCGGACCCAGGTCGCCACCCTCAAGTGCCTCGACAGCCGAGGACTCGCGTTTGGCGGCGCGGGCGGCGCGCTCGCCCTGAATCTTTTCGATGCGCCAGTTTTGACGACGATTGAGTTGGCGTTTGGCCATGGGTGTTCCGTATCAAGAATGCAGCGATTAGGTAAAACGGCCGCGAGTTTAGCACGCCCAGCCACCGGCCTAGGCTAAACTGCGCAGCATTGCCTAGGAGCCGACACATGCAAAATTCGCAGAACCTGATCTGGATCGACCTGGAAATGACCGGTCTGGATCCGGAAAACGACGTCATCATCGAAATGGCCACCATCGTTACCGACAGTGACCTGAACACGTTGGCCGAAGGTCCGGTGATCGCCATCCACCACAGCGACGCAGTCCTCGCCCGTATGGACGAATGGAATACCCGCACCCACGGCAACTCCGGCCTGACCCAGCGCGTGCGCGACAGTCGTATCAGCATGGCCGAAGCCGAAGCCGAGACCATCGCGTTTCTGGAAAAGTGGGTGCCGAAGGGCAAGTCGCCGATCTGTGGCAACAGCATCTGCCAGGACCGTCGCTTCCTTTATACGCACATGAAATCCCTGGAAAGCTATTTCCATTACCGCAACCTCGACGTGTCCACGCTCAAAGAGCTGGCCGCACGCTGGGCGCCGGACGTGCGCGACAGCTTCAAGAAGGGCAGCACCCACCTGGCGCTCGACGACATTCGCGAATCGATCGCCGAGTTGCAGCACTACCGCAAGCACTTCATCAAGTTCTGATCCTGGAATCCGACCTGTAGGAGCCAGCTTGCTGGCGATGGCGCCATTGAGGACGCCATCGCCAGCAAGCCGGCTCCTACAAGTAGTGGTGCCCTCTTTTGGTGCCTTGGGGAAGTGAGTAGACTGCGCGCCTTTTTGCAAGGATCGCCACCATGTTGCTGATGCTCTACCTGATCGCCATCACCGCCGAAGCCATGACCGGCGCGCTCTCTGCGGGCCGTCGCGGTATGGACTGGTTTGGTGTGGTGCTGATCGCTTGCGTCACGGCACTGGGCGGCGGTTCCGTGCGCGACGTGCTGCTCGGTCATTACCCGCTGACCTGGGTCAAACACCCGGAATATCTGGTGCTGACCTCCATCGCGGCCATGGTTACGGTGTTCACTGCACGCTGGATGCGTCACTTGCGTTCGCTGTTTCTGGTGCTCGATGCCGTGGGTCTCGTGGCATTCACCCTGATCGGCTGCATGACCGCTCTGGAAATGGGCCATGGCATGTTGGTCGCGTCCGTTAGTGGCGTGATCACCGGGGTATTCGGCGGCATCCTTCGGGACATCTTCTGCAACGACATTCCGCTGATTTTCCGCCGTGAGCTATACGCCAGTGTCTCGTTCGCCGCGGCGTGGTGTTACATGCTTTGCCTTTACCTGAATTTGCCGGGAGAGCAGGCGATTCTGATCACGCTGTTCGGTGGTTTCCTGTTGCGACTATTGGCAATCCGGTTCCACTGGGAAATGCCTAAATTCGTTTACAACGACGAAGCCTGACGCTCGGCATGTTGCTTCAGCGCCCATTCGACGTGCTCTCGCACCAGCTCCGACGGATAATCCCGCCGCGCTTTCAACGCTTCCAGTACCGGAATCGTTGAAGGCGCATTGCCCAGGCCCACCGCCAGGTTGCGCAACCAGTTTTCATAACCCGTGCGGCGCAGTGGCGAGCCTTCGGTGCTGCTGAGGAATTTGTCCTCGTCCCACATGAACAATTCCGCCAGCCCGGCGTTGTCCAGGTTGTGGCGTGGCTTGAAATCGCTTTCGCCGGTCGGGCGGGCAAAACGGTTCCACGGGCAAACGATCTGACAGTCGTCGCAACCGAACACCCGGTTGCCGATCAGTGGCCGCAAGTCTTCGGGAATGGCGCCCTTGAGTTCGATGGTCAGGTAGGAAATACAGCGTCGGGCGTCCAGCACGTAAGGGCCGATGAAGGCGTTGGTCGGGCAGATATCGAGGCAGGCGCTGCAGCGGCCACAGTGTTCGGTGGCGTGAGGCGGGTCCACCGGCAGGGGCAAGTCGACGAACAGTTCGGCGAGAAAGAAGTAGCTGCCAGCCTTGCGATTCAACACCAGGGTGTTTTTGCCGATCCAGCCCAGGCCGGCCTGTTCGGCGATGGCTTTTTCCAGCACGGGCGCGCTGTCGACAAAGGCGCGAAAGCCGAACGGGCCAATCTGGCCCTGAATCTTGTCCGCCAGTTGCTGCACGCGTTTGCGGATCAGCTTGTGGTAATCGCGACCCAAGGCATAACGCGAGACGTAGGCTTTTTCCGGTTGGGCCAGCACTTTCGCCATGTGCGTATCGCCGGCCAGGTAGTCCATGCGCAGCGAAACCACGCGCAACGTGCCCGGCACCAGTTCTTCCGGGTGCGAGCGTTTGCTGCCGTGGGCGCCCATGTAGTCCATTTCGCCGTGGTAGCCGGCTTCGAGCCAGCGCTCCAGATGCTGCTCATGCTCGGCCAGGTCGAGGCCGCTGATGCCGACTTGCTGAAAGCCCAGCTCGCGGCCCCAGTCCTTGATGGATTGGGCGAGGGCGGGCAGGTCTGTGGTAATAGCAGGCATGAGGCGAGAGAAACCGGAGCTGAGGTGCGTATAATTCTGCCAGACATCGGAGCCCGAAGACGCATGCCGCACACTAAAGATGAATTACCCGACGCGCTGTACAGCGCCGCCCAGGTGCGAGCACTCGATGCGAGCCTGATCGCGGCGGGTACGCCGGGCTTCGAATTGATGCAGCGCGCGGCGCGGGCGACCTGGCGTGCACTGGTCCGCCAATGGCCGACAGCGAGCGAATTAAGCGTGCTGGCCGGTCATGGCAATAACGCCGGCGACGGCTATCTGGTGGCCGTGCTGGCTCGCCGTGCGGGATGGTCAGTGCGGGTGCTGGCAGTCGGCGACCCGCAGCGTTTGCAGGGCGACGCGGCACTGGCCCATGCCGAGGCCGTCTCGGAAAAAATCCTCATCGACACCTGGACGGCTCAGTCCGAGTTGCGCGGCATCGTGCTGGACGCCTTGCTCGGCACCGGTTTGACCGGCGACGTGCGCGAGCCGTACCGCAGCGCGATCCACGCGATCAATGCCGCCGGGCTGCCGGTGGTGGCGGTGGATATCCCCTCGGGGCTGTGCACCGATACCGGTCGAATGTTGGGGGATGCGGTGCAGGCCGACCTGACCGTCACGTTCATTGGCTTGAAGCTGGGATTGTTCACCGGCGATGCGGCGGATGTGGTGGGCGAGCTGGTTTTCAATGATCTGCACGCCGACCCGCAGTTGCTTGAAGGCGCGTCAACCAGCGCTTGTCGCCTGTCAGCCAGCAATCTTCCACGCCTGGCCGCCCGAACACCGGCCTCCCATAAAGGCCGATTCGGCCATGTGCTGCTGATCGGCGGCGATCGAGGATTCGGTGGCGCGATCCTGCTGAGCGCGCAAAGTGCGCTGCGCAGCGGCGCCGGCATGGTGTCGGTGGCGACCCGCAGCGAGCATGTGCCCGCGGCGCTGGCGAGAATCCCCGAAGCCATGGTGCTGGGCACGTCATCAGCCAATCAGTTGATGGGATTGCTTCAAAAGGTTTCCGTATTGGTCGTCGGGCCCGGTCTCGGTCAAGCTGCGTGGGGCCGCAGCCTTTTGTCCGCCGCCGCCAATGCGTCTTTGCCGCAAGTCTGGGACGCCGATGCGCTGAACCTGCTTGCCGAGGAAGGGGTGGTGTTGCCGAAGGATTGCGTGATCACGCCGCATCCGGGGGAAGCCGCACGATTGTTGGGGATCAGCACCGCGCAGGTTCAGGCTGACCGACCTGGGGCGGCCCATGCGCTGAGCAAAAAATATACAGCTGTCGTTGTGCTCAAAGGTGCCGGGAGTTTGATCGCCAGTCCAGACGGACGGTTGGCGGTCTGTCATCAAGGGCACCCGGCAATGGCCACCGCCGGTTTGGGTGATGTGTTGGCCGGATTGGTCGGCGCGTTGCTGGCCCAGGGCATGGCGACGTTCGACGCGGCCTGCCTGGCGGTCTGGCTGCACGCCAATGCCGGGGCGCAGCAAGGTAAATTCGGCCGTGGGCTGGCGGCCAGTGATCTGATACCAGCCATTCGTCAGTTGTTGGAGGAGCAAGCACCGTGTCTGAAGTAACCCTGTATCTGGCTGATGAAGAGGCGATGACCGCGTTTGGCGCGCGTATCGCTCAAACGACCCAAGGGCACGGTTTGATTTTTCTCGAAGGCAATCTCGGCATGGGCAAAACCACGCTCTCACGGGGCATCATCCGTGGCTTGGGTCATGTCGGGGCGGTGAAAAGTCCTACCTTCACCTTGGTCGAACCCTACGAAATCGGTGACATCCGCGCCTTCCATTTCGACCTGTATCGACTGGTCGACCCTGAAGAGCTGGAATTCCTTGGTATCCGCGACTACTTCGAAGACGATGCGTTGTGCCTGATCGAGTGGCCCGATAAAGGTGCAGGCTTTTTGCCAAAGCCTGACCTGACCATTACCATTAGCCCGCAAGACAGCGGACGTTCGCTGAAAATTTTATCCCAGGGGTCGCGTGGCGAAGCCTGGTGTGCCGCGTTGGCATCGGAATCCAAATAAATGATGGGGTTAGGTATGCGCTTTCGCGCGTTGGTTGCTGCCGTTGGGGTGTTGTTTTTGGCGGTGACCGTCGATGCTGTGGCCGAGACGAAGGTCAACAGTGTTCGCCTGTGGCGGGCGCCGGACAACACGCGGCTGGTGTTTGACCTGACAGGTCCGGTGCAGCACAGCGTCTTTACCCTGTCGGCGCCCGACCGTCTGGTCATCGACATCAATGGTGCCAGCCTGGGTACGCCGCTGAACGTCAACACGGCCAATACGCCGATCACTGCCATCCGTTCGGCTCAGCGTACGCCGACCGACCTGCGGGTGGTCGTCGACCTGAAAAAAGCGGTCACGCCGAAAAGTTTCTCCCTGGCGCCCAATGCCCAGTACGGCAACCGACTGGTGGTCGACCTGTTCGATAACCCGGCCGATGCCGCGCCGCCGCCTGCACCGACGCCGTCGGTCGCCACGGTGCCGGCCGTACCGGTTACGCCGACGGAGCCTGCAATCAAGTTGCCGCCAGCCCCGGCCGGCAAGCGCGACATTATTGTGGTGATCGACGCCGGCCACGGTGGCGAAGACCCGGGTGCTTCCGGCTCTCGCGGTCAGCGTGAAAAAGACGTGGTGCTGCAGATCGCCCGCGAAACCCAACGCCAGGTCAACGGAATGAAAGGTTTTCGCGCGGAATTGACCCGCACCGGCGACTATTTCATCCCGTTGCGTGGCCGTACCGAAATCGCCCGCAAGAAGGGCGCCGACCTGTTCGTCTCGATACACGCCGATGCCGCGCCTTCGGCCGCTGCGTTCGGTGCTTCGGTGTTCGCCCTGTCTGATCGCGGCGCCACTTCCGAGACTGCCCGTTGGCTGGCCGACAGCGAAAACCGTTCCGACCTCATCGGTGGTGCCGGCAACGTCAGTCTCGATGACAAGGACCGCATGCTCGCCGGCGTACTGCTCGATCTGTCGATGACCGCTTCCCTGACTTCCAGCCTGAACGTCGGCCAGAAAGTCTTGAGCAACATCGGCCGGGTCACGCCGCTGCATAAGCAGCGCGTCGAACAGGCCGGGTTCATGGTGCTGAAGTCGCCGGACATTCCGTCGATCCTGGTGGAAACCGGGTTCATCTCCAACGCCAAGGAAGCCTCGAAGCTCGCGGCTTCGAGCCACCAGCAAGCGCTGGCGCGTTCGATCAGCAGCGGCGTGCGCCAGTTCTTCCAGCAGAACCCGCCACCGGGCACTTACATTGCCTGGCTGCGTGACGCCGGGAAGATCGCCCAAGGTCCGCGTGACCATCGCGTAAACCCGGGCGAAACGTTGGCGATGATTGCCGTGCGTTACCAGATATCGCCGGCTGCTCTGCGTAGCGCCAACAAACTGTCGAGTGATGAGCTCAAGGTGGGACAGCACTTGACCATTCCAGGCACCGAACTGGCGGCCAAAGAATGAATCAGGTCGTGAACAACGGCGCGCGCATCGAGCTGCTCAGCCCGCGACTGGCGAACCAGATTGCCGCCGGTGAAGTCGTTGAACGTCCGGCTTCGGTGATCAAGGAACTGCTGGAAAACAGCCTTGACTCAGGTGCCAGGCGCATCGACGTCGACGTGGAGCAGGGCGGGGTCAAGCTGCTGCGGGTGCGCGACGATGGCAGCGGCATTTCCGCCGATGACCTGCCGCTGGCCCTGGCGCGTCACGCCACCAGCAAGATTCGCAATCTGGAAGACCTTGAACAGGTGATGAGCCTGGGCTTTCGTGGCGAGGCGCTGGCGTCGATCAGCTCCGTAGCACGCCTGACCCTGACGTCTCGCATCCGTGATGCCGAACAGGCCTGGCAGGTGGAAACGGAAGGCCGGGACATGGCGCCCCGTGTGCAGCCCGCAGCCCATCCGGTGGGCACCTCGGTGGAAGTACGTGACCTGTTCTTCAACACCCCGGCGCGGCGCAAGTTTCTCAAAACCGAAAAAACCGAATTCGATCACCTGCAGGAAGTGATCAGGCGTCTGGCCCTGGCACGCTTCGACGTGGCGTTCCACCTGCGCCACAACGGCAAGACCATTCTCAGCCTGCACGAGGCCCACGATGATGCGGCCCGTGCCCGGCGCGTGGCGGCCATCTGCGGGCCGGGGTTCCTGGAGCAGGCGCTGCCGATCGAAATCGAGCGCAATGGTTTGCACCTGTGGGGCTGGGTCGGTTTGCCGACCTTCAACCGTAGCCAGGCGGATTTGCAGTATTTCTTCGTCAACGGTCGTGCCGTGCGCGACAAACTGGTGGCTCACGCGGTGCGCCAGGCGTATCGCGATGTGTTGTTCAACGGCCGGCACCCGACTTTCGTGCTGTTTTTTGAAGTCGATCCGACCGGCGTCGACGTCAACGTGCACCCGACCAAGCACGAAGTGCGCTTCCGCGAAGGGCGCATGGTCCACGATTTCCTTTACGGCACGTTGCACCGTGCTTTGGGCGATGTGCGGCCGGACGATCATCTGGCGGCACCGGTGGCGACAGCGATCGTCCGGCCCACCGGTCTGGATGCCGGTGAATTCGGCCCCCAGGGCGAAATGCGCCTGGCGGCCAATGCGCTGCTGGAACAGCCACAGGCTCAGCCTTCATTCAATACGCCTGCCGGTTCAGGCGCTGGCGCCGGCTATCAGTATCAATACACGCCACGCCCGCAGTCCGCTGTGCCGGTAGCTGAGGCGCAAGCGGCCTATCGAGAGTTTTTCGCACCGCTGCCCGAGGCCAATGCGGTCGCGCTGCCGGCAGGGCAGGACGATATTCCACCGTTGGGTTACGCGTTGGCGCAGCTTAAAGGCATCTACATCCTCTCGGAAAACGCCCAGGGCCTGGTGCTGGTGGACATGCACGCCGCTCACGAGCGGATCATGTATGAGCGTTTGAAAGTCGCGATGGCCAGCGAAGGCTTGAGCGGTCAACCGCTGCTGGTGCCGGAATCGCTGGCGGTCAGCCAGCGTGAAGCCGATTGCGCTGAAGAACACGTCGCCTGGTTCCAGCGTCTGGGCTTTGAATTGCAGCGCCTTGGCCCGGAAACCCTGGCCATCCGGCAGATTCCGGCATTGCTCAAGCAAGCCGAAGCCAACCGCCTGGTCGCTGACGTGTTGGCCGACCTGATGGAGTACGGCACCAGCGATCGCATCCAGGCGCACATCAACGAACTGCTCGGGACCATGGCGTGCCACGGTGCGGTTCGGGCGAATCGGCGTCTGGCCTTGCCGGAAATGAACGGTCTGCTGCGTGACATGGAAAACACCGAGCGCAGCGGTCAATGCAACCATGGCCGACCGACCTGGACCCAACTGGGCCTGGACGATCTGGACAAACTGTTCTTGCGCGGTCGTTGATGAGCCAGCTCCCACCTGCGATTTTCCTGATGGGCCCGACCGCCGCCGGCAAGACCGACCTGGCCATCGAACTCACCAAGGTCCTGCCTTGCGAGCTGATCAGTGTCGATTCGGCGTTGGTCTACCGTGGCATGGACATTGGCACCGCCAAACCGTCGAAAGAGCTTCTGGCAGAGTTTCCTCACCGATTGATCGATATTCTCGACCCGGCCGAGTCTTATTCGGCCGCAGATTTTCGTCGTGACGCCCTCGAAGCCATGGCCGATATCACCGCGCGGGGAAAAATTCCGCTGTTGGTAGGCGGCACGATGCTCTACTACAAGGCTTTGCTCGAAGGCCTGGCAGAAATGCCGGCGGCTGATCCCGAGGTCCGCGCGCAAATCGAAGAAGAGGCTGCACGCCTTGGCTGGCAAGCCCTGCACGACCAATTGGCAGTGATCGACCCGGTTTCTGCGGCGCGGATTCATCCGAACGATCCACAGCGCCTGAGTCGAGCACTGGAAGTTTATCGCGTGAGCGGTCAAAGCATGACTGAACTACGCTTGCAACAATCTGCGCAAAGTACTGAAGCAGCCGCTTCGGGACGGCAACAATTGCCCTATACTGTCGCGAACTTGGCCATTGCTCCGGCAAATCGTCAGGTATTGCACGAGCGAATTAAACAAAGATTCACTTTAATGTTGGAACAGGGATTCATTGACGAGGTCGTAGCCCTGCGTAAGAGAAGTGACCTGCATGCCGGGTTGCCGTCTATACGTGCAGTAGGCTACCGCCAGGTCTGGGACTACCTGGATGGCAAGCTGACGTCAGCCGAGATGCAGGAGCGTGGAATCATTGCCACGCGCCAGTTGGCGAAACGCCAGTTCACATGGCTGCGCAGTTGGGCTGATTTACACTGGCTGGACAGTCTGGATTGCGACAATCTGCCGCGCGCCTTGAAATACCTTGGGACCATCTCCATATTGAGCTGAGTCCTTGCAATTGCCGTCTATCCTTGGGGGTGTGGCGGCCAAAGCCATCTGTTTACCTATTTTTTATATTGAATCCTTAAAGGAGTGCGGCACATGTCAAAAGGGCATTCGCTACAAGACCCTTACTTGAATACTTTACGTAAAGAGAAAGTTGGGGTTTCCATTTACCTGGTCAACGGTATCAAACTGCAAGGCACGATCGAGTCGTTCGACCAGTTCGTTATCCTGCTGAAAAACACCGTCAGCCAAATGGTTTACAAACACGCTATTTCTACAGTGGTGCCGGTTCGTCCAATTCGTCTGCCTAGCGCAACCGAATCCGAAGCGGGTGACGCTGAGCCAGGTAACGCCTGATAGGAGTCTCCTTTGTTCTTTGAGCGCCACGGTGGTGGTGAGCGAGTAATCCTCGTTCACTTGGATGGACAGGACCCTGAGGCGCGCGAAGATCCGCAGGAGTTTCAGGAATTGGCTAATTCGGCCGGCGCCGAGACCGTCGCGTTTTTCAACGTGCCGCGTCATCGGCCAACCGCCAAATTCCTGATTGGCAGCGGCAAGGTCGAGGAACTGCGCGACCTCGTTAAAGCCGAAGAAGCCGATCTGGTGATCTTCAATCACGTCCTCACGCCCAGCCAGGAACGCAACCTCGAACGTGTCTTCGAGTGTCGCGTGATCGACCGCACCGGTCTGATTCTCGATATTTTCGCCCAACGCGCCCGTACCCATGAAGGCAAGCTCCAGGTAGAACTGGCCCAGCTTGACCACATGAGCACCCGGCTGGTTCGTGGCTGGACTCACCTTGAGCGTCAGGGTGGCGGTATCGGCATGCGTGGCCCGGGTGAAACCCAGCTGGAAACCGACCGCCGTTTGCTGCGGGTTCGCCTGCGGCAGATCAAAGGGCGGCTGGAGAAGGTGCGCAGCCAGCGCGAACAGTCGCGCCGTGGCCGTATGCGCGCGGATATTCCTACTGTATCGCTGGTGGGATATACCAACGCCGGCAAGTCCACGCTGTTCAATAACGTGACGAAGTCCGACGTTTACGCGGCTGACCAATTGTTCGCCACCCTGGACCCGACCCTGCGCCGTCTGGATCTGGACGACCTGGGGCCGATTGTCCTGGCCGACACGGTAGGTTTCATTCGCCACTTGCCCCACAAGCTGGTCGAGGCATTTCGGTCTACCCTCGAAGAGTCGAGCAACTCCGACCTGTTATTGCACGTGATCGATGCGGCCGAACCGGATCGCATGTTGCAGATCGAGCAGGTGATGGTGGTACTGGGCGAGATTGGCGCCCAGGACTTGCCGATCCTCGAGGTCTATAACAAACTCGATTTGCTTGAGGGCGTTGAGCCACAAATCCAGCGCAACGAAAACGGCAAGCCCCAGCGGGTCTGGCTGTCGGCGCGTGATGGCACGGGTCTGGAGTTGCTTGAGCAAGCCATTGCCGAATTGCTTGGCAGTGATTTGTTTGTCGGTACCTTGCGCTTGCCGCAACGATTCGCCCGGCTGCGTGCGCAGTTTTTCGAACTCGGTGCGGTACAAAAGGAAGAACACGATGACGAAGGCATCAGTTTGCTGGCCGTTCGTTTGCCACGAGCCGAGTTGAATCGACTGGTGAGCCGCGAAGGTTTGCAACCGCTGGAATTCATCGAGCAACACACTTTGCAATAAAAGCCTGAGAAAGCGGTTGTGCCGTGGTGACAGGCATTCTGTAGCATGGGTCGGCGCGCCGTGGGTGCGTCTTTGCTTTATCAGATGGAGAGCGCTATGGCTTGGAATGAGCCGGGTGGCAACTCGAATAATCAGGATCCTTGGGGTGGCAAGCGTCGCAATAACGGCGACCGCAAGGGTCCACCAGATCTCGACGAGGCCTTCCGAAAGCTGCAGGAAAGCCTGAACGGGTTGTTCGGTGGTGGTAAGAAACGTGGTGATGACGGCGGTGGGTCGGGCAAGAGTGGCGGCTTCGGCGGTCTGCTCGGCATCGGCCTGGTTGTGTTGGCGGCCGTATGGCTGTACAGCGCGGTCTATGTAGTCGACGAGCAGGAGCAGGCCGTGGTGCTGCGCTTCGGCAAGTACTACGAAACGGTCGGCCCGGGTCTGAACATCTACTTCCCGCCGATCGATAAAAAGTACATGGAAAACGTCACGCGTGAGCGTGCGTACACCAAGCAGGGCCAGATGCTGACCGAAGACGAGAACATCGTCGAAGTGCCGCTGACCGTGCAGTACAAGATCAGCAACCTGCAGGACTTCGTGCTGAGCGTCGATCAGCCGGAAATCAGCCTGCAGCACGCGACCGACAGCGCATTGCGCCATGTGGTGGGTTCCACCGCCATGGACCAGGTGCTGACCGAAGGTCGTGAATTGATGGCCAGCGAAATCAAGGAGCGTCTGCAACGCTTCATGGATACGTATCGCACCGGTATCACCGTCACCCAGGTCAACGTACAGAACGCGGCAGCCCCGCGCGAAGTGCAGGAAGCCTTCGACGACGTGATCCGCGCCCGTGAAGACGAGCAGCGTTCGCGTAACCAGGCTGAAACCTACGCCAACGGCGTTGTGCCGGAAGCCCGTGGTCAGGCCCAGCGTATTCTTGAAGATGCCAATGGCTACCGTGACGAAACCGTCTCGCGCGCCAAGGGTGAGGCCGATCGCTTCACCAAACTGGTCGCCGAGTACCGCAAGGCACCTGAAGTCACCCGCCAGCGTCTGTACCTGGACACCATGCAGGAAGTCTTCAGCAACACCAGCAAGGTTCTCGTGACCGGTAACAAGAATGGCCAGAGCAACCTGCTCTACCTGCCTCTGGACAAGATGGTCGAAAGTGGTCGCAGCACCAGCACTCCGGTGACCGGCGCGGCAGCCAGCAGCAATGAAGCGAATGCGCGTGCGGCAGCTGATCTGCAGCAACAGCAAGCACGTACCAGGGAGAGTCGCTGATGAGCAATAAATCGCTGATCGCCCTTATTGTCGGCGTCGTCGTGGCGATCGCTGCCTGGAACTGCTTCTACATCGTGGCTCAGACCGAGCGTGCGGTGTTGCTGCAGTTCGGTCGCGTGGTTCAGACCGATGTCCAGCCAGGCCTGCATGTGAAAGTGCCTTACGTTAACCAGGTGCGTAAATTCGACGCCCGCCTGATGACGCTCGATGCGCCGACACAGCGCTTCCTGACGCTGGAAAAGAAAGCCGTGATGGTCGATGCCTACGCCAAGTGGCGTGTGAAGGACGCCGAGCGTTACTACACCGCGACTTCCGGTCTCAAGCAAATCGCCGACGAGCGTCTGTCCCGTCGTCTGGAATCGGGTCTGCGTGACCAGTTCGGTAAGCGCACCTTGCACGAAGTGGTGTCGGGTGAGCGGGATGCGTTGATGGCTGACATCACCGCGTCGCTGAACACGATGGCGGAAAAAGAGCTGGGCATCGAAGTAGTCGACGTTCGGGTCAAGACCATCGACCTGCCTAAAGAAGTAAACCGCAGTGTGTTCGAACGTATGAGCACCGAGCGGGAGCGTGAAGCTCGCGAGCACCGCGCCAAGGGTAACGAACTGGCTGAAGGTATTCGTGCCGATGCCGATCGTCAGCGCCGCGTACTGTTGGCTGAAGCCTATCGTGAATCTGAAGAGGTTCGCGGTGACGGCGATGCGCAGGCCGCTGCGATCTACTCCAAGGCTTACGGACAGGATCAGGAGTTCTACGCGTTCTACCGTAGCCTGCGTGCCTACCGTGAAAGCTTCGCGAACAAATCCGACGTCATGGTCCTTGACCCAAGCAGCGACTTCTTCCACTACCTGGAAAAAGCCAAGCCTTGATACGACGTTGACCTGAATCATCCTCCGCCGGGCGGCTAAAACCTCTGGCGGGGTGATCCTTTGGGAAAACGTGTGTATGATGCGGCAGCCGGGAAATTCCCGGCTTTTTTGCGTCTGCACGTTTGATTGCTGTTTTATGCAGGTGCCCGAGCGCTATGGCTCGAAAGGTTTTACGAGGAAAGTGGTCGGCGAAGCCCGTTTCAGGCTTTTCGCCACGTCGCTCATGCGCGTGGTTTACGCTGGGTCGGCCATTTTCTGCTTCACTCAAGGCTCGCCCAAAGGCTTGCTGCCCGGATGATAGGGGATTGGCGTAATGGCAACGGTAGACCGCTGGCTGCTGCCAGATGGCATCGAAGAAGTACTGCCACCGGAAGCTGCGCGCATTGAAGTCGCGCGTCGTCAGGTGTTGGATCTGTTCCAGAGCTGGGGTTACGAGTTTGTCGTGACTCCCCATATCGAGTACCTGGAATCCCTGCTGACCGGCGCGGGCCAGGACCTGGATCTGCGTACCTTCAAGGTTATCGACCCGCAATCGGGTCGGCAGATGGGTTTCCGGGCTGACATCACACCGCAGGTGGCGCGTATCGATGCGCATACCCTGCGTCGCGAAGGACCGAATCGTCTCTGCTATGCCGGCAGCGTGCTGCATGCCCAGCCGCGTGCCTTGTCGTCCTCGCGCAGCCCGATTCAACTGGGTGCGGAGCTGTACGGCGACGGCAGCCCGAGCAGTGATGTCGAAGTCATCAGCCTGATGCTGGCCATGCTGCAACTGGCCGATGTGCCAGATGTGCACATGGATCTGGGGCATGTAGGCATCTACCGCGGCCTGGCCCGCGCTGCCGGTTTGTCCGGCGAAGTTGAACAGCAGTTGTTCGATGCGTTGCAACGTAAGGCCATCGACGAGGTCATTACCCTGACCGAAGGCTTGCCTGCCGATCTGTCGGACATGTTGCGGGCGTTGGTCGACCTGTGTGGCGGCCGTGAAGTGCTGGTGGCTGCGCGTGAGCGTCTGGCCAAGGCACCGGCGCCGGTTCTGGCTGCACTGGACGATTTGCTGGCGATTGCCGAGCGTCTGTCCGCGCGCTTCCCGGAGCTGCCGCTGTATTTCGATCTGGGCGAATTGCGCGGTTACCACTACCACACCGGTGTGGTGTTCGCCGTATTCGTGCCGGGTGTTGGCCAGTCCATTGCCCAGGGTGGTCGCTACGACGACATCGGCGCCGACTTCGGTCGTGCTCGCCCGGCAACCGGCTTCTCCACCGATTTGAAAACCCTGGTGACCCTGGGGCGTGCTGAGATCGAGTTACCGTCTGGCGGTATCTGGATGCCTGACAGTACGGATGCGGCACTCTGGCAGCAGGTTTGCCAGTTGCGCAGTGAGGGTCAGCGTGTCGTTCAGGCTTTGCCTGGACAACCTTTGGCCGCCGCCCGTGAAGCGGACTGCGACCGGCAATTGATTCAGCAGAACGGGCTTTGGCAAGTATCGCCACTGGCTTCTTGAGTTTTCCTGCCGGCCGCCGCCGGCACCAAGTTTGCGCGAATGAGGACAAGTGTTATGGGTAAGAATGTCGTAGTCCTGGGCACCCAATGGGGTGATGAGGGCAAAGGCAAGATCGTTGATCTGCTGACCGAACATGCTGCCGCCGTAGTGCGCTACCAGGGTGGCCACAACGCTGGTCACACGCTGGTGATCGATGGCGAAAAAACTGTCTTGCACCTGATCCCGTCGGGTGTGCTGCGCGAAGGCGTGCAGTGCCTGATCGGTAACGGCGTGGTGGTTGCACCTGACGCCCTGCTGCGCGAGATCACCAAGCTGGAAGAGAAAGGTGTGCCGGTGCGCGAGCGCCTGCGTATCAGCCCTTCCTGCCCGCTGATCCTGTCCTTCCATGTTGCGCTGGACCAGGCCCGTGAAAAGGCCCGTGGCGAGCTGAAGATCGGCACCACCGGTCGCGGCATCGGCCCTGCTTACGAAGACAAGGTTGCACGTCGTGGCCTGCGTGTGGGCGACCTGCTCAACATGCCGCGCTTTGAAGACAAGCTGCGTGAACTGGTGGATTACCACAACTTCATGCTGGTGGGTTACTACAAAGAGCCAGCCATCGAGTTCGACAAGACCCTGGCCGAGTGCAAGGCATACGCCGAGCTGCTCAAGCCGCTGATGCTGGACGTGACTGCCGAGCTGCACGACCTGCGTCGCGCTGGCAAAGACATCATGTTCGAGGGCGCCCAGGGTTCCCTGCTGGACATCGACCACGGCACCTACCCGTACGTGACCAGCTCGAACACCACCGCTGGCGGCGTTGCTACCGGTTCGGGCGTTGGCCCGATGTTCCTGGACTACATCCTGGGCATCACCAAGGCTTACACCACGCGTGTAGGTTCGGGTCCATTCCCGACTGAGCTGTTCGACGACGTCGGCGCGCACCTGGCCAAACAAGGTCACGAGTTCGGCGCGACGACCGGCCGTGCCCGGCGTTGTGGCTGGTTCGATGCCGTTATCCTGCGTCGCGCTATCGATGTGAACAGTATCTCGGGCATTTGCCTGACCAAGCTGGATGTACTCGACGGTCTGGAAACCATCAATATCTGCGTCGGCTACAAAGATGCGCAAGGTAATGCGGTTGCCCCGACTGATGCGGACAGCTACGTAGGTCTGCAGCCTGTGTACGAAGAAGTGCCGGGCTGGACCGAGTCGACCGTGGGTGCCAAAACCCTGGAAGAGCTGCCAGCTAACGCTCGTGCTTACATCAAGCGCGTCGAAGAGCTGATCGGTGCGCCGATCGACATTATTTCGACGGGTCCGGACCGCAACGAAACCATCGTTCTGCGCCATCCGTTCGCGTGATAAGTTGTTGATGTAAAAAACAAAGGCCCCTTTATAGGGGCCTTTGTCGTTTATGCCTGTTGGACGGCATGACCTTTGCTATTAGCTTTGCTTAAAGCGTCATTTTCGGCGTGCCATCAATTTAATGGCGCTTATGCAGAGGGATTTCAAGTGTCGGCCGTTCTCTCACTGTTACAAAGCCGTTTGTTGCGGCCTGTGTTCGTTACCCTTGGTATCGCGCTTTTGGTGCAGGTGCTGGTGGCCGTTGCTCTTACCCGGAGCACGGTGACTGCGCTGGAAGCTGATCTTGGGGTGCGTCTAGGTGCGGACAGTCAAAAACTGTCCGGGGAACTCGAGCAGGCGGGGCGTGAAGTCACGTCGAGCCTCGACAGTCTCTCCACCAGTACCCGTCAACGCCTCACTGCAGGCTTGTCCTCGCGACTGAAGGACGAGCAGGCGCAGCTGCGTGCAACCCTGGAAAAAGACTTGAAGGACTCCGCCGGCGACATGGCGCAGCTTCTGGCTTCCGTGGCGCCTCGTGCCATGTGGGACAACGATGTGCCGACCCTGTCCGAGTTCGCCCGTCGAGCCCAGCGCAATCCCAACGTACTGTTTGTGGTGTATGACGATGCCACGGGCCAGCACCTGACGCGCTACCTCAACCGGGAAAACCCGATCAACAAGGCGCTGCTGGAAAAGGGCCAGGGCGAGCGTGCGCTGGACAAAGTACTGGATGCAGCGAAGAACGATCCCTCGGTGTTCTACATCGAGGCTTCGATCAATCCTAACGGCGTGGAGATCGGCAAGGTCCTGATGGGTGTCTCGACCGCTTCGGTGGAAGCCGATCTGGCGGCGCTGGACAAGCGCTTCGCGGCATTGATTGCCAGTGGTGATCAACTGGTGGGCGACAGCCTCAAAGGCGCAGCGGCCGACAGTGCGACGGCGATGCGTGCGCGTTTGCAGTCGGCGCAGTCCACGGCATCCGAAATGAAGGCCAATACCACCAGTACCGTGCAGGAGGCTGCATCCAACCTGCGCTGGCGCATCGGGGTGAGCCTCGCGGTAGTCGGTTTTGGCGTTTTACTGCTGCTGGCCGTTGTGCTGGGGCGTCGTGTGGTCAATCGCTTGAAAATGCTGATTGTGGCCATGGATGACCTGGCGGCGGGTGAGGGTGACCTCACCAAGCGTGTGCAGATCAACAGCAAGGACGAAATCGGCGACATGGCCTCGGCAGTCAATCGCTTTGTGGATAAGTTGCAGCCGATCGTGCGCGAAGCGGGTGATGTGGCTCAGCGCACCGGCGTGGAAATCGGTGCCATGACGTTGCGCAACGCCGGAGCCGACGCGGCGGCAGGCATGCAGCGTGATGAGGTCGCGGAAAGCCTGCGTGCCTTGTCGCAAATGGCTGACGAAGCCCAGTCTGAAAGCCATGCCATGCAGGCGGCGTTGAAGCAGGTGGTGGATATTCGTCAGGCGACCGACGAGAACACCCGGACGTCGGCGAAAGTCGGCAGCCTGATCGAGGAGCTGGCCGGACAGGTCAATACCGGCGCACAAGTCATCGAGCGACTGGCCCAGCAGAGTGAACAGATTGAAGTGGTGTTGACGGTGATTCACGGAATTGCCGAGCAAACCAATCTGCTGGCATTGAACGCTGCCATTGAAGCGGCGCGAGCCGGTGAGACCGGGCGCGGCTTTGCGGTGGTGGCAGACGAGGTGCGAGCACTGGCGAGCAAGACCCAGAGCTCCACCGGCGATATTCAGGCGCACATCGTGGCGTTGCAGCAGGGTGCGCGTGAGGCGGTGGCGGCGATTGGTCAGGCCGGGCGTCAGGCCAGCGAAGGCTTGCTGGTATTGCGTGACAGTGCGCGGTTGCAGCAGTCGGTGCAGGCATCCGTTGAGCAGGTGCATGCGGCGATCGGCCTGGCAACCCAGGCGGCGGCGCATCAGGCCAAGGGCGCGCAAGCGGTGCGGGGGCGGGTCGAGACGATTCATGCGCAGGCTGAGAAAGCAGCTCAGGCGGTGGTGGAAACCACGGCCAGCGGGAAGGTGCTGGATGGTCTGGCGGCGCAGTTGAAGGCGAGCCTGGGGCAGTTCAGGGCTTAACCGATCAAAAAATCGCAGCCTGCGTCAGCGCCTGCAAGGGAATATGCGTTCTCTGCAGGAGCTGACGCAGGTTGCGGTCTTTTGCTTCATCAACGGCTCAAATACATCCGGGTCGTCAGCAAATAAACCGGTAACCCCGAAACCAATATCAACAACGCCGCATAAGGCGCCGCCGCCGCGAATTCCACATTCGCGGTATGCGCCCAGACTTCCGTGGCCAGCGTATTGAGCCCGGTCGGACTCAATAGCAAGGTCGCCGTCAGCTCCTTCATCGCATCCAGAAACACCAAGGCAAACGCCGCTCCCAGCGCCGGAAAAATGATCGGCAGCGTCACTCGGCAAAACGCGGTGAACGATGATGCGCCCAGCGTGCGCGCTGCTTCTTCCAATTGCGGTGCGGCCTTGTTCAGTGCCGTGCGAATCGGTGCCTGAGCCAGCGGCAAAAACAGCAACGCATAAGCGACCAACAGCAGCGCCGAAGTCTGGTACAGCACCGGCACATAGTGCAGGGCGAAATACACCAGCGTCAGTGCGATCACCAATCCAGGCAGCGCATGCAGCAGATAGGGCAGGCGTTCCGCCCAGATCGCCAGTTGGCCTTTGTAGCGCACCACCAGCAGTCCGACGGGCACCGCCAGCATCAGACACAGTGCCGCACCGCCCAGAGACAGCGCCAGAGAAGACAGCAGCGCCTCACCGATTGCAGCCACCGGAAATGCAGCGGAGGACCCCGCCGCCAGCCAATACACCAGCATGCCCAGGGGAATGCCGCTGCCGATGATTGCCAGCAGCAGGCAGTAAAGCTGCCCGGGCAAAGCCCATGCGCCCAGGTGAACCTGCTCCGCCCGTCGCGCCGCACCCTGGCCGGTGCGTACATGTCGGCCTTTGCCGCGAACCCGCAACTCCAGCCATAGCAGCATCAGGCACAGCACCAGCAGCACCGCTGAAAGCATCGCGGCATTGGCGTTACTGAACTCCAGTTCGAACTGTTGATAGATCGCGGTAGTGAAGGTTTGCAGGCCGATAATCGACAGCGCACCAAACTCCACCAGCATGTGTAATGCAATCAACAAAGAGCCGGCGAGCAGTGACGGCCAGAGCAGGGGCAGGGTGATCTTGAAGAATACGCCCCAGCGATTGTGCCCCAGTGTGCGGGCGGACTCTTCCAGTGATGGATCGAGATTGCGCAGGGTCGCGGCCACAGGAAGAAAAATCAGCGGGTACTTGGAAAGCGTCATCACCAGAATCGCCCCACCCAGCCCTTCGAACTGGGCGCTCAAGGATACCCAGGTGAAGCTGCTGACAAAGGCCGGGACGGCGAACGGCAGGCACAGAATCACGCCCCATATCCGCCGTCCCGGCAAATTACTGCGTTCCAGCAACCACGCCAGCGACAGGCCGATCACGCCGCAAGCCAGCGTAACGCCGAGCATCAGCGCCAGGGTGTTGCGCAGCAGGCCAAACACATAGGGGCGCCACAGCAAATGCACGGCTTCGGCCCACCCTGCCTGCCAGGCTTTGAGCCCGACATAGGCCAGCGGCAGCAGGCTGAGCACCACCAGCAGCAGAACCGGCAGCAACAGCCAGATCGACGGCCGCTTGCGCCGCGGCACATATGCATTCTGTGCAGTGAGGGCGGATAGCGATGCGCTCATCAGTTCAGGCCAACCTCACGTTCCAGTTCCAGGGCTTCTTCAGCATTGCCCAGGTCGGCAGGGGTGACTTTCGGTGCTTCCAGTTCGCTGAACGGCTTGAGGCCGCGATCCGATTCCATGCCTTTGTGCAGCGGATATTCGGCGGTGGTCTGAGTGATCACCCGCTGACCTTCTTCGCTGGCCATGTAGGCGAGCAATTGTTGGGCTTCTTTTGGATGTTTGCTGGATTTCAGGACTGCCGCGCTGGACACGGTGATCAGCCCGCCGACGTCGCCGCCGGTGAAGTAATGCAGTTTCGAATCGAGCTGGCCTTTTTCGCGTTGCAGGGCGAACCAGTAGTAGTTGTTGACCAGAACAGTAGCCACTTCGCCGTTCTCCACGGCTTTAAGCGCGACCATGTTATTGCTGTAGGTCTTGCCGAATGCGCGCAAACCGGTCAGCCACTCCTCGGCGGCGTCCATGCCGTGCACCTTGATGATCGCTACCGCTTGCTCCTGGAAGGCGCCGCTGGTGGGTACGAAGCCGACCTTGCCCTGCCATTTCGGATCGGAGAATTCCATCACCGACTTCGGCAGGTCTTTTTCATCGATCAGCTTGGGGTTGAACGCAACGACGCGAACCCGGGCGGTGACGCCGATCCACGTGCCATTGCCAGCCACGTAATCCTTGGGCAGAACCGCCAGGGTGGCGTCGTCGGCCTTGGCCAGCAGGCCTTGTTCGCCGAGCTTGTTCAGCGGCGGCGATTCCTCGGTGTAGATCACGTCGGCGGGAGAGCGGTCACCTTCTTCGACGACCTGGCTGGCGAGCTGGTTGCTGCTGCCTTTGCGCACATTGACGTGAATGCCGGTCTTGGCTTCGAAGGCTTTGGCAACGGCGTCACCGACTTCTTTGTGTTGACCGTTGTAGAGGGTCAGGGAAACCGGATCAGCGGCCTGGGTGAGGGGAGTGGCGAGTGTCAGGCCAAGGAGGGTAATGCTCAGGCCGCGGCGCAGGGTATTTCGAAACATCATTCGCAGGGTTCCTCACTGTCGCATTGCAAAAACTTGCAACAATGATAAACGATATTCTTTCTCAAATGCGCCTTGCGGGGTTGAGAGGGTTTTGCTAAAGAGGGTGGTCCCTCGCCACAAAAGTCTTCCTGTCATTTCGAAAGCCAGAAACGCAAAAACCCGCTTTCGCGGGTTTTTGTGAAATCCAGGGTCGTAACCCTGGATTTGAATTGGTGCCCAGAAGAAGACTCGAACTTCCACGACCTTGCGGTCACCAGCACCTGAAGCTGGCGTGTCTACCAATTTCACCATCTGGGCAATCATCTTCAGCGTTGCCGCTGTTGATGTGGCGCACTATACGGAGAGCATTTTGATCTGTAAACCCCTGATTTAAATTTAATAAATCAGAAACCCTGAATGCAAAAAACCCGCTTTCGCGGGTTTTGTGTGAGTCTTGAAATTGAACTAATCTCAAGCTCGAAATTGGTGCCCAGAAGAAGACTCGAACTTCCACGACCTTGCGGTCACCAGCACCTGAAGCTGGCGTGTCTACCAATTTCACCATCTGGGCAGTATCGGCAACGTTGTCCGTCGTCGATGGCGCGCACTATACGGAGCGTCTTTTTAACTGTAAACCCCCGGGCTCAAAAAAACCTGGAAAATTTCGCCAGCGGTCTTCAAAACAGCTTTGCGGTGTCGATACAGGGCTCAAGAAGGGTCGTCTTAGCTTGAAATTTCCCGTTTCATTACGCCTATGCCAAACTAACCCGCATATAGACAAGGTGAAAACTCTCTAATGGCCGATTGGCAGTCCCTCGATCCCGAGGCCGCTCGTGAAGCGGAAAAATATGAAAACCCCATTCCTAGCCGCGAACTGATCCTTCAGCATCTTGCTGATCGGGGTTCGCCTGCTAACCGCGAGCAACTGGTTGAAGAGTTTGGTCTGACCACAGAAGACCAGATCGAAGCCCTGCGTCGCCGTCTGCGCGCCATGGAGCGCGATGCTCAACTCATTTACACCCGTCGCGGCACGTATGCGCCGGTGGACAAGCTCGACCTGATCCTCGGCCGCATCAGCGGTCACCGTGATGGTTTCGGCTTCCTGGTACCGGACGACGGCAGTGACGACCTGTTCATGAGCCCGGCGCAAATGCGTCTGGTGTTCGACGGTGACCGTGCCCTGGCCCGTGTTTCCGGCCTGGACCGTCGTGGTCGCCGCGAAGGCATGATCGTCGAAGTGGTGTCCCGCGCTCACGAAACCATCGTCGGCCGCTACTTCGAAGAGGGCGGCATCGGTTTTGTCGTTGCCGACAACCCGAAGATCCAGCAGGAAGTGCTGGTGACGCCGGGCCGCAACGCCAATGCGCAGATCGGTCAGTTCGTTGAAGTGAAGATCACCCATTGGCCAACGCCACGCTTCCAGCCGCAAGGCGACGTGGTCGAGGTTGTGGGTAACTACATGGCGCCGGGCATGGAAATCGATGTTGCCCTGCGCACGTACGACATTCCCCACGTCTGGCCTGATGCCGTGCTCAAGGAAGCCGGCAAGCTCAAGCCGGAAGTCGAAGAGAAAGACAAAGAGAAGCGCATCGACCTGCGTCATCTGCCGTTCGTCACCATCGACGGCGAAGATGCCCGCGACTTCGATGACGCGGTCTACTGCGAAGCCCGTCCGGGCAAGCTGCGCCTGTTCTCCGGTGGCTGGAAGTTGTACGTGGCGATTGCCGACGTATCCAGCTACGTGAAACTCGGTTCGGCACTCGATGCTGAAGCCCAGGTTCGTGGCAACTCGGTGTACTTCCCCGAGCGCGTGATCCCGATGCTGCCTGAGCAGTTGTCCAACGGCCTTTGCTCGCTGAACCCGCAAGTCGATCGTCTGGCCATGGTTTGCGAGATGACCATCTCCAAGTCCGGCGAAATGACCGACTACTGCTTCTACGAAGCGGTGATCCACTCCCATGCCCGCCTGACCTACAACAAAGTCAGCGCGATGCTGGAAACGCCGAAGGCTACCGAAGCTCGCAAATTGCGTGGCGAGTACACCGACGTCGTGCCGCACCTCAAGCAGTTGTACTCGCTGTACAAGGTGTTGCTGGCGGCTCGTCATGTGCGTGGCGCGATCGATTTCGAAACCCAGGAAACCCGGATCATCTTCGGCTCCGAGCGCAAAATCGCCGAAATCCGTCCGACCGTGCGTAACGACGCGCACAAGCTGATCGAGGAATGCATGCTGGCGGCGAACGTGGCCACCGCTGAATTCCTGAAGAAGCACGAAATCCCTGCGCTGTACCGTGTGCACGATGGTCCGCCACCGGAGCGTCTGGAAAAACTGCGCGCATTCCTGGGCGAGTTGGGCCTGTCCCTGCACAAAGGCAAGGATGGCCCGTCGCCGAAGGATTACCAGGCACTGCTGGCTGGTATCAAGGATCGTCCGGATTTCCACCTGATCCAGACCGTGATGCTGCGTTCGTTGAGCCAGGCGGTGTACAGCGCTGATAACCAGGGCCACTTCGGCCTCAATTATGAGGCTTACACCCACTTCACCTCGCCGATCCGCCGCTACCCGGACTTGCTCACGCACCGGGCGATTCGCAGCGTCATCCATTCGAAACAGGACACTCCGCACGTTCGCCGTGCAGGTGCGATGACCATTCCGAAGGCGCGCATCTACCCGTACGACGAAGCGGCCCTGGAACAGCTCGGCGAGCAGTGCTCGATGAGCGAGCGCCGTGCCGACGAAGCGACCCGAGATGTAGTGAACTGGCTCAAGTGCGAGTTCATGAAAGATCGCGTGGGCGAATCGTTCCCGGGTGTGATCACCGCAGTGACCGGTTTTGGTCTGTTCGTCGAACTGACCGATATCTACGTCGAAGGCCTGGTGCACGTCACCGCGCTGCCGGGTGATTACTACCACTTCGATCCTGTGCATCACCGCCTGGCCGGTGAGCGTACCGGTCGCAGCTTCCGCTTGGGTGACACCGTTGAAGTGCGGGTCATGCGCGTCGACCTCGACGAGCGCAAGATCGACTTCGAGATGGCTGAAAAAACCATCAGTGCGCCGATCGGTCGCAAGAAGCGCAGCACCGAAAACGCAGCGCCTGCTGCAAAAACTGCCGCAGAACCGGCACCGGCCAAAACCGGTCGTCGTCCTGCGAAGGAAAAGGCTGTCGAAGCCTATCGTCCGAGCGATGCCGCGGCGAAAAACGCCGAAGTGCGCAAAAGTCGTGAAATGAAACAGGCGTTGCTGGCCGGTGCGAAAAGCGGCGGTAAAGCGGCGTCTGGGGGAAAGACCGGACGGTCGACGCCTGAAAAGGCCGTCGGCGGCAAGCCAGCCAAACCAAGTAAACATCGTAAAGGCCCGCCAAAAGCGGGTTCGGCCCCAGCCAAAAGCGGCGGGGCGCGTAAGCCTAAGGCCAAGCCATGAGTCAGTTGGAAAAGATCTACGGCGTACATGCTGTAGAAGCGTTGCTGCGTCACCACCCGAAACGCGTCAAGCAGATCTGGCTGGCTGAAGGTCGCGGTGATCCGCGCGTGCAAACGTTGATCGAGCTGGCCAACGAAAATCGTGTCCAGGTGGGTCAGGCCGAGCGCCGTGAAATGGATGCCTGGGTAGAAGGCGTGCACCAGGGCGTGGTGGCAGAGGTGAGCCCGAGCCAGGTCTGGGGCGAAGCGATGCTCGACGAGCTGCTCGATCGCACCGAAGGCGCGCCGCTGCTGCTGGTGCTCGACGGCGTGACCGACCCGCACAACCTTGGCGCCTGCCTGCGTTCTGCCGATGCGGCCGGTGCGCTGGCGGTAATCGTTCCGAAGGACAAATCGGCAACCCTGACTCCGGTTGTACGAAAAGTCGCTTGTGGTGCTGCGGAAGTGATTCCGCTGGTTGCCGTGACCAACCTTGCGCGCACCCTGGAAAAACTCCAGCAGCGCGGGTTGTGGGTTGTCGGTACGGCGGGGGAGGCCGAGGTCAGCATTTATGACCAGGACCTGACCGGCCCGACCATTCTGATCATGGGCGCTGAAGGCAAGGGCATGCGTCGCCTGACTCGCGAACATTGCGACTATCTGGTGAACCTGCCGATGGCCGGTAGCGTCAGCAGTCTCAATGTTTCGGTAGCCACCGGCGTTTGCCTGTTCGAGGCGCAGCGCCAACGTGGTGCCAAAGCCAAGGCTGCCGCCAAAAAGTCCTGATCCGCCCATAACCTGCAGGAGCCGGCTTGCTGGCGATTGAAGCGCTGCGGTGTGTCTGAAGGACCGCATCGCATCGATCGCCAGCAAGCCGGCGCCTACAGGTGCGGGTTTATTGGTGGCTGTTCAAATAATCACCAATTACCTTGCGCCTCTCTCGCCCCTTCTCTACAATTGCGCCCCTTGCTGTGATGGCAGGCACCCACGTGTCTAGCGTCCTCAAGTCCATAAGTGTCATTCACTCCTTGTCTGACCGCTTTTGAGCGGCAGGCTACAACCCGTAAGGAGCATTCATGCGTCATTACGAAATCATCTTTTTGGTCCACCCGGATCAAAGCGAGCAAGTCGGCGGCATGGTTGAGCGTTACACCAAGCTGATCGAAGAAGACGGCGGCAAAATCCACCGTCTGGAAGATTGGGGCCGTCGTCAACTGGCCTACGCAATCAACAATGTTCACAAGGCTCACTACGTGATGCTGAACGTTGAGTGCACTGGCAAGGCCCTGGCCGAGCTGGAAGACAACTTCCGCTACAACGATGCAGTGATCCGTAACCTGGTCATCCGTCGCGAAGAAGCCGTTACCGGCCAATCCGAGATGCTCAAGGCTGAAGAAAACCGCAGTGAGCGCCGTGAGCGTCGCGACCGTCCTGAGCACGAAGGCGCTGAAAGCGCTGACAGTGATGACAGCGACAACAGCGATAACGCTGACGAGTAATCCACGGACCTTTTAAGGAGCCTATCAAATGGCACGTTTCTTCCGTCGTCGTAAATTCTGCCGCTTCACCGCTGAAGACGTGAAAGAGATCGATTACAAAGATCTCAACACTCTGAAAGCCTACGTATCCGAGACCGGCAAAATCGTTCCAAGCCGCATCACCGGTACCAAAGCTCGTTATCAGCGTCAGCTGGCCACCGCTATCAAGCGCGCCCGCTTCCTGGCCCTGCTGGCCTACACCGACAGCCACGGCCGCTGAGACCGGGCAGTCGACTCGTAGCAAAGGATTGAATGTATGCGTGCCTTGGCTGAGTTCATCATGCGGGGCCGCATGCAGGCCACTCTGGTAGTGGCTGGATGTGCGGCATTGCCGTTGTTGTATTGGTTGGGTGCTGCCGCCGGATGCCTTGTGCTCCTGCGGCGCGGATTGAAGGACGCCCTGGGCGTTCTTGCTCTGGGACTGCTGCCGGCATTGCTCTGGTGGCTTTACTCCGACGACCCACGGGCACTTCTGGTGCTGCTGGGGTCTGCGAGCCTTGCGTTGGTTTTGCGCGCAAGCGAGTCCTGGAACCGCGTGCTGCTGGTCAGCATAGCGATGGGAGTGGTGTTTTCAGTGGTGTTGGGGACGGCTTTTGGTCCCCAGATCGAGATGCTGGCGCAGGCTTTGATAAAAGTCATGCCGTCGCTACTCGGCGACGTTTACCAGAAGTTGTCGGTAGACGAACAAGCGCGTTTCGCGTCCCTGATTGCACCGGTCCTGACCGGCCTGATTGCGGCTTTGTTGCAAATCGTCAGCTTGTTGAGCCTGCTTGTCGGGCGCTACTGGCAGGCGTTGTTGTACAACCCGGGTGGTTTTGGTCGCGAATTTCGCGCCATCCGCTTCCCGCTGTTGCCGGCGATGTTGCTGCTGGCGTGCATGCTTCTGGGACCGAATCTCGGTTCACAGATGGCAATGCTGACGCCGTTGTGCAGCGTACCGCTGGTGTTCGCCGGGCTGGCCCTGATTCACGGGCTGGTGGCGCAAAAGCGACTGGCCAGATTCTGGCTCGTAGGGATGTACGTCACGCTGTTGCTGTTCATGCAGCTGATCTATCCGTTGCTGGTGGTCTTGGCCATCGTCGACAGCCTGATTGATTTTCGCGGTCGTTCGGCACCGAAAGATGCCGATAACGCGAACGGTGAAGGTTAAAAGTTAAGAGGATTTTCACATGCAACTGATCCTTCTGGAAAAAGTCACCAACCTGGGCAACCTGGGTGACAAAGTGAACGTTAAGGCTGGTTACGGTCGTAACTACCTGCTGCCTTACGGCAAAGCTACCGCTGCGACCCCAGCCAACCTGGCTGCGTTCGAAGAGCGTCGTGCCGAGCTGGAAAAAGCAGCAGCAGATCGTAAATCGTCGGCTGAAAGCCGCGCTGCCCAACTGGCCGAGCTGGAAGTGACCATCACTGCCACCGCTGGCGACGAAGGCAAGCTGTTCGGTTCGATCGGTACTCACGACATCGCTGACGCACTGACCGCCTCCGGCGTTGAAGTGCAGAAGAGCGAAGTTCGTCTGCCGAACGGCACCATCCGCAACGTAGGCGAATTCGACGTAGCCGTGCACCTGCACGCCGAAGTTGAAGCCACCGTACGCGTTGTCGTGGTAGCAGCTTAAGCAGCACTTGTCGGCTGGCACCCTCGGGTGCTTGCCGGTAACATCGGGCACGATCCTGTTTACAGGTCGTGCCCTTTGTCTTTCTGGTAACTCCTGTTTTTCAATCCCTGTTTTTTCTGAACAACCAAGTGGCCATGAACGAAATTTCCGCTCCTGAGCAATACGATCTGCAAACCGCCGCGCTGAAGGTGCCGCCGCATTCCATCGAAGCCGAACAGGCTGTTCTCGGTGGTCTGATGCTGGACAACAACGCCTGGGAACGCGTGCTTGATCAAGTCTCCGACGGCGATTTCTATCGACATGACCACCGTCTGATTTTCCGTGCGATCGCCAAACTGGCCGATCAGAACATGCCGATCGACGTCGTGACCCTGTCCGAGCAACTGGACAAGGAAGGTCAGACTTCGCAAGTCGGCGGCCTCGGCTACCTCGGGGAGCTGGCGAAAAACACGCCATCGGTCGCCAACATCAAGGCTTATGCGCAAATCGTTCGCGAGCGGGCGACATTGCGTCAGTTGATCGGTATCAGCACCGAAATCGCCGACAGCGCGTTCAATCCGGAAGGCCGTACAGCCGCCGAGATTCTTGACGAGGCTGAGCGCCAGATTTTCCAGATCGCCGAGGCCCGGCCAAAAACCGGTGGCCCGGTGGGTGTGAATGATCTGCTGACCAAAGCCATCGACCGTATCGACACACTGTTCAACACCGACAATGCCATTACCGGACTGTCCACGGGCTATACCGACCTCGACGAGAAGACCAGCGGCTTGCAGCCGTCCGACCTGATCATCGTCGCCGGCCGTCCGTCCATGGGTAAAACCACCTTTGCGATGAACCTGGTGGAAAACGCCGTGTTGCGCAGCGAGAAGGCTGTTCTGGTTTATTCGCTGGAGATGCCAGGCGAATCGCTGATCATGCGTATGTTGTCGTCCCTCGGCCGTATCGATCAGACCAAGGTCCGTTCCGGTCAGCTTGAAGACGACGACTGGCCGCGACTGACCTCGGCGGTCAACCTGCTCAACGACCGCAAGCTGTTCATCGACGATACCGCCGGCATCAGCCCGTCTGAAATGCGTGCCCGGACCCGGCGACTGGTGCGTGAGCACGGCGAAGTCGGCCTGATCATGATCGACTACCTGCAGTTGATGCAGATTCCGGGTTCCAGCGGTGACAACCGGACCAACGAGATTTCCGAGATCTCCCGATCCCTGAAAGCCCTGGCCAAGGAATTCAACTGCCCGGTGGTGGCGTTGTCCCAGCTCAACCGTTCCCTGGAACAACGTCCGAACAAGCGCCCGGTGAACTCCGACTTGCGGGAATCCGGAGCGATCGAGCAGGACGCCGACGTGATCATGTTCGTGTATCGCGACGAGGTGTATCACCCGGAAACCGAACACAAGGGTATTGCCGAGATCATCATCGGCAAGCAGCGGAACGGGCCGATCGGCTTTATCCGCCTGGCCTTTATCGGTAAGTACACGCGATTCGAGAACCTGGCGCCGGGTAGCTATAACTTCGACGATGACGAGTAAGTTATTTAGCGTCCTCAAGGGCCCCATCGCTGGCAAGCCAGCTCCTACAGGGGGCGCGTCGTACCTGTAGGAGCAAGCTTGCTCGCGATAGGGTCGACGCAATTTCCGACCATGGCCGTCGGAATTGGTCAAAATTTGTGCTATATTCCGCGCCCGCGAAATTCAATGAAAGCCAACACCGGTTATCGACATGCAAGCAGCCAAGCCGTTATTTGACTATCCAAAGTACTGGGCCGAATGTTTCGGGCCAGCGCCATTCCTGCCAATGAGCAGGGAGGAGATGGATCAGCTTGGCTGGGATTCCTGCGACATCATCATCGTCACCGGTGATGCCTACGTCGATCACCCGTCGTTCGGCATGGCGATCATCGGCCGGCTGCTGGAGTCCCAGGGCTTCCGCGTCGGGATCATTGCCCAGCCGAACTGGCAGTCCAAAGACGACTTCATGAAGCTTGGCGAGCCGAACCTGTTCTTCGGTGTCGCGGCCGGCAACATGGACTCGATGATCAACCGCTACACCGCCGACAAGAAAATCCGTTCCGACGACGCCTACACCCCGGGCGGCCTGGCGGGTAAACGTCCGGACCGCGCAAGCCTGGTGTACAGCCAGCGCTGCAAGGAAGCCTACAAAAACGTGCCGATCGTACTGGGCGGCATCGAAGCGTCCCTGCGCCGTATCGCTCATTACGATTACTGGCAGGACCGGGTTCGCAACTCGATCCTGATCGACGCCTGCGCCGACATCCTGCTCTACGGCAACGCCGAGCGTGCGATTGTCGAAGTTGCCCAGCGTCTGTCCTACGGTCACAAGATCGAAGACATCACTGACGTGCGCGGCACTGCGTTCATCCGTCGTGACACGCCGAAAGACTGGTACGAAGTCGATTCCACGCGCATCGACCGTCCGGGCAAGATCGACAAGATCATCAACCCGTACGTGAACACCCAGGACACCCAGGCCTGCGCCATCGAGCAGGAAAAGGGTCCGGTTGAGGATCCGCAGGAAGCCAAGGTCGTGCAGATCCTGGCAAGTCCCAAGATGACCCGCGACAAGACCGTGATTCGTTTGCCGTCGGTGGAAAAGGTCCGTAACGACGCGGTTCTCTACGCCCACGCCAACCGCGTGCTTCACCTGGAAACCAACCCGGGCAACGCTCGCGCCTTGGTCCAGAAGCATGGCGAAGTCGATGTCTGGTTCAACCCGCCACCGATTCCGATGACCACTGAAGAAATGGACTACGTGTTCGGCATGCCTTACGCGCGCATTCCGCACCCGGCGTATGGCAAGGAGAAAATCCCGGCCTACGACATGATCCGTTTCTCGGTGAACATCATGCGTGGCTGCTTCGGTGGCTGCACGTTCTGCTCGATTACCGAGCACGAAGGCCGGATCATCCAGAACCGTTCCGAAGAGTCGATCATTCGCGAAATCGAAGAAATTCGCGACAAGGTCCCGGGTTTTACCGGTGTGATCTCCGACCTTGGCGGCCCCACCGCGAACATGTACCGCATTGCGTGCAAGAGCCCGGAAATCGAATCCGCGTGCCGCAAGCCGTCGTGCGTGTTCCCTGGCATCTGCCCGAACCTGAACACCGACCACTCGTCGTTGATCCAGCTGTATCGCAGCGCTCGCGCCTTGCCGGGTGTGAAGAAGATTCTTATCGCTTCCGGCCTGCGCTACGACCTCGCGGTCGAGTCGCCGGAATATGTGAAAGAACTGGTGACCCACCACGTGGGTGGTTACCTGAAGATCGCCCCGGAACACACCGAGGAGGGTCCGCTCAACCAGATGATGAAACCGGGCATCGGCAGCTATGACAAGTTCAAGCGCATGTTCGAGAAGTATTCCAAGGAAGCGGGCAAAGAGCAGTACCTGATTCCGTACTTCATCGCTGCCCACCCAGGCACCACCGATGAAGACATGATGAACCTGGCCCTGTGGCTCAAGGGCAACGGTTTCCGTGCCGACCAGGTGCAGGCGTTCTACCCGTCGCCGATGGCCACCGCCACCGCGATGTACCACTCCGGCAAAAACCCGCTGCGCAAAGTCACGTACAAGTCGGACGCGGTGACCATCGTCAAGAGCGAAGAGCAGCGTCGTCTGCACAAGGCGTTCTTGCGTTATCACGACCCGAAAGGCTGGCCGATGCTGCGTGAAGCGCTGACCCGCATGGGCCGCGCCGATCTGATCGGGCCGGGCAAGAACCAGTTGATCCCGCTGCACCAGCCGTCCACCGACAGCTACCAGAGTGCCCGTCGCAAGAACTCGACGCCGGCTGGCAGCCACAAGGTTGCAGGGGAAAAGACCACCAAGATCCTGACCCAGCACACCGGCCTGCCACCACGCGCCAGCGATGGCGGTAACCCGTGGGACAAGCGTGAACAGGCCAAGGCTGCGGCGTTTGCCCGCAACCAGCAGGCGGCCAAGGAGCGCAAGGACGCGGCCAAAGGCAAGGGGCCAAAGCCCACCCGCAAGCCGGTCGTACCGCGCTAAGCTGCGCTTGAGCTGAACAGAACGCCAACCTTCGGGTTGGCGTTTTGCATTTCAGGGGCGGCGAATTCCATTTGTGGCGAGGGTGGCGCCACATTTACGTGCAATCGATTCAAACCATTTTCCCGCCTCGCCCGATTTTGGTGCTGTACTGCCTCAAGCAATCGGGGAAAGCGCCAGCGCTGCTGGATGGCATAAGTCTTGCGCGCTTTCCAATACGCTTAGGGCTCGCAGGAGGCACGCCGTGTCGATTCATGTCGCATTGCACCACGTCACGCATTACCGCTACGACCGCGCCGTTGAGCTCGGTCCGCAGATCGTTCGTCTGCGCCCGGCCGCCCACAGCCGCACGCGAATTCTGTCTTATGCGCTGAAAATCTCGCCCGAGCAGCATTTCATCAACTGGCAGCAAGACCCGCAGGGCAATTACCTGGCGCGGTTGGTGTTCCCGGAAAAAACCGATGAGCTGCGGATCGAAGTCGATTTGCTGGCCGAAATGGCGGTCTTCAATCCCTTCGACTTTTTTCTCGAACCCTACGCCGAGAAAATCCCGTTCACTTACGCCGCCGATGAGCGCAAGGAGTTGGCCCCTTACCTGGAAACGTTGCCCCTGACGCCCAGGTTCCAGGCCTATCTGGATGCCATCGACCGCACGGCACTGCCCGCCGTGGATTTCCTCGTTGCGCTCAACCAGCGCCTGAGTGAAGACATCGACTACCTGATCCGCATGGAACCGGGTGTGCAAACGCCTGAGTTCACCCTCGAACAAAGCTCCGGTTCGTGTCGCGATTCCGCGTGGTTGCTGGTGCAACTGCTGCGTCACCTCGGGCTGGCAGCGCGTTTCGTTTCCGGTTACCTGATCCAGCTGACCGCTGACGTGAAAAGCCTCGACGGTCCTTCCGGCACCGATGTCGATTTCACCGACTTGCACGCCTGGTGCGAAGTTTACTTGCCCGGCGCAGGCTGGATCGGCCTGGACGCCACCTCAGGGTTGTTCGCCGGCGAAGGACATATTCCGTTGGCCTGTAGTCCCGATCCGTCCTCTGCGGCACCGATCACGGGGTTGGTGGAACCATGCGAGTGCGAATTCAGCCACGAGATGTCGGTTGAGCGGATTTGGGAGGCGCCCCGCGTCACCAGGCCCTACACCGATGATCAATGGCTGGCGATTCAAGCGTTGGGTCGGCAAATCGATGCTGACCTGCTGGAAGGCGATGTGCGCTTGACCATGGGCGGTGAGCCGACTTTCGTGTCCATCGATGACCCGGATGGTGCCGAGTGGAATACAGCGGCACTGGGGCCGGATAAACGACGTCTGTCCGCCGAGCTGTTCCAACGCATGAGGAAGCGCTACGCGCCGCAGGGCCTGGTGCATTTCGGCCAGGGCAAGTGGTACCCGGGCGAGCAGCTGCCGCGTTGGTCGCTCAATGCCTACTGGCGCCGTGACGGAGTGCCGATCTGGAACAACAGCGCACTGATTGCCGACGAGCAGGAGGACTATGGCGCGACCGGCGAATTGGCCGGGCGTTTCCTGGCGAGTGTCGCCGAGCGCCTGAAGATTCCCGCGCGCTTTGTGTTTCCGGCCTACGAAGACAATTTCTATTACCTCTGGCGCGAAGGTACGTTGCCGCAGAACGTCAGCGCCGAAGATTCGCGCCTTGAGGAGCCCCTCGAGCGTGCACGTCTGCGCAAAGTCTTCAGCCAGGGGCTGGACAAGGTGATCGGCCAGGTCCTGCCGCTGGCACGCACCGCCAAGGGCGATCAGTGGCAGAGCGGTCGCTGGTATTTGCGCGATGAACATTGCCGTCTGGTGCCGGGGGATTCGCCACTGGGCTATCGCTTGCCGCTGGGTTCGCAGCCCTGGGTGAAAGCGGCGGAATATCCGTTTATTCATCCACAAGACCCGAATCAGGCATTTCCACCGCTCCCCGACACTGCGCAATCGCAGCGTCAGGGTACGGCGGCGCTGATTGAGGATCGAGTCCCGAAAATTGATGAGTCCGCCGACTGGCTGACCCGCACAGCGTTTTGCGCCGAGGCGCGTGAAGGCCGGTTGTATCTGTTCATGCCGCCCCTGGAGCGGGTCGAGGATTATCTGGAGCTGGTGGCTGCCATCGAAGCCACTGCCGAAGAACTGCGTTGTCCGGTGTTGCTGGAAGGGTATGAACCGCCAAGCGATCCACGCTTGAGCAACTTCCGCATCACGCCTGATCCGGGCGTGATCGAGGTCAACGTTCAGCCGTCCGCGACCTGGGACGAATTGGTCGAACGCACCGAGTTTCTCTATGAAGAAGCGCGCCAGACCCGACTGACCACCGAGAAATTCCTGATCGATGGTCGACACACTGGAACCGGCGGCGGTAACCATTTCGTACTGGGTGGCGCGACACCGGCTGACTCACCGTTTCTGCGGCGTCCGGATTTGCTGCGTAGCCTGATCAGTTACTGGCATAACCATCCTTCGCTGTCCTACCTGTTTTCCGGGCTGTTCATCGGCCCCACGTCCCAGGCGCCACGCGTCGACGAGGCGCGAAACGATGCCCTGTATGAACTGGAAATTGCCTTTGCACAGATGCCTGAACCGGGCGAAGCGTGTGCGCCGTGGGTGGTCGACCGGTTGCTGAGAAACCTGCTGATCGATGTCACCGGCAACACCCACCGCGCCGAATTCTGCATCGACAAGCTCTACTCGCCGGACGGCGCGACGGGGCGCCTTGGTTTGCTTGAGCTGCGCGCCTTTGAAATGCCGCCGCATGCGCGCATGAGCCTGGCTCAGCAGCTGTTGCTGCGGGCGCTGGTCGCACGGTTCTGGCGTGAGCCTTACGCGCCGCCAAAACTGGCGCGCTGGGGCACGGAGTTGCACGACCGGTTCCTGTTGCCGCACTTTATCGAACAGGATTTTGCCGACGTCATCGTTGATCTCAACGCTGCCGGTTATCCGGTACGGGCCGAATGGTTTGCGGCGCATCTGGAGTTTCGTTTTCCCAAGGTCGGCGATTACGCCGTCAGCGGTATTGCGCTGGAGCTGCGTCAGGCACTCGAGCCTTGGCACGTATTGGGCGAAGAGGGCGCGGTCGGTGGCACGGTGCGGTATGTGGATTCGTCTCTGGAGCGCTTGCAAGTCAAACTCAGCGGTTTGCCGCCGCAGCGCTATTTGCTGACCTGCAACGGCGTTCCGGTGCCCTTGCAGCCCACCGGGCGTGTAGGAGAATTCGTTGCCGGCGTGCGTTTTCGTGCGTGGCAACCGACCAACTGCCTGCAACCGACCATTCCGGTCCACGCACCGCTGGTGTTCGACCTGCTCGACACGTGGATGGGGCGTTCACTGGGAGGTTGCCAGTATCACGTGGCGCATCCTGGGGGCCGCAACTACGAGACCTTGCCGGTGAACGCCAATGAGGCCGAGAGCCGTCGTATGGCGCGTTTCTTCCGGATCGGACACACGCCTGGGAAACTTCCTGTCCCGATTCTGGAAATTAACGACGAGCTGCCGATGACTCTCGATTTACGACGTTTCTAAACCGTACGCGACGCTCGGATTTTTCGTATATCCGGGCGTCATGAGCCTGCGTTAGTCTGACCGTTCATTGCTGTCTGCCGAGCTTTCCATGCCTGACCTGCTAGACCGCTACCCGCTCACGGCGGGCACCTATCACGAACTGCTCGACGACAGCGGGGCCGTGCGCCCGCATTGGCGTCGATTGTTCGACCAATTACAGCGCAGCTCGCCGGCGCAACTGGTGCAGCGTCAGGCCTTGCTGACCCGGCAGATTCAGGAAAACGGTGTCACCTACAACGTCTACGCCGACCCCAAGGGCGCCGATCGGCCGTGGGAGCTGGACCTGCTGCCCCATGTCATTGCCGCTGACGAGTGGGAACAGTTGTCTGCCGGCATTGCCCAGCGTGCGCGGTTACTCAACGCGGTGCTGGCTGACCTCTATGGCCCGCAACGCCTGATCGCCGAAGGCCTGCTGCCGGCCGAACTGGTGTTTGGCCACAACAACTTCCTTTGGCCCTGTCAGGGTATCAACCCGCCTGACGGCGCTTTTCTGCATCTGTATGCCGTGGACCTGGCGCGTACCCCCGATGGTCGTTGGTGGGTCACGGCGGACCGCACTCAAGCGCCATCGGGTGCCGGTTATGCACTGGAAAACCGCACCATCGTGTCGCGGGCCTTTCCCGAGTTGTACCGCGATCTGAAAGTGCAGCACCTGGCCGGCTTCTTCCGCACGCTGCAGGAAACCCTGGCGCGCCAGGCGCCGAGCGATGACGACGCGCCGCTGGTGGTGTTGCTGACACCGGGGCGTTTCAACGAAAGCTATTTCGAGCATCTGTACCTGGCGCGTCAGCTCGGTTATCCGCTGGTGGAGGGCGGCGACCTGACGGTGCGCGATGCCACGGTCTACCTGAAAACCCTCAGCGGCCTGCGCCGGGTTCATGCGGTCATGCGCCGGCTCGACGACGATTTCTGCGACCCGCTGGAGCTGCGTACCGATTCGGCCCTTGGCGTGCCGGGCCTGCTGGAAGCCGTGCGACGGGGGCGAGTGCTGGTGGCCAATGCCCTTGGCAGCGGTGTGCTGGAGTCGCCAGGGCTGCTGGGCTTCCTGCCGAAGATCAATCAATTCCTGTTTGGTGAAGAACTGATCCTGCCGTCCATTGCGACCTGGTGGTGCGGTGAAGCGCCGGTGTTGGCCCAGGCCCTGGAAAAACTGCCGGAACTGCTGATCAAACCGGCGTTTCCGTCGCAGAGTTTTATACCGGTTTTTGGCCGGGACTTGAGTGAAAAACAGCGTCAGGAACTCGCCGAACGCATGCAGGCTCGTCCTTACGCCTACGTTGCGCAAGAATTGGCGCAATTGTCCCAGGCACCGATCTGGCAAGCCGAGGGCGGCATGCTGCAACCCCGGGCCATTGGCATGCGCGTGTATGCGGTGGCCAGCCGCGAAGGCTATCGGGTGCTTCCTGGCGGATTGACCCGCGTGGCCGCCGAAGCCGACGCCGAAGTCGTGTCGATGCAGCGCGGCGGCGCCAGCAAGGACACCTGGGTGCTGGGCGATCGTCCGCCCAGCGGCGAACAATGGAAAGCCCAGCGCAACATCGGCGTGCACGATCTGGTGCGGCGCGATCCGTACCTGCCGTCGCGGGTGGTGGAGAATCTGTTCTGGTTTGGTCGTTACTGCGAACGCTGCGACGACAGCGCCCGGTTGCTGCGGATCATGCTGGCGCGCTACGTCGACGGCGATGACCCGCAGGCCCTGCAAGCGGCGGTCGAGCTGGGCGAGCGGTTGATGCTGTTGCCTGACGAAGGCGAGCTGCCCGAGCGCTTGCTGGCGGCGATACTCGGTGATGACTGGCCGTTCAGCCTTCGCTCCAACCTGCAACGCTTGCAATGGGCGGCGTCGCAGGTGCGGGGCAAACTTTCACGGGAGAACTGGCAGGCGTTGGTGGAATTGCAGCGCGAGGCCATTGAGCTGGAAACCGATGAGCCGGATTTCGGCGAGTTGCTCGATTTTCTCAACCGTCTGGTGATGTCCCTGGCGGCACTGTCCGGTTTTGCCCTCGACGACATGACCCGGGACGAAGGCTGGCGCTTCCTGATGATCGGTCGGCGTATCGAGCGTCTGCAATTTCTCAGTGGCAGCCTGGCGGCCTTTCTGCGCGGTGCCGGGGCGTTCGACCAGGCGGGATTGGAGTGGCTGCTGGAGCTCGGCAACAGCAGCATCACCTACCGCTCGCGGTATCTGGCAGTGGCGCAATTGATCCCGGTGCTCGACCTGTTGCTGCTCGACGAACAGAACCCGCACGCGGTGCTGTTCCAGTTGAAGCTGGTGACCCGCACCCTCAAACGTCTGAACGACGATTTTGGCGCGCCGCGCGAGGCAGGGCTGCCGTTGCTGGTCGAACGTCTGGCGCGTTTTGATCTGGGCTGCCTGGAGAATCCGCTGTTCGGCGAGAGCAGCGTACGCGCGGCTCTCGATGGGTTGGCCGATCTGCTGCAAGCGATCGCCGACGCCAGCGGGCAGGTCTCGGATCGCCTGGCCTTGCGCCATTTCGCGCATGTCGATGATGTCAGCCAGCGCACGGTGTCTGTCTGATGAGCGCCCATTACCAGATTTTCCACGACACCCATTATCACTACGACAGCCCGGTGTCACTGGCCCAGCAGCTGGCGCACCTGTGGCCGCGTCCTTGTGCCTGGCAGCGCTGCACCGATCAGCAGTTGCAGATCAGCCCTGACCCCACCTCGCGTCGTGATGAGCTGGACGTGTTCGGCAATCCGTTGACCCGGCTGGCGTTTGAGCGTCCCCATGATGAACTGCTGGTCAACGCCAGCCTCACGATCGAAGTACTGCCCCGGCCGGCGCTGGATTTCAATCGTTGCCCCGCGTGGGAAGACACCCGCAGTGCGCTGACCTACAGCAGCCAGCCGCTGTCGCCTGAACTGCTTGACGCCTGCCGTTACCGCTTCGAATCACCCTATGTGCATTTGAAGCGCAACTTCGTCGATTTTTCCGCGAGTTGCTTCCCGCAAGGGCGGCCGCTGTTGCTTGGGGTTCAGGCCCTGATGGAGAAAATCTTCAGCGAGTTCACCTTCGATGCCGAAGCGACCCAGGTGGCGACGCCGTTGGTGGAAGTGCTGGAACGTCGGCGTGGGGTCTGTCAGGACTTCGCTCATTTGATGCTCGCTTGCGTGCGTTCACGGGGGTTGGCTGCTCGATACGTCAGCGGCTACCTGCTGACCCAGCCGCCACCCGGCCAGCCACGCTTGATCGGCGCGGATGCGTCCCATGCCTGGGTGTCGGTGTATTGCCCGGTGCTGGGGTGGGTTGATTTCGATCCAACGAACAATGTGCAACCGGCGCTTGAGCACATCACGCTGGCCTGGGGGCGGGATTTTTCCGACGTGTCGCCGTTAAGAGGTGTGATTCTCGGGGGCGGCAATCATGATCCGGAAGTCAGCGTTACCGTGATGCCCTTGGAGTAATGAAGATCGACTGGAGGCGCGAGCTGTTCGCGATAGCGGACTGTCAGTCATGGAGATTCTGACTGTTCCACCGTCTTCGCGAGCAGGCTCGCTCCCACAGAGAACTGTATGTTCATTCAAGATTTGAGTTTTTTCAGGTTGGCCTGTGAGGGTCAGCAGCAACGCTGCCAACCCTGGACACAGATCCGGTGGGCCTGATCAGATCATCCGGCCCGAAGGGGTTCAGGCGTCGGGCGCCTGATCTTTCGGTGCATCAACATCATCTTCTGCTGCCACTTCACCATCAGGGTTCAGTGCTGCTTCTTCAGCTGTAGCTTTCTTGCGCTGAAGTTTTTCCTCTTTCTTCTGCTCCTTTGCCAAGTCACGCTGACGTTTGGCGAAGGAATAATTGGGTTTAGCCATGGGCGATCCTCTGGGGTCGAAGGTGAGGTTGAGCGGCGCGTATTCTGCCCTGTATCGGTGCCAAGTCGTTAGTCGGGTTTTTGCTCGACCCACTTGGGCAATACGCTCGGCTGCCAGCTATCTAGCGCGTCGAGCAGCGTTTGCGGCGATTCGCTCACCTGCAGCATGTCACGGTGTGGCGCGCGAACGAAGCCTTCGCCGACGATGTGATCAAGAAAACCGGTGAGTTTGCTGTAGAAAGCGTTCACTTCCAGCAAACCGAGCGGTTTTCCGTGGTAGCCGAGCTGGCCCCAGGTCCAGACTTCGAACAGCTCTTCCAGGGTGCCGAGGCCGCCGGGGAGGGCAATGAAGGCATCGCTGAGTTCGGCCATCCGCGCCTTGCGCGCATGCATGCCGTCGACCACTTCCAGGCGGGTCAGGCCTTTATGGCCGATTTCTTTATCCATGAGGCTTTGCGGGATGATGCCCACCACATCACCGCCGGCTGCCAGCGCGGCATCGGCCACAATGCCCATCAAGCCCACGGCACCGCCGCCATAGACCAGGGTCAGCTTGCGCTCGGCCAGGGCTTGGCCCAAGGCCACAGCCGCTTCACGATAAGCCGGATGGGTGCCGGTGCTGGCGCCACAAAATACACATACGGATGTTAAAGACATGCCTTGCTCCATGGTCGATCAGGGCCACAGAGTAAAGGCAGGTGCTCGGCGCTCCAAGGGCTAAACTTCCCGCCTGGGCGTTTCATAAGTGCCGCTGGCGCCACAGGCATAGGCGGCGAGCAAGCTGCACAACAGGCTATTGATGGACATGACAGACGCTCCGTTGATTGATGACGGTCTGATCATAGGGCCGGGCCAGACGCTTGGCCGGTAGATTATTTCCATCGATGCCATAGCCTGAAAGTTGTATACAATTTTTGATTCAAGTCATATGAACTTGCGAAGATTTCAGGCAGTCTTCTGTCCATTCGCATTTTTCGTTAACCCTGTCTTGGAGATTCACCATGTTTGCCAAACTAGTTGCGGTATCCCTGTTGACGCTGGCCAGCAGCCAATTGATGGCTGCCGAGTGCAAAGTCACCGTTGACTCCACTGACCAAATGTCCTTCAACACCAAGGCCATTGAGATCGACAAGAGCTGCAAGACATTCACCGTCGAACTGACCCATTCCGGCAACCTGCCGAAAAACGTGATGGGCCATAACTGGGTGCTGAGTAAAGAAGCCGACATGCAGCCGATCGCCACCGACGGCCTGAGCGCCGGGATCGACAAGCAGTACCTGAAAGAAGGTGATACTCGTGTGATCGCGCACACCAAAGTGATCGGCGCCAAGGAAACCGACTCGGTGACCTTCGACGTGTCGAAGCTGGATGCCAACGAGAAATACGGTTTCTTCTGCTCGTTCCCGGGGCACATCTCGATGATGAAAGGCACGGTTACGCTGAAGTAAGCCGAAATACCGCGTCATCGTTCATCGCGGGCAAGCCAGCTCCCACAAGGTTCTGTGTCGGACACCGCATGTGTGGACACCTGAAACCCTGTGTGGGCTTGCCCGAGAAGAGGCCGGTAACATCGACGCATGCACCGGCCAAAGAAAAGCCCGCTGAAGCTCAACACTTCAGCGGGCTTTTTCATTCAGTCACGCCTCAAGGCGCAAACGGCATCACACGCTTGTGATGGGTCTTGTTGTACGTATCGCAAATAATTTTGAACGCTTCTTCGCGCACCGGCTGACCATGCAGGAATGCATCGATCTCGGCATAGGTCACGCCGTGGGAGGCTTCGTCCGGCTTGCCGGGTGACAGGTCTTCAAGGTCGGCGGTCGGGACCTTTTCCACCAGTGACTCCGGGGCGCCGAAGCTGCGGGCAATCGCCCGGACCTGGTTTTTCACCAGCCCGCTCAGCGGTGCGAGGTCGCAAGCGCCGTCACCGAACTTGGTGAAGAAGCCCAAAACCTTCCTCCCCCCCAAAAAGTGCCCAATGCGTTGTGAATACTTGCGTTTTGGCTAGCTTATGGATTGTGCAAAATTACATTCTGCACAGCCTTAAAAAAGTGTAAGACTTTTTGAAATCCCCGCACCTTGGCGACCACTCCACCCATAGGCTCGAGGGATGGATGAGGCATAATGAACGACAATCGCGAGACGCGGCTCTACCTGTGATAAGCACTCGTTGGAGCCTGGCAAGGCAAATGGCCTGATGATGAGTCGGCTATTGAGCGACATTTTGCAGTTCGGCTCAAGGCATAGGAGGAACCATGGCGCAGAGTTTGAGAGTGGTAATGGCCCAGTTGAATATCCGTGTGGGGGATATTCAAGGTAATGTTGAGAAGATCATCGACGCGGCGAAGAAAGCGCGTGACGAACTCCATGCCCAGATCATCGTGTTTCCTGAGCTTACTTTGTGCGGCTATCCACCAGAGGATCTTTTGCTGCGCTCTAGCATGCAGCTCCGAATTGAAAAGGCCCTAGATAAAGTTCGCCAAAGTACTCAGGGTATAGCTGTAGTGGTTGGATTTCCTTGGGTTGAAAGTGGTTCTGGCCACGAAGAGCTTCAAAGTAATAGGTACAACAGCTGCGCTATCTTTGTTGATGGGCTAGAACTCGGCCGTTACCACAAACAGAAACTTCCGAATTATCGAGTCTTTGATGAGAAACGATATTTCGTGCCTGGCAATGGGCCGTGTGTTGTTGATCTTTTGGGTGTAAAGATAGCTCTCGGTATTTGCGAAGATATATGGTTTCCGGAACCTTTGAATGAAGCATGTGCCGCAGGTGCGCAAATAATGCTCACCCTGAATGCGTCACCTTTCCATCGGGGCAAACAAGCTGAGCGCGAAGAGCTTCTTGCGCAAAGAGCAAATGAATGCTCGATTCCAATGATTTATGTGAACCAAGTTGGAGGCCAAGACGAACTCGTCTTCGATGGCAACAGCTTCGTGGTTGATGGAAACGGAAAAGTTACTCAACGAGCCCCTGCCTTCGAAGAAGGACTCTTCCATGCTGACTTCACCATAAAAGAAAATTCCCTCGTACCAGTTGAGGCAGGGAAGGCTGAACTTCTGAACGTGGAGGCGAGCGTTTACCAAGCATTGGTTATTGGTGTGCGTGATTACGTTCAGCGCAACGGCTTTAAGGGCGTTGTGCTAGGTCTGTCTGGAGGTATCGACTCGGCCTTAACCCTTGCCGTGGCGGTCGATGCCTTGGGGGCGGAAAACGTGGAAGCGGTGATGATGCCGTACCACTACACCGCCCAGATGAGCCAGGACGACGCGAAGGAAGAGGCCGAGCTGCTTAACGTCAAGTACAGCGTGATGCCGATTCAGCCCATGGTTGAGGCTTTCCTGAGTACACTTACACCCGCTTTCGAAGGCCTGCCCAAAGACACCACCGAAGAAAACCTGCAAGCCCGTTGTCGTGGGGTAATTCTCATGGCTATCTCCAATAAAAAGCGCTACTTGGTGCTGACAACTGGTAACAAGAGTGAAATGGCAGTCGGCTATGCAACCCTCTATGGCGACATGGCTGGCGGTTTCGATGTATTGAAAGATGTTCCCAAGACTCTGGTGTTCCGTCTGTGCGAATACAGAAATACCCTTGAGTATGTCATACCTCAGCGTGTTATTGATCGACCACCGTCAGCAGAACTTGCGCCGGATCAGAAGGACGAAGATTCGCTTCCTCCATATCCCGTGCTCGATGAAATTTTGCGCTTGTACGTTGAACATGACTACTCAGCAGATGCCATTGTTGATGCCGGCTTCGATGAAGAAGTGGTGCGCAAGGTAATTAGGCTAGTTGATATCAACGAGTACAAGCGCCGCCAGGCTGCAGTTGGCCCGCGAGTAACTGAGCGAGGCTTTGGAAGAGATCGCCGTTACCCGATTACCTCGGGGTGGCGCATCGGCGATTAAACAGACGATACAAGAAAGCCAGTCCCAGTAATGGGGCTGGTTTAACAAGCCCATCCTCACGTAGCATTCAACTCTCCCCGCTGTGCCAAATCTTATGCACCGTGGACGCCGGCATACCCAACTTCACTGAAATTTCTTTTTGAGTCAGTCCATCAGCTTTACAGCTAAGTACGGCTGAAATTTTGTTTAAAGCAATTGGTGGCTTGCCTGCTTTCGCAGCGACTAACTCTCCATTATCAAATTGCGCTGGAACGTTTTCCAAAACTCGTAAACTACGCAGTTTTTCAATTTCTGACTGAAGATGGGACATATAGTCCTCAAGCGTCTCTTGGCGGTCGTAGCTGGAGGCGACAGCTAGCAAAGCTACAACATCAACGTCCAGGCGTTCGCTAATGCTTTCCAGCATCTTCAAGGTCACGTTGGACGTACCATGCTCTACGTTGTGCAGATGGCGAGCTTCCAATGCGCTTCCGAGCTGCTCTTGGGAGAGGCCCCGTGCGGCGCGAACGGTGCGGAGTACTGCTGCCAGAGTGTATCGCGATGGCATGAGGCGTCTTCCCGCAAAGGGAAGGATAAGGCCATATCGTAAAATTCACATCCATGAAATATAGTAAGTGAATGTGAATCGGTGATATGGTGGCTCTACCCGTTCCAGCAGGTGGAAGGAGGTGTAGCAGGACAATCACTGGCAGACGCAGAATTGTCAATTTACATACATTGTTTTCAGCGCTCGTCAGTACCGATAGGGCCCGTAAGAGATAGGTGGGATGTAAGCCGTGTTGTTCACTAATCGCGAAAAACTTCAGGGGCAGTTTTTTGCTCAGGACAGCCTTCGCTTGCTGTGGAAATCAGCAAGCCTCAATCCGGACAGTTACTATTTCGTGGTCGAAGGTTGCGGGCTGGTCGATGGTTCTCTTGGGCCTTGGGTACGCCTAGTGTCGAGCGTCGATGAAGTCGACTCCCTGTGCAGGGGAGAACAGGTCGATACGCTGAGCGTAAACAAGATTCACCTGATCGCGCCGCCCTCCATGACCAAGCAGGCGGGAATTTCGATACAGCCGTTGTCGGATATCCGGATCAAGGAAGGTAGTGAAGCCAGTCCAGTCTATGAGTTTGTTACCCAAAACGGGCAGGTCTACTCAACCGCCAGAGGGTGATGACTGGCAGAGGTTCACAGCTCTGTCTTGCTAGAAGATGCCTTCCAGCATCTCTAAAGATAGAGAGTTGATAGTCATGTCTGAAGGTAGCAAAAGCTCATTAGCGTTGCTGATCAGGCCTTCCTTAAGAAGACACCCCCAAAGCTGGCAGCATTGACGAAAACTGCTCACTCAGCAGTTCCGGAATGTGCTCAACACTGAACAACACGGCGACTCCAATGAAGCTTCAAATCTATTCAGATTTGCACCTTGAATTTGCTCGGTTCGAGCCCGCCCCAAGTGATGCGGACGTTGTCATCCTGGCCGGCGATATTGATATCAAATCGCGCGGCGTGGTTTGGGCCAATAACACATTCCAGTGCCCGGTGATCTACGTATGCGGAAATCATGAGTACTACGGCGGCCACATCGAGCGCACGTTTCGAAAAATGAAGGACGCCGCAGCGCCACATGTCCACATCCTTGAAAATGAAGTTTTGATCCTGAACCAAACCAGGTTTTTGGTCACTACAGCGTGGACGGATTACTCGTCGACCGGCGACGTTGTTGCGGCGAAACGCATCGCTTGGGAATGGATGAACGACTACACCGTCATCAGAACAGATGAGAGTTACCGACGCCTTCGTCCCGATGACTTGGTCGCTAAATCTAAAGCAGCTTATGCCTGGCTCATACAGGAACTAGACAAGCCATTTGATGGCAAAACGGTTGTAGTTACACACCATGCGCCGGCGTTGGATCACGTGGCTGATGATCTTCCCGCACACTTGATCGCAGCCTACGCCAACGATTGGCCGGAGCTTCTGGGCAAGGCGGATCTTTGGATTTATGGACATACCCACATTGCAGCGGATTTCATAAAACGTGGATGCCGAGTCGTTTCAAATCCTCGCGGATATCCAAATCAACAGACTGAGTTCGATCCGGATTTTTTGATCGAGCTTTGATGCCAGCAGCTGGTCATTTGGCAAAGCTCACGCGGTAGGTCACTCCTAATGAGATGGAGAATTTTTGATGGTGACGTTAGAAGAAATCTCGCAGCTACTTTATGGCGCAGGCGCGGAGATGGCTGGCTGGTTGGGGTCTGAGGAAGACCTGATCTATTTAGCAGCAAAGTCATTCCCAGGCAAAGCATTCTGCGTTGTTCGGCAGTGGATTTTGATCGACCTCACGGTCAATTCAGATGAGAAAGAAAAGCTCATCGGACTGGGTCTACTGCCCGCGACTCTGTACGCGCATGAAGTCGTTTTCGATAGCCGAAATCGATTTCAGGCAGGCATGTGGGTACGCAGCAATTTTGGCGTGTCTTTTAGCCAGGGCTGCATGTTTGAAACCAAGAGTACGGTCTACCTCCTGCTGGGATCGGGCCTAAGAAAAAATGCCAGCATAGGTGCTGCTTTTTCAATGAAAGCGGATTGAGCAATGACTGGCGCAAAATACTACTTAAGTCATTTGGAGATGGCCGGATGCCTGAAATCATCGAAGTCGAATTTCATAGTAAGTATCTCAGTGACTTCCAGCTGAGCCGTCTTGTACAAGCGAGTCTTCAGAAATACACAGTAGCCATAACGGCTTTTATCAGCGATGCGGTGATCATCGAGGACAGGTGCCTTGGCGTGTCCTTCGACCACTTTCCGCATGACGACGCGTACCGAACCGCCAATGGCGGAATCATTCGCACAGGTAAAATTCGATCGGCTAGGAAAGAAGGGCGGTTTTGGCTGCTCGAAACTCAGGACGGTAATTACGTCATCGCCAGCTTTAAACGAGAGCTCGGCAGAGCTAGCTTTCTCAAGCTTCTCGAAACCGCCGACCGGCTCTAAACGAGGGTGAGAAATCCCCTTTTTAATATCGATATAGGGCCTGGCACATGGCAGATGAAAGATGGTCAGTTGCTCGGGCGATAATCCATTTCGAGGAGTTGCTCGACCAGGTGATCACGACTCGACAACCGGTTTTCATCGAAGGGGAACGCAGGAATGCGGTGCTCATTTCAATGGTGGAATGGGAGTCGATTCAGGCCAAGCTCAATTCTCGAGCTCCGTCAGACTTCTGAAAATCGCTTGCTAAGCCTCTTACGGTTTCAATCAGCAGCGCTCCGAGTTAGCCGTGCGGAGCGCTGCAAATTGCCTCTATGATGCGATGTACATTTTGCCGTCGGATGGATTCACAGCTCGCCTTGACTCAGTATCCGTACTCGTTTGACAGCCTCTGCAAAAACTCACGCCGCCGTTGGACGATGCTCAAGACAAGATAGTCGCGCTCGGTATCTCTCGTCGACAAATGCCCCGCGTCCACAAGACCATGAATGTAGCCTTCGGCTCGGCCTCTTGCTTCAAGTAACGCCTGTTTGGATGTGCTTTTAATGATGTCTTCAGCGATGAGCTGCCACCGCTTTTTCTGCCAGTGCCCAATGGGATCGTCGGAAAATTTCGGTGCGTTGATCAGAGTGTTGAAATCGGCATGCGCGGTAGGTGTGTTCAAAGCGGAGTCTCGCAACGGTTACGTCTGTGCCGGAGGCTATCATGCGCACACTTAATCGCTTGCTACTGGCTGGCTTGTCGGTTTCAATTTTTTTGAAGGGGGCACCGCGACCACAAGGCTAGGCGCTTACGCGAAGAGGCGATCATCCTAGCGCGACATGTACATCGGAATGCATTAGTGATTTAGCTCTCATTGCCTCGGCACGACACGGGTTTTCGCTATCGACGGAGACGATCGGGGAAGCGGTAAAATTGGATTATCCCAAATTATGGCTCAGCCATAATTATTGCTGAGCCATAATTTTTGCCTTCTCCGTTTCAGTTCAGTTGTCGCAAGCAGTACCTATTGCGATGACCGATTTGCAATATACTGTTAGGCAACTATCTAAAAGAGAACTGTCATGTCCAAGCTCGCAGAATTCCGCCAGCTCGAAAAACACCTTGCCGAGCAGCTCCAAGCGCTCGAAGCACTCAAAGGTGATGTTGGCCTGAAGAAAGAAATTGAATTTGAGACCAAGCTACGCGCATTGCTTGCCGAATACGGTTACAGCCTGCCGAACGTGATTAACCTGCTGGATCCGAAGGCGAGCCGTCGCGCTCCAGCCGTTGAGTCCAAAGCCGGTAGCCGCAAACCGCGTCAGGTCAAGGTCTACAAAAATCCTCACACCGGCGAAGTTGTCGAAACCAAAGGCGGCAATCACAAGACGCTGAAGGAATGGAAAGCGCAGTACGGTTCCGATACCGTGGAATCCTGGCTGACCAACTGATTTTGGTTTGAGTACAAACAAAGGCTCATAAACAGGGCCTTTTTTTGTTGGCGTGGGGACGAACATGGCGCTTGGAAAGGGAGAGTCTGGAATCGCATCAGCTTGCCGGGTTTAAGCGACATAGCCTTGATTCAATCTCTCAAGCGCTTCTTTCACGACAACGTACTCAGCCTCACTGTTTGTAACCTACAATGGCGTCATCCCACCCAACGCGGTTTGCGGTTTGCTCAGCCAAGCTGCCGCTTTCTCTTTATCCGCAAAGACTTGCTCTGCTTGCAACTGAATCAGATCAACATGATTCACGAATCTGGCTCCTGTGAAACCGATCTTCTAGTAAGCTGCGAAATAACCTAATGTGACAGTTAATGGTCTATTTTTTACACGTAATGCTGGCTTAATTCCTGTTCGGTGTTATCGCCTACGTCGGAGCCTGACGATAGGTTATTGATGACGCGTGTGCAATTGTAAGAGCCATTTTCAACGACTACACTCCAGCCCATGAAACGCTATCTGCGGTTTTGCCTCATTTTTCTGATCAGCCTGGCGCTTCCCCTCAGCGGGATGGCGGGCGTTCAGCCGCCGACAGAGCCTTGCCCGATGAAGACGATGGGCATGGCGATGATGGACGACATGGGGATGGACTGCTGCAACGACATGAAAAACCCCACTGAGCACGGTAAGCCTTGCAAGCCTGGCCAGGAGTGCAAGACGAGCGGCATGTTGCAAGTCTCGATCCTCAAGCCGCTGCTTACCGTATTCAGCCCTGTAGTACTTTCCTTTTTCAGCGACTCCCTGCCTGAACAGACCCCTTCCGGGGTATGGCGACCGCCTCGCGTTTGATTCCTGTACCACACTGAGCCTCATTCCGCTTTAGCGGGATGGCATATCTGCGTGCATGTGTTTTGAAGCGCGCAGTGGATCATCACAGGAATCGTGAACATGAACCCCAAGTGCTATTGCACAGGTTGGCCCCTCGTGGCCGGTCTGGCGGCAAGCGTACTGGCATTGCCGAGCTTCGCTGCCGATTTGACGCTCGATGAAGCGTTGCGGCTGGCCGAAAGCAATGCGCCGTCGCTGACCGCACAAGACGCGAAAATTCAGGCTGCCAGTAGTGCGGCCATCCCCGCTGGTGAATTACCCGATCCAAAGTTATTGGTGGGTGTGCAGAACTACCCCATTGGCGGCCCGGATCGCTGGAGCATCGACCAGGACTTCATGACCATGCAAATGGTCGGGGTCATGCAGGAGGTGCCGAATAGCGACAAGCGCAAAGCGCGCATCGAGGTCGCCGATGCGGCTGTTGATCGCGCTGCTGCGGAGCGTCGAGTCGAACGTCTGAAGGTACGCCAGTCCACGGCATTGGCCTGGATCAGCAGTTACTCGGTTGAGCGCAAAGATGCGCTGTTCCAGGACTTCTATAAAGAAAACCGGTTATTGACCGATACCGTCCGGGCCCAGATTGCCGGGGGTCGCGCTCAACCCGCCGATGCGGTGACGCCCAAGCAAGAAGCGGCTCAACTGGCGGAGCAGCAGGACGATCTGGTTCTCCAGAGAGCGCAGGCCCGAGCAGCCCTCAAACGCTGGATTGGCTCCGCTGCCAATGACAAGCCTGTGGGTAGCTTGCCTGCATGGCCCGTCGATACCTCAAGCTACTCCCATAAACTGCAACACCATCCCGAGTTGGCAGCGTTTGCGCCGATGACCCGTGAAGCGCAAGCCAAGGTTCGTGAAGCCGAAGCGGAGAAGCAGTCGGATTGGAGTTGGGAGCTCGATTATCAGCATCGTGGCCGTGAGTTCGGCGACATGGTCAGTGTGCAATTTTCCTGGGATCTACCGCTGTTTCCTGGCTCACGGCAAAACCCCAAGATTGCGGCCAAGCACGCCGAACTTAATCAGCTTGAGGCCGAGCGCGAAGCCCTGTCGCGCGAGCACACTCAGCAGTTAGAGATCGAACTGGCTGACTATGAGCGCCTTAATCGTGCGGTACGCCGAAGCCAGGAAAGCCTGTTGCCGCTGGCTAGGGAAAAGGTCGAACTCAGCATGGCCAGTTACCGTGCTGGCAAAGGCGATTTAAACGCCGTTGTTGCCGCCCGACGTGAACTGATCGAAGCCCGGCTCAAACAGATCGACGTGGAAGAGCTACGAGCGCTGACCAGTGCGCGACTCTATTTTGCCTATGGGGAGTCCAGCCAATGATCCTGAAAAAATGGAACGGGGCATTGTTGGTAGGCATCTCGCTGGCGTTCGGTGTTGCCGGTGGTTACTGGTTCGCTCAACAGCGCATGAATGGGGTATCAAGTAGTGCCTTGAAGCAGAGCCTCGACTCACCTGACGAACGCAAGGCTCTGTATTGGTATGACCCCATGTACCCGCAGCAAAAGTTCGATAAGCCGGGTAAGTCCCCCTTCATGGACATGCAACTGGTTCCTCAGTACGCCAGCGGTGAAGGAGATCGGGCGACTGTCACTATTGATCCGCGTCTGACCCAAAATCTTGGGCTGCGTTTTGCGACTGTCACCCGTGGTGTCTTACATTCCAGCCTCAACGTGACAGGCATCCTGGCGTTTAACGAACGTGATGTCGCCGTGATTCAGGCACGCACCACTGGCTTTGTGGAGCGAGTCTACCCCCATGCTCCCGGCGATGTGCTCAAGGCCAACGCGGCGTTGGCGGATATCCTGGTGCCAGAGTGGGCCGCTGCGCAGACAGAATTTCTTGCCTTGAAGCGCAACGGGGATGCTGACCTGTTAGCTGCGGCCCGCCAACGACTGCTGCTCACGGGGATGTCGGCATCACTGATTACTCAGGTAGGGCGTAACGGCAAGGTTCAACCTTACCTGACTCTCACCAGTCCCATTGGTGGTGTGTTGCAAGAACTGAATGTCCGTGCCGGCATGATCGTGGCGATTGGCGACACTCTGGCACGTGTGAATGGCTTGAGCAGTATCTGGCTAGCCGTGGCCATTCCAGAATCGGAAACCGGAGCTATCACCGTAGGACAGACAGTCGAAGCGCGCTTACCTGCCTTTCCAGGGACAACACTCAATGGCAAGGTCAGCGCGATTTTGCCCGAGACCAATCCGGACAGTCGCACGATTCGTGTACGGGTGGAACTCCCGAATCTGGACGGTCGCCTGAGACCAGGTATGACAGCGGAGGTGAGCCTGAATCGTTCGACCGAGCAAAGTGTGATGTGGGTGCCAAGCGAAGCCGTCATTCGTACCGGTCGACGTGCCCTGGTGATGCTCGCCGAAGACGCCGGACGCTACCGTCCCGTGGAGGTACAAATCGGGCAGGAAAACGATGGCAGAACGGCAATCCTGAAGGGGCTGGAAGAAGGCCAGAAGGTAGTTACTTCTGGACAGTTTCTGCTCGACTCGGAGGCCAGTCTTAAGGGCATTACTGCAAGCTCAGAGGAAGCGTCACCACCCAGCGCAGCAGCCTCCAGTTTTCATGAGGCGGATGGGCAGATCGTGGAGATCAACGACAAAGAAGTCACGCTTGCCCATGGCCCTTTCAAGACGCTGGGCATGCCTGGCATGACGATGACGTTCCCGCTCGGCAATCCGGCGCTGATGCAGGGCCTCAAAACGGGCGACAAGGTTCGGATCGCGGTGAGCCAGACCGACGATGGTTTGCGTGTTGAGCGTTTGGATAAAACGGGGGGGCAGCCATGATCGCGGCCCTGATTCGTTGGTCAGTGGCCAACCGATTCCTGGTAATACTGGCGACACTGTTCGTCACGGCGTGGGGCATTTGGTCGGTGCAGAGCACGCCCATCGACGCGCTGCCGGATCTCTCCGATGTGCAGGTGATCATCCGGACACCTTACGCAGGCCAGGCGCCGCAGATTGTCGAGAACCAGGTGACCTATCCGTTATCCACCACCATGCTCTCGGTGCCGGGCGCCAGAACGGTACGTGGTTACTCCTTCTTTGGTGACAGCTTCGTTTACGTGTTGTTCGAAGACGGCACTGACTTGTACTGGGCCCGTTCGCGCGTGTTGGAGTACCTAAGCCAAATACAAAGTCGGTTACCAGCCAGTGCCAAGCCGGCGTTGGGGCCGGATGCGACAGGGGTGGGTTGGATCTATCAATATGCACTGGTAGATCGCAGTGGGGGGCACGACCTGGCACAGCTTCGCGCACTCCAGGACTGGTTCCTCAAGTTCGAACTCAAGACTTTGCCCAACGTTGCGGAAGTGGCTACGGTGGGAGGCATGGTCAAGCAGTACCAGGTGCAGCTTGATCCGCTCAAACTGGCTAACCTCGGTATCACTCAAGTCGAGGTGAGCGAGGCTATTGGCAAGGCCAACCAGGAAACCGGTGGTGCCGTGTTGGAGATGGCAGAGACCGAGTTCATCGTGCGTGCGTCGGGCTACTTAAAGACACTCAATGACTTTCGGGCGATCCCGCTGAAGTTGGGTGCGGGTGGCGTGCCAGTAACCCTTGGTGATATCGCCACGATTCAGTTAGGGCCTGAAATGCGGCGGGGCATCTCCGAACTCGACGGCGAAGGTGAGACCGTCGGTGGTGTGGTGATTTTGCGCAGCGGCAAGAACGCTCGCGAAACCATTGCGGCGGTCAAGACAAAGCTCGATGAACTGAAAAGCAGTTTGCCGGCTGGTGTGGAAATCGTCACCACCTACGACCGCAGTAAGCTGATCGACCGCGCGGTGGAAAATCTAAGCCACAAGCTCATTGAAGAGTTTATCGTCGTCGCATTGGTCTGCGGGATCTTCCTCTGGCACTTACGCTCATCGCTGGTGGCGATTATCTCGCTTCCGGTGGGGATACTAATTGCCTTCATCGTCATGCGTTACCAAGGTATCAACGCCAATATCATGTCCTTGGGCGGGATTGCCATCGCCATCGGCGCGATGGTCGATGCCGCCGTGGTGATGATTGAGAACGCCCACAAGAAAGTTGAGGCCTGGCATGCGGCCAATCCTGGGGAGGAGCTGAAGGGGGAGCATCATTGGCACGTTATGACTGAAGCGGCAGCGGAGGTAGGCCCAGCACTGTTCTTCTGTTTGTTGATCATCACCCTGTCGTTCATTCCGGTTTTTACCCTGGAAGCACAGGAAGGTCGATTGTTTGGCCCATTGGCTTTCACCAAGACCTACGCCATGGCCGCAGCGGCGGGATTGTCAGTGACCTTGGTGCCCGTGCTGATGGGCTACTGGATTCGGGGACGAATCCCCAGTGAACAACAGAACCCGTTGAACCGTTGGCTGATCCGTATCTACCAGCCGGTTCTGGACGCAGTCTTGCGTCGACCAAAGATCACGCTGCTGGTGGCGCTATTGGTTTTTATCAGTGCGCTATGGCCAATGTCGCGCTTGGGAGGCGAGTTTCTCCCCCCGTTGGACGAGGGCGATCTGCTTTATATGCCTTCAGCACTACCGGGATTGTCGCCGCAAAAAGCGGCGCAATTGCTGCAACAGACAGACCGCCTGATCAAGACCGTTCCAGAGGTTGAACACGTCTTCGGTAAAGCCGGTCGTGCCGAAACCGCTACCGATCCGGCACCGCTGGAGATGTTCGAAACCACCATTCAATTCAAGCCGCACGAGCAATGGCGCCCAGGCATGACCCAGGAGAAATTGGTGGAAGAACTGGATCGCGTGGTACGAGTCCCTGGACTAACCAATATCTGGATACCGCCGATACGAAACCGTATCGATATGTTGGCTACGGGCATCAAGAGCCCCATTGGAGTGAAGGTTGCCGGCACCAATCTGGCGGAAATTGATGCTGTCACCCAGGCAGTCGAGCGGGTGGCCAAAGACGTGCCCGGTGTCAGTTCGGCTCTAGCCGAGCGACTGACCGGTGGCCGCTACATTGACGTGGATATCGACCGCAAGGCTGCCGCTCGCTACGGATTGAATATCGCTGATGTGCAGTCCATCGTGGCCGGCGCTATCGGCGGTGAAAACGTCGGGGAGACCATTGAAGGTCTCGCACGCTTTCCGATCAACGTGCGTTACCCACGGGAGTGGCGTGACTCGGTCGGCGCCCTGGAGCAACTGCCGATCTACACCCCGTTAGGTAGTCAGATTACTCTGGGCACGGTGGCGAAGGTCAAGGTCAGCGACGGGCCGCCGATGCTCAAGAGCGAGAATGCACGTCCTTCTGGGTGGGTATACATCGACGTGCGAGGGCGGGACATTGCCTCGGTGGTAGCCGACCTACGTCGGATCATCAATGAACAGGTCAAGATGCAGCCCGGCATGAGCCTGAGCTACTCAGGACAGTTCGAGTTTCTCGAAAGGGCCAACGCACGCCTTAAACTGGTGGTGCCTGCCACGCTGTTGATCATCTTCGTGCTGCTCTACCTGACTTTCGCCCGTTTCGATGAGGCGTTGCTGATCATGGCCACGCTGCCATTCGCACTGACTGGTGGAGCATGGTTCCTCTATCTGTTGGGATTCAACCTATCGGTGGCCACCGGGGTGGGCTTTATCGCCTTGGCCGGTGTGTCTGCCGAGTTCGGCGTGATCATGTTGCTCTATTTGAAGAACGCTTGGGCCGAACGTGAAGATCTCGGCGACAGCACTGAATCCGGCCTGGTTGCAGCGATTCGTGACGGCGCTGTGCAGCGAGTTCGGCCCAAGGCCATGACCGTGGCCGTCATCATTGCTGGCCTGTTACCCATCTTGTTGGGCAGCGGCACGGGCAGCGAAGTGATGAGCCGCATTGCCGCGCCGATGGTCGGCGGCATGGTCACAGCCCCCTTGCTTTCCCTGTTTGTCATTCCGGCAGCGTATCGCCTGATGCGTCGCCGGCAGCTCCAGATTGTACCCACCAATCTTCAAGGAAAAGTCGTATGAAACTGACCCTTATTGCAGTTGCAAGCACCGTATTTGCGCTATCGCTTTCTGCCCGCGCGGAGGATATGCCAGGAATGAAAATGGATGGTATGGAGGGCATGAAAATGGAGCAGGAAACAAAACAGGCTCCAGCCGCCAGCGCCGAGGGAACGATCAAGGCCATGGATACTGCAAAGCACACGGTGACCCTTGCTCATGGTGCTGTTCCAGCTGTGCAATGGCCACCGATGACCATGGCCTTTTCTGTGACGCAAGATCAGCTGAAAGGGCTGAAGGTTGGAGACCGTGTATCGTTTTCCTTTCGGCTAGAGGGTGGCAAAGCCACAATAGTTTCCATAAAAAAATGAGGCGGTGATGATGAAAATTACCGGCACGCTCTGTCGCGCCGGTTTTTTCCGTCTACGTAGCAAAAAGCTTGATGCAGATATTGGTTGAGAGCTGTCCACTCAGATGGACGAGTATCGACTTATGCAGGCCTTTGGTAGAAATCTGCTGCCACCGGGCGATAGCGAAGGGATGACCGACCATGAAACTCTCGTTCCTTGAGAGGATCTCGAGCAGGATGCATCAGCAAGACCGACACCCAGCTACTCACCCAGATGATTGCAAGGCTGGACACGAACGCTGGCTTCATAGTCGATGGTATTGCCGTATTGCCGTATTGCCGGTGTCTACTGACATATCTCGCTGGAGCAAAGCCTGACCGGCTCTGACTGCCAGATCCGCTCTAAAACGCTTTCACACAGCTTCGACCCAAGGTGGGCATAAACCTCTCATTTCCCTCAAACAACAGTTTATTTCGAAGGAAGACCAAAGCTGGCGATGAGACTTGCCGTCGCTAGAGTGCACATGACGAGGAGCAAAGGTGTTGAGCCGAGCTTGTCCAGAATAACAGCAGCTGCCACAGGGCCTATGGCCTGCGCGACCAGCATTGGACGAGCCAACAAGCCCATGCGAGCCCCGTAGCCATCTGGCCCAAAAAGAGCCAGTGGCAATGTCCCACGAGCAATGGTCAGAATCCCATTTCCAGCGCCGTATAACGCCATTGCAATGAATGCCAGCCATGGAATAGCCGGTAGCAGTAGCCCGATTCCTATCCCACTCAGCAATATCGCAGCCCTGGTAGATGTGGTCGGATGCAAGTTTCGCCCAAGGGAAAACTCTGCAAGCCGGGCTACGACTTGAGATGGCCCTATCATCATGCCGATGGCCAGTGCGGTGGCCGTAGCTATGCCGAGCAGCTTCAGCACATCAAGCAGATGGACAGAAACTGAAGAGATCACCAGCGACTGGAGCGTCAGTAGCACTGCCAACAGTAGAAAGAGGCGATTGCTGGATTTTGTGTGATGGGCGGTGACGGCGGAAGAGGCGTGGGTAGGAACTGCAGCGCTTTTAGGAATGCTCTCACTCTTTGGAATCAACAAGAGATGAATCGGCAATCCTATGACCAGATGAGCTGCGGCTAATGTGACGCAGCTATATCTCCAGCCAATCTGGTGTTCCAGGCTGGCGATCAGTGGCCAGCCTAAAGTGCTGGCGAACCCACCCAGCAGAGTAAGACCGGTCATCGAAGTGCGTGCGCTATCCCCAAATAGACGTCCAAGAGTCGAGAAAGCGGCGTCATACAGGCCGGCAGCCATGGCGACACCAATAAATGTCCAGGCCAGGTAATAGATGACCAGGTTGCCAGCCACACCCATCAGCAGCAGCCCCAGTGCCATCAACATCGAACTGGTTGCCAGGACGGGGCGGCCACCATGCCGATCTATCTGCCTCCCGACCATTGGAGAGCAAGCACCTGCAACCAACAAACCCCATGAAAGTCCGGCCACGGTGCTGGTAATCGACCAACCCATTTCTTGTGCAATCGGCGTCGCGAGGACTGCGGGCAAGTAGTACGTTGTACTCCACGCGAGTATCTGTGCGATGCCCATCGCCCAGACCAGCCCAGCTCTGTTGATTGTGCGTTCACCGCTGATTGGATAACTCACAAGCTGCGAGCCTTTTTAGTTGTTAGATGCAACAAATTAGCGATCCCGGTACAGAATCGTCAACCAGAATGAAGGAGTGGTTGACCCTTTCCTGAAGTCGGGATTACTGTTGCATCTAACAACTAATTTGTGATGGCCATGGCAAAGCGAAAAAAAGACCAACTGACTCAGGATTCCGAAGATCTTTACGAAGCCTTGAACCAGCTCGTCCGGGTGTATCAGTTTCGCGACCGGGATCGCATCTGCTGCTACGACGTTTCGGTCACGCAGTGTTATGCCATCGAGACGCTGGTTAAAAGGGGCCGACTCCGCCTGCAAGCGCTTGCAGAAGAGATGTTTCTAGATAAAAGCACCGCGAGCCGGGTGGTCGATACGCTTGAACGCAAGGGGTACGTGTCGCGAGTGGAAGACAGCGAGGATCGTCGCGCAGTGCAGGTTGAGGTTTCTGAATCTGGTCATGAGCTGTACCAGAAGATCCGCGCTGACCTTATCGCTGAAGAGCGGGCAATGATCGAACAGTTGTCACCCGAAGCGCGGCAAGGAGCGCTGAGTTTGCTGAAGCAGATCACTAGGGCGACTGAGATTCGCTGTGGCCTGGTCAGTGGCTGCTGCCCGTCGGTGCCCGAAGCGAAATAAAGGGTGACCCCCTTTTTTATCTGAAATGTTGTTACTACCAACTGGATGGGTTCAAGCATGCACATTCGATTCGCTGAAGTCAGGGACGCTGCATCGATAGCTGGCATCTACAACCAGGGTATTGCGGAGCGAAGCTCTACATTCGAGACCACGTTGCGCGGGTCAAATGACATGCTTGAGCGCATTGCCTTGATGGAGCGCTATCCGACCTTGGTTATGGTTAACGATGCGGATGAGGTGGTCGCTTGGGCAGGTTTGAGTAGTTACCGTTCCCGTACCTGTTACGACGGTATCGCAGATTTTTCGATCTACCTGGATCGGAGCATTCGAGGCCAAGGACTAGGAAAAATTTTGCTTCAAGCACTACTGGATGAGGCCAAAACCCGAGGTTTCTGGAAGGTGCTATCACGCATCTTCACCTTTAACACGGCCAGTTTGGCGTTGTGCCGTTCGTGTGGGTTTCGGGAGGTGGGTGTGTACGAAAGGCATGCTTGCCTTGAAGGTCAGTGGCTCGATTGTGTAATCGTTGAGCACCTAATTCCTGTTAATCAGCCGCACTGAAGCGAGGAGTCAGTCATGGACAGTAAACTTCCTGTTGCCATCATTGGTGCCGGCCCTGTGGGGCTGGCTGCTGCCTGCCATCTCATCGCGAGGGGGCTGACACCTTTGATCTTTGAAGCGGGGCCCAGCGCAGGGGCTAGCATCGAAAACTGGGCGCACGTGCGGATGTTCTCTCCATGGGGGTTCAACGTCGACAAGCAGGCTGCCACGCTGCTCACGGCCCAAGGATGGGTGGCGCCTGCGGAGGACGTTTATCCCACCGGGCGTGAACTACTGGATGAGTACGTATATCCACTTGCAGCGCTGCCATCCGTGAATAGGTATCTGTGCCTGAACACCGAAGTCCTGGCGGTGACTCGGTTCGGCCAGGACGTCATGAAAACGAAGAACCGTGCAGCCGCATCATTTCTGCTACGGGTCAGGACGCAAGAGGGCGAAAAGGATGTGCTCGCCAGTGCAGTCATAGACGCATCCGGTACGTTCCGCTCGCCAAATTGGATGGGGGCACATGGTATTCCTGCCTTAGGCGAGAAGGACTTGGCTGATCGCATCACCTACGGCATTCCCGAAGTGCTTCATAGTGAGCGGCAACGCTATGCAAATCGGCGAGTGATGGTGGTTGGCAGCGGTCACTCGGCGTTCAATGTATTGCTGGAATTGACTCGGCTGCCCAGCAGGAGCCCCGCACGAAGATCTATTGGGTGACTCGCGGCTCATCTTTGGATCGCATATTGGGTGGTGGGGCAAACGACAAGCTGGAGGAACGAGGAAAGTTGGGGCAGAGGGTTCGCCAACTGTTGAACGATGGGGCCATTGAGCTGTTCATTGACATCGCCATCGACAAGGTTTCCGCAGGTGATGATGGCATCGTTGTTGAGGCAAACGGCCAAGCCCTGCCCAAGGTTGATGAGGTTGTGGTCGCAACTGGATTCAGACCTAAGTTGGAGATGCTTGCCGAGCTGCGTTTGGCGCTGGATTCGGCGACTCAGAGCCCCATTCATTTAGCCCCGTTAATTGACCCGAATGAGCACAGTTGCGGTACGGTTCGCCCGCATGGGGCCGTCGAACTGGCTCATCCTGATGAGGGGGTCTTCATCGTAGGTATGAAGAGCTATGGCCGCGCACCGACATTCCTGCTCCTGACAGGCTATGAACAGGTGCGCTCGGTGGTAGCGGCGCTGGCCGGTGATTGGGATGCGGCCAAGCGGGTTGAATTGGTCTTGCCAGAGACAGGCGTGTGCAGCACGCAATTCGGTGATTCTGACTGCTGCGAGCGAGCGGCAAGCCCTGATTGCTGTCCGCCAAATTGTTGCACCGATTCGGATAAGACTGTTGAAGTTGCGCCGACATCGACCCACTCCTGCTGCTCGTAACTGTGTACGAAGTTGCATGCACTTGATCAGGCTTAATGAGCCAATGACGGACTACCAGCCATAGCCCCCAACTGCCCGTGGGGCAGGCTCAACCAAATATCGTCTATATACGCTCATGGACAATTGCTAACGCTGGCTATAGTTTCGCTTCGCTGCTTTGTCGGCATTCAACCTGTCGGCAAACTCGAGGGCTGGCGGGGCCATTCATTGGGCCAAAGCGGGCAGGTTGAGCTTCTGGCGCGCAGAAACGAAAGACGAGCGATGACCTCAATCAGAGAAAAAAACAAACTAGCTGTATTTGGTAGCGGCACTATTATCGGCGCCCTGGGTGGGCTGATTGGATTGGGGGGCGCAGAGTTCAGGCTGCCGCTGCTTATTGGCTTGTTTGGTTTTGGCGCATTGGAGGCAATCATCCTTAACAAGGCCATGAGTCTTGTAGTGGTAGCCACAGCCCTTCCATTTCGTGCGTTCAGTGTTCCCTACGAGGCGGTATTTGAGCGATGGGACATCATTGTCACGCTGCTGGCCGGGAGCCTTGCAGGCGCCTGGTTCGGTGCAGGATGGGCAACCAAACTCAAGAGCAAAACCTTGTACCGTGTTTTGGCAGTGCTGCTTGTGGGTATCGCCGGTGCTTTGCTTTTCGGTCATGAGACAAGTTCTACCGGCGTAGCCCTGTTCCACGGCGTGCTGCTGGCTATTGTTGGGATAGTGGTAGGCTTTGGTATCGGAGTGGTTGCAGCGCTGATGGGCGTGGCTGGTGGTGAGTTGTTAATACCGACAATCGTTCTTCTATTCGGTGCTGACATCAAGCTCGCCGGCAGTCTTTCACTTGCTGTGAGCCTGCCCACAATGATTGTGGGTTTCACGCGATACAGCCGCGACCAAAGTTTTTCAATAATCCGTGCTCAACGGCCCTTCATCCTGGTCATGGCAGCGGGATCAATCATAGGGACATTCATCGGCGGGCAATTACTAGGTCTGATCCCGACGGTATACCTGCTGCCATTGCTTGCCGCCATCCTCCTGATCTCCTCGGTGAAAGTCTGGCGTCATCGTTGAGTTTTAACTGGGTCACTTTGGAAAGCGTCCACCCAGCTGATGTATCTAAGACGTCATCGACGTAGCCTGCGATTTTTTCCGCCAAACGAGTGCCGGTATTGCACGGATGTAGATCAGCTCACCAACCAACTCAACCAGTGTCTGAGTGATCACTGCAGCAGCAGCAAGCCCTCGAACTTCTTCAGGCAAAGCTAAGGCCAGCGGGAGAACCACCAAAGAGTTACGTGTCGATGAGCTGAAGGTGACCGCTCTGGCAGTTGTGGATGACAGCTTGAAAACTCTAGAAGCCAAAGCACCCATCAGGGGGGCCAGTAGCATGAATCCGATGTACACGGGGATAACCGGTGCAAGCTCGTCGATGTCGCGAACCACCGATGAGATTTGAGAACCGACAACTGCGATCAAAACCGCTGCCATTGCTGGGACAGGCAGCCAGGCCCAGGCAGCGTTCCAACCGCTGACGATTTTCGACTTTTTGGCCAGGGCTGCTGTAACCACGGCCAGTAACAAAGGCGCGACAATCAACACGAGAAAGGCTTCGACAAAGGGGCCCACTGAGATAACGACTTCGGACTGCCCACCCAGCATGAAGGCCAAGTACACGGGTAGTAGTACAAGCTGAAGCAGCAACAAAATCGGTGTTGCCGCAAGGATCCCGCGAGAGTCGCCCATGCCAATGTGCGTAAAAACCACCACGTAATCGATGCAGGGGGTCAGCAGCACCAGAAGTGCGCCGACAAGGATTGCCGGGTGATCCGTAAGACCTCTGGTGAGCCCCCACACCAGCAGCGGAATCAACACGAAGTTGGCGATAAGCAAAGCGGACATGAAGCGTTTGTTGCTGAGGCCTTCGCGCAGGTCAAGAAAGGGGATCTGTAGGAACATCGCGTACATCAGCACGGCAATAGTCGGGGTCACCAACGCGTTCAGGCCTTGAGCTGCTGTAGGCGCCACCAACCCACCAATTGCAGCCGCTATCACTGCAACCAAGTAGATCGGTATCTGGTTCTGTTCAAGTGCATCCCTATCCATAGTGCTCTCCTCGGATATAAAAAAAGGCCGTCAGCCTAAACGGGCGCCCAAGTCAACGCGCTGTCATTCACCTGACCACCTGTTTGCATTCGACTTGACCAGCCATTTGCATCGGTCATGACTGCATTGCAATGAGCATATTCATGTGTGTTGTACGTGCAGATCGGATGGTCACGGCCTATTACTGGTCATGGTCGCGTAAATGATAGGAGGCTGCTGTACAGCGTCGAGTGTTCATTGGCGGGCTGTGCCTGTTCACTGCGGACTCTTTGGCGTCCGGCGTAAACAGCGGCCTTTGGAGATCACCTCAGTAATGACATAAGTCAAGGTGGTTTTGGGAAGACCTGCTAATTATTGAGTGTAAACAGGCGATTGTCATGCTGAAGTCTATAATTCTCGGCGAGTGCGGTTGAACCCAGGCACCGCAATCGGTTGGCACATTAGATTTCGGTTCAGCTCACCTTCACAAAGGCAGCTCGAAATGAAAAATATCAAATTGGCCGTGCTTTTTCTCGCCGCATCGCTTTCCCCCATGTGGGCGTTAGCAGCAGAGCAACCTCAAACGACGCAGACGCAGCAACAAGCTCCGAATGTTGCCGAATTCGATAAGCAGATGACTCAGGCGCAAGAAACCTTCCAGAAGATGCAGACGCAGATGGAGAAAATTCAGCAGACCCAAGATCCCCAGCAGCGCCAGAAGCTCCTTCAGGAGCATTGGAATACGATGCAAAGCGGCATGGGCATGATGAACAACATGTGGGGGCCGGGAATGATGGGCTGCTGCGGAGGCGGCAGGATGGGCAATGGACACATGATGGGCGGTGGCATGATGGGCGGCCATATGATGGGGTGGCAGGACTACTCAAACTTGACCCCAGAGCAAAAAAGTCAACGCCAGTACATGATGGACAGGTACACAGGTATGCAACAGATGATGATGGATCACATGATGTGGCATCAAAACTATATGCAAGGGCAGTTACCGGCGAAGCCTTGAAAGTAAGTATTTGCTAGCTATTTAGATCGCAGAGTACGTTCTCCGCTGCTCGGACGTACTCCTAACTCGCCCTTTCGCCTAAGGCTTGCAGCTGGCCCTGTAGTGCCCTCTGCGGTTAGTGGTCATCAGTTAGCATTGGCTTCTCTAGGAAAGCGTCCCGATATAGGCGCCCAGTTATGCACAGAATCTGGGTAATCTCACTTACCCGCTGCATCAGCAGGCGCGTGAGGACGTCCTTAAAATAAGTATACGGATCATACCCATTGAGTCGCGCCGGCGCTGGATACATCGACTCAAAGCTCCATTCATCTTTATCCGCTGATTGATCCGAATGAGCATAATTGCACATGGTGCCGTCGAGCTGGCTCATCCTGATGATGGGATCTTCATCGTAGGAATGAAGAGCTATGGCCGCGCCTCGACCTTCCTGCTACTGACAGGCTATGAGCGGGTGCGTTCGGTAGGGCGCTAGCCGGTGATTGGGATGCGGCCAAGCGAGTTGAATTGTTCTTGCCAGAGACAGGTGTCTGCAGCAAGCGACTCGATGATTCTGCCTGCTGCGACCGTGCGGCAAACCAAGACTGCTGCGAGCCAACTTGTTGCACCAATGCGGATAAGGCTGCTGAAGTTGTGCCGACATCGACCCGCTCCTGCTGCTCGTAGCTGTATGCGAAGTAACTAGGCATTTGCCCAGACCTCTTCCTGGCTGAGAAGGATACCTAGCGCCCCCTCATGCAGTTTTACTAGGCACGAGGGGCGGAGTGTCTAACTGGACGACCTAATGGAAGAAACGCCCGGCTAGCTGCTAAACAAGCGTAATTACACATTAAACCTCCGCGATTTGAAGCTGATCTTCTCTTTGAATTCCTCCACTTTCCCGATGCGACGAATGTTCGCCCACGTCCCTTTGTAATACGGCACTACATTTCGGTCTGTCCATGGCGTGGTCAAATCGCCCATCACGCCGTTGAAGTGGCCGAACTGCATAAACGTATGGTTCCGCTTGATATCCGGCTCCAGGTAGGCCAAGGCGTAGGACGAACCGTAGTCGTTAAATACCTCGACCACGTCACCCGATGTAATAGCCAAGGCTTGTGCATCGTCGGGATTAATTTCTAGATAGGCCATCGGCACACGCCGTTGCACGAAGTCGTTGTATTGATCGTGGTAAAGCGTTTGCCACACCTCGTTGATACGCCCGTTGTTGACCCAGAACTTGTATTTCGCTTTCTGCTCTGCCACTGGCTTAGGCAACCCTGGCCACGTCGCGGACTTGAACTCAGCTTTGCCGTCCGGGGTATCGAACTTGTAGTCGGTGTAGAGCATCTCTGTGCCAATTAGTTTGCCATCTCGGTACTCTTTGGCGGGTAGCTGGACGCCATTGTTGCCCATGGCCTTCAACCGCTCATAGGTGACGAGATTTCCCGTGGTGCCTCCCTGACTGTCGATTGGGCCAGCACCGGGTTGGCCGGCCATACGAAAGCCGTCATTGAAGGCGTCTTCCTCGGTTTTCCAGTCGAACCCTGTAAAACGCGCCGCCATTTCCTGTTTTCCTTCGGCGAGATACATTTGCTGAAGGGTCTTGGCAATAGCCGCCGCGATCAGGCAGTCGGGTTTCGCCGAACCAGGAGGATCCATGAATCTTTGCGAAAGCCGTATCCTGCGCTCCCCATTCATAGAGGTGAGATTCATCTCACCCGGATGGGTTGCCGGCAGCATCACGTGCGCGGCCTCTGCCAGCTTGGTGGGGTAGAGATTGATATTGGCAAGGAAAAGCCCGCCTTTGGTTTTTACCGCATCGTAGATCGCATCCACCATCTGCGCGGTCGTACCGCCGCGAACTTGGGCCATGGCCTCCCTGACAATGCTGGCGCGTTTCAGGATGACTGCGCGATGCTGCTCAGCATTCAGCGTGGTCTGGAACGGGTTGGCCCCCCATGCCGTATATATCATGCCCTTGCCGTTGATGATCTCCTGATCCACGTAGATCTTGGAGTCGCCTGGATAAGGAGGACGCGTGTATCCCTCCTGATGCCCACCCATCCGCACTACACCTGTACCCCGGCGTCCGACGTTATGGGTTGCAAGCACCAAGTCGACCAAGGCGGACTGGATGAGGTAGTTGTCATTCCCCCAGATGATTCCTTTTTCGTATGCATGCATGGTATGGGGGCGGTGACCGGAAGCTTTGGGCTTGTAGGCCCATTCGGCAGCAAGTTTGAGCTTATCCACCGACACTCCGGTGATGTGGCTGGTTTCTTCAAGCGACAGCTTGTTGGCTTGAAGTGCCTGATCGAACCCCTTGGTATGGGCAGAGATAAATTCTTTATCGTGCCAGTCTTGTTCAACCACGTAGGTCAACAGGCCATTGAACAGGGCGATATCCGACCCTGGTTCTATATCAAGGTGAAGCACGTTGCCCTTGCCTGCCGCTTGCTCGGCAATCGTGAAAGTGGGCGTCCTGCGCGGATCAACAAAAATCACTTTCGCAGGAGCAATACTCTCGTCAGGAAATCGCTGCTTACGTTTGTCTACCGTCTGCCCCTGCAAGTTAGGTAACCAGTGGGCCAGGAAGTAGTTGGTTTGGGTTTCGTATGAGTTGCAGCCTATGGCAACAATGACGTCGGCCAACTCGGCGTCTTCATAGCTGTTATTGAGTTCGCCAATGCCCATCTCGCGGGTAGCATGGCACTCGGAGTTATAGGCAGGGCGGTTGTGGATACGCACCAATGGTGTTTTCAGCGCCGTGAACATCAGCTTGCCGGTGCCCCAGGTATTCTCAAACCCGCCTCCAGCGCCTCCATGATCGAAGCAGTCAAAGGCGAGAGCGGCTGGCCCGTCATTATCAAGAATCTTCTTTGTCACACCGGCATAAAGTGCCAGCGCATCATCCCAACTGGTGTCTACCCACTGGTCAGCAACATAGACGCGTGGACTGCGCAACCGCTCCTTGCCTACGCCATCGGGGCTGTACATGACCTTGGCCAACTGTCCGCCTCGTGTGGACGAGAGGCCTTTATTAACTTCGCACTGTTTATCCGGCACGATCATGATGTTGTAGCGCTTGCCGTCCTTGTCGGTGATCGTATTCTGCATCGCCGGGGTCATGATGACGGCCAAGGGTGGCAACTGTTTGCGGAAGTCGAGCCCGAGCGCATTTTCATCAGGAGCCCGTCCACCTTCCTGGCTCTCCGGCCATTTGTATACGTGATAGCCACACCCCACGATGCAGAAGTGGCATGTCAGGTTGGTCTTTTGGGCATCCACAGGAGGCAGTGCCACACGATCTTTATTGGTTGCCATTTTAATCTCCTTATCACAGGAGGTTGGACTGACGTCCGTAGATCAACCCTTCGACGGCAACTGCACGTACCGAATCGTCTTTTGGGTTGTATTCGAGCACTACGCTGGGCAAGTTCTCGGTGGCTTGGCCAGACACCATCTGGCCCGCATGTTCAGGGTCGAAAATGCTGAAATGGCAGGGGCATTTGAACACCTTCTGTCCCGCGTCATAGGCAACCGGGCAGCCCATGTGAGTGCATAGGATGCTGTAGGCGACAATATCGCGTTCCGGGCCGACGCCGCCTGGAACAGGAGCGCCCATTTTGATCAATGCACAAGGTGAGGCGGCATCGGGATAGGAAAATTGGACTGGCGTGTTGACCAGCAATTTCTGCGCCGTGGTGATTGCTTTCATCTGGTACGGGAGATTGACTCGCCCCTCGACCACAGGCGTTGACGTTGCGGCTTGAGTTAAATCGGGCACTCCGAAGGCCGCGCTCGCAGCAACCCCGCCTCCCGCCTTCAAAAAGGTTCTTCTGGAAATGGATGTCATCTCAGCCTCCGCATTGCGCTTGCGATGCAGTCAGCCCTGTCTGTGTCGTAAGCAGCTATTCGTTCCAGCTATTCAGCATAGGATAGAAAACCCTGTTTTGTGGCCTAAATGGCTTAGATGTCGAGTGAATTCAGAAGGCCTGCTGGTGGTAATGCGGGATCCGGTCAAGGGAGGCGGCGTTCGCATTGAGCATCACTGCTTTAGTCGCTCATCGCTGCGCGGCTATGACTAGCTCTGTACCTGTGGAACGCAGATGGCGTAGCAGATGTGGAAGGATGACTTCAGCGTCAGGCCCTACACCTCTGAGAGTTGCTGAGGCGAAATTGCGCTGCTTTGGTAACCCCATAAAGTACAGGCCTGGGATGTGCAGTGCTCGTCCATCGCGCTGCATTAATCGCCCTTGATCATCCGTCACCGCGAGGTCTTCAAGAAAGGCAATATTTGGGCGGAACCCGGTGGCGAAGACTAGGCAATCAACGGCTTCTTGGTGACTATCCGCCCAAATAACTCCGGTTGGGGTTACTTGCCCGAACATCGACCGCTGGTTGAAAAGGCCTGACTTCAGTGCTTTTTTGTAAGTACCGTCATCCAGTACCGGTGTGCTCTGATCATTGAGCCAGCGGGTTCTTTCCAGGCCTGTCCATTTCAGCCAGGCGTGAAAATCTGCGCCGAGCAGCTTCTGCGGAAAGAGTCGAATTGCCTTACGCGTGGCGAGCGTGACCTTGGCCACCTTCGCTAGCTCGTAAGCAATCTGCACCGCCGAGTTCGCCGCTCCAATCACTACGATGCGTTGCCCACGGAGCATTTCCACATTCCGATACTCGGCACTGTGAAGGCGAACACCTTGGAAGCTTTCGAGCTCAGGAATGTCCGGTGTATAGGGACGACTGAATGCCCCCGATGCCACGATCAGCGCCCTGGTAAAGAAGCGCTGCCCATTGGCGGCCACTATCTGGAACCCCCCAGCTTCCTGATCCACCTTCATGACCTGTATCCCCGAAAGAATCGGCAACTGGAAGAAGCTGGCGTACTGCTCCAGGTAGCGCACTACTTCATCGCGGGAGGGGTAGTGCCCCGGCGCTCCAGGAAACGGCAGCCCCGGTAGCGAGGAATACGCTGCCGGCGAGAACAGTTCGAGGCTGTCGTAGTAGTTACGCTAGTTCCCACCCGGTTGCTGCTGCTCATCCAAGATCAGAAAATCGAGTCCCTGCTGTTTCAAATGCCAGCCACAGGCCATTCCTGCCTGCCCTGCGCCTATTACGGCAACATCGAATGGGCGATCTATTGCGTTCATGTGTGCGCACCTATACACATATTTAGGTAAGAAAAAAATCAGCGAGACCCGCCTGGGCAGCACAATAAAGCAATGCTCTTGGTGTGATGGAGGATGTCCTCCAGTCGCTTAACGATGGCTGGGCCGTCCACCTCATAGAACATCTGACGTCCCACCTTAGTGGCGCGCACGATCCCGGCATCCAGCAGCACTTGAAGATGACGAGATACCACCGAACGCTCCTGCGGTAGATCAGCCGCAATCGCGGTCACATCTGCTCGACCTAATTGCATGACGCGCTTCAGCACAGCGACTCTTGGCGGCTCGCAGAGGGCTTTGAAAAATGCACCATCGAGAGACTCAATGGCAGACTCAATGGCTTGAGATCGGTTGGTGGTGATGTTCATGCCGAGAATATATGTGCATGCACATGCACATGTAAAGCCCTGTTTGAAGAATGGTGCTGTCCCCTTTAGCAGAGAACAGTCAGGGTCAGTTTTTCATCGCAAGATTCCTGTTTGAGGTTGAGGCGTGGGAGAGCCTAAGCCGCCGCGATGACAGATTAATTACCAAATACGAATATACGATTTATCAGATGTTAAGTGGCTGGAGGCGTGCCGATTGGCCGCGATCCGGCTGAGGTTAATGAAAGTTCAGGGCTTGAAATTGGCTATATTTACGGGTATTGGTCTTGCTGCTTTACTGAATATTCGAAAAAACGTATATTCGTAAAACCATATCCAATTCGAGACTTGGCGATGACTGATAAGACCCGCGTGCTGTTCGTTTGTGTGGCTAACGCTGCTCGCTCACAGTTGGCTGAGGCGCTGCTGCGCCACACTGATTCAGAGCAGTTCGAAGCCTTCAGTGCAGGTACTGCGCCCGGCGAGATTGATCCCCGCACCTTGGGATCACTTCAGCACCTGGGTGTAAGTACCGAAGGGTTGCACAGCAAGTCTATCGATGAGTTTGCGGGAGAGCGTTTCGATTACGTCATCACGCTGTGCGATAAATCGTCTCTGGAATGTCATGCCCTTCCAGGCGCCGGAGAGGTGCTGGCCTGGAACTTTGAAGACCCGGTCACTAGCACCAAACATGATGCATTTCGTCACACCCTTCACGAGATCCATGAACGCATCAAGATGTTCGTGTTGGTGAAAAACAAACGTTGAGACCCCTATGGCTGACCATCTGACACCGACCACCGTATTCAAATGCCTGGCCGACGAAACTCGCATACGCATTATGTTGCTCATCACCCGTGAGGAAGAGCTGTGCGTTTGCGAACTGACCTGCGCACTCGATGAGAGCCAGCCGAAGGTTTCCCGCCACCTGGCGCAACTGCGCAATTGCGGTTTGCTGGAGGATCGTCGGCAAGGCCAGTGGGTGTATTACCGCCTGCATCCGAGTCTGCCCGACTGGGTGATGACCGTACTGAAAACCACTCTTGACGCCAACCAGCATTGGCTCAGTCCCGACGCCAAACGCCTCGACGTGATGGGTGATCGCCCTCAGCGCCTAGCCGTTTGCTGCTGAGTAACGCCTGCCCGAGCAGCGCTCGGCCTTCACGAGATCGCCTGATGAAGATTCTGTTTCTCTGCACCGCCAACAGCTGCCGCAGCATTCTTTGTGAGGCCATGTTCAATCATTTGGCTCCGACGGATATGCAAGCCTACAGCGCCGGTAGCCAGCCGAAGGGTGAAGTGCACCCGCTGAGTCTGAAAACGTTGGATAAGGCTGAAATCTCGCCCGCAGGGCTCTATAGCAAGTCCAGCGATGTTTACGAGAACCTGGCGCCTGATTTCGTCATCACGGTGTGTGACAAGGCTGCCGGCGAAGCCTGCCCGGTGTTTTTCGGGCCGGCCACCAAGGCCCATTGGGGCTTGGCAGACCCTTCGGAATATCAAGGGACTCAAGAAGAGATCGAGGCGGCTTTCGAAGCCACTCTGGAACAGATCAGAACCCGAATCGAAGCCTTCCTGGCTTTACCGCTCAAGCGGTTAAGTGCCGAACAACTCAAGGCCGAGCTGGCCCTGATCGGCACCCTCTGACACTGGAGACATGACGATGAGTAAAAGCCGTCTTTCTTTTTTGGATCGCTATCTGACGGTCTGGATCTTTCTCGCCATGGCGATTGGTGTCAGCTTGGGCAGTCTGTTTGAGGGGCTGCCGGCCTGGCTTAACAGCCTTTCGGTGGGTTCGACCAACATCCCGATTGCCATCGGCCTGATTGTGATGATGTATCCGCCGTTGGCCAAGGTCAGGTACGAAGAGCTGCCGGAGGTGTTCAAGGACAAGCGCATCTTGGCGCTATCGTTGATCCAAAACTGGGTGATTGGCCCAGTGCTGATGTTCGTACTGGCCATCGTGTTTCTCGCCGACAAGCCGGAGTACATGACCGGTCTGATCCTCATCGGCCTAGCTCGCTGCATCGCCATGGTGCTGGTGTGGAATCAGATCGCGGGCGGCAACAACCAATACGTCGCGGGGTTGGTTGCCTTCAACAGCATCTTCCAGATCCTGTTCTTCAGTGTGTATGCATGGATCTTCCTTGGTCTGCTGCCGCCATTGTTCGGTCTACAGGGCAGCGTAATAGTCACCAACTTTGTCAGCATCGCCGAGTCCGTGCTGATCTACCTGGGCATCCCATTCCTGGCTGGTTTTCTAACGCGCAAGATCCTCATCAGCCGCAAAGGTGAGACTTGGTACAGCCAACGCTTCATTCCGCGTATCAGCCCCCTGACGCTGGTCGCGCTGCTGCTGACCATCCTGGCGATGTTCAGCCTCAAGGGCGACATGGTGCTGCAACTGCCATTGGATGTGCTGCGTATCGCTATCCCGCTGACCATCTACTTCGTGGTGATGTTCTTCATCAGCTTTTGGATGGGCAAACTGCTCCGCGCTGACTATCCACGCACTACCGCGCTGGCCTTTACCGCTGCCAGCAACAACTTCGAGCTGGCCATAGCCGTGGCTATCGCGACTTTCGGTCTCGCCTCACCGGTGGCCTTCGCCACGGTGATTGGCCCACTGGTGGAAGTGCCGGTGCTGATCTCCCTGGTTGGCGTGGCCCTCTGGCTGAAACGCCGCTGGTTCGATCAACCCAAAGGCGCCCTCACACAGGAATAAATCTATGACTGAAGAACTGATCCCCAACCTCGATGCCGAACTGGTTGATCTGCCGACACTCGATAAACTTGGCAGTACGTTGTCGGCCACGCACAAGCCGCGCATCCTGCTGCTCTACGGTTCGACTCGCGAGCGTTCGTTCAGCCGCCTGCTAACTGAAGAAGCTGCGCGCCTGTTGCAGCACTTCGGCGCAGAAACACGCATCTTCAATCCATCTGAGCTGCCGTTGCCAGATGATGTGCCGGACAGCCACCCCAAAGTGCAGGAGCTACGCGAACTGGTGCTCTGGTCAGAAGGTCAAGTCTGGTGCTCCCCCGAGCGCCACGGTTCGATGAGCGCAGTGTTCAAGGCGCAGATCGACTGGATTCCGTTGACCATGGGCGCGGTGCGCCCAACCCAGGGTAAGACGCTGGCGGTGATGCAGGTCTGTGGTGGCTCGCAATCCTTCAACGTGGTCAACCAGCTGCGTGTGCTGGGTCGCTGGATGCGTATGTTCACTATTCCCAACCAGTCCTCGGTGCCGAAGGCCTACCTGGAGTTCGACGATAACGGTCGGATGAAACCTTCTCCCTTCTACGACCGTGTCGTGGACGTAATGGAAGAGTTGGTGAAATTTACACTACTGCTTCGCGACCGCCAGGACTATCTGGTCGACCGCTATTCCGAACGCAAGGAATCGGCGGAAGAACTCATGAAACGTGTTAATCAGCGCTCCATCTGAGGATATTTCGCCGTGCAACAACACCCATATTCCGTACTGCCCCTGGCACAGTTCAGTGGCCAATTAATCTTCACCCCGTGCCCCGGCACGAAGGGCACCCTACCTTTCGAGGCGCTGCAAACGCTTAAGAATGCAGGTGCATCGGCGTTGCTGACACTGATGCCGACTGAGGAGTTACTTCAGAACGAGATCGACCTGCTGCCCGAAGAGTGCCAAATGCTCGGCATCGAGTGGTTTCACCTGCCAGTGGACGATGATCAAGCTCCTGGCGAAGCATTCAAAAACGCATGGGAACAGCACCATTCACGACTTAAGCAACTGCTGAACGAAGGGAAAACCATTGCCATCCATTGTAAGGGTGGCTCGGGCCGTACTGGCTTGATCGCGGCGCAGCTGTTGATTGAGAGCGGTGTGCCATTCAGCGATGCCATCCGCGATGTTCAGTCGTTGCGTCCACGCGCCATTCAGCATCCAACCCACATTGAATATATCGGCCAGTTCGATACCCAGTCGAACTCCCACTGACGACAGATACAGAGCACAACAACATGACTATCAAAGTTGGCATTAATGGATTTGGTCGGATCGGTCGCCTCGCTCTACGAGCCGCTTGGAGTTGGCCAGAGTTCGAGTTCGTGCAGATCAACGATCCTGCAGGCGATGCAGCAACCCATGCACACCTGATCAACTTCGACTCTGTGCATGGCCGTTGGCACAGCGAAGCCAGCGCCGAAGGCGATCATGTAGTGATTGGCGGTAAGCGCATCAAGGTCACCGCGAACAAAGCGATTGGCGACACCGACTGGTCGGGTTGCGATCTGGTGATCGAGGCCAGCGGCAAGATGAAAACGGTGGCGGTGTTGCAGGCCTACTTGGATCAGGGCGTTAAGCGTGTGGTGGTCTGTGCGCCGGTCAAGGAGCAAGGCGCCTTGAACGTGGTGATGGGCGTTAACCAGCACCTGTTCGACCCGGCGCAGCACCGTATCCTCACGGCAGCCTCCTGCACCACCAACTGCCTGGCACCAGTAGTCAAAGTGATCCACGAGAACCTGGGCATCCGTCACGGCTCGATCACCACGATTCACGACCTGACCAACACCCAGAGCATCCTCGATCAACCGCACAAGGATCTGCGCCGTGCCCGTGCCTCGGGCATGAGCCTTATCCCGACCAGCACCGGCTCGGCCACCGCCATTGCGGAAATTTTCCCCGAGCTGCGTGGCCGCCTGAATGGTCACGCGGTGCGCGTACCGCTGGCCAACGCCTCGCTCACCGATTGCGTATTCGAAGTGGAGCGTGCCACCTCGGTGGACGAGGTTAATGCGTTGCTCAAGGCGGCGGCAGAAGGCCCACTGAAAAATATCCTCGGCTATGAAGTACGCCCACTGGTGTCCATCGACTACCGCACCGACCCGCGCTCATCGATCATCGATGCGCTGTCGACGATGGTGATCAATGGCACTCAAGTGAAGATCTATGCCTGGTATGACAACGAATGGGGTTATGCCAACCGCGCTGTTGAGTTGGCCAAACTGGTCGGTTTGGCCGATTAACAGGGAGAGATCATGAACGCGTTGTCAGCCCTTTCCCCGCAAGTGCGCCAGTACCTGTTGGTGACCGGCAATTACTGGGCTTTTACCCTCACTGACGGTGCGCTACGCATGTTGGTGGTGTTGCACTTCCATGCGTTGGGCTACAGCCCGTTACAGATTGCGTTCCTGTTTCTGTTCTACGAAATCTTCGGCGTCATTACCAATCTAGTGGGCGGTTACCTGGGGGCCCGTCTAGGCCTGAATCGCACCATGAACATTGGCTTGGGCTTACAGGTGGCAGCCTTGTTGATGCTGACGGTGCCCGCCGCCTGGCTGACCATCCCTTGGGTGATGGGGGCTCAGGCGCTATCGGGCATTGCCAAAGACCTCAACAAGATGAGCGCCAAGAGTTCCATCAAGCTGCTGGTGCCCGACAACCAGCAAGGCACCCTTTACCAGTGGGTGGCAATTCTCACCGGTTCAAAGAACGCGCTCAAAGGTGTGGGTTTCTTCCTGGGCGGTGCGCTGCTGGCATTGCTGGGCTTCACGGTTGCCGTGCTGGCGATGGCCGCGACTCTGGCGCTGATATGGGTAGCCAGCCTGTTCCTGCTGAAGAAGGATCTGGGTAAAGCCAAGGCTAAACCGAAGTTCCGCGACATCCTCTCCAAGAGCCGGGCGATCAACATTCTCTCGGCGGCGCGAATGTTCCTCTTTGGTGCCCGCGATGTGTGGTTCGTGGTGGCGCTGCCGGTGTACCTGAGCAGCATGTTTGGCTGGGACTTCTGGCAGGTTGGCGGCTTCCTCGCGGCCTGGGTCATCGGATACGGCATCGTCCAGTCATTGGCGCCGAACATCACCGGAAAGAAACGCGGCCACGTCCCTGATGGGCGGGCTGCCTTCATTTGGGCGGGGTTGCTGGCGGGGTTGCCAGCGGCAATCGCCCTCGGTCTCTCGGCGGGTTGGTCGCCTCACGTTGTGCTGCTGGGTGGGCTGATGGTATTTGGCGCACTGTTCGCGGTGAATTCTTCTCTGCACAGCTATCTCATCGTCTCGTATGCCAAAGAAGACGGGGTGTCGTTGGATGTGGGTTTCTACTACATGTCGAACGCCTTGGGCCGACTGCTCGGTACCGTGCTGTCCGGCTGGATTTATCAGAGTTACGGGTTGGAGGCCTGCTTGTGGGTTTCTACAGCCTTCGTGTTGCTGGCAGCCCTAATTTCTATCGCATTACCTAGGCATGCCGAAGCGATATGAAACTGTCAGACAGGACGCAAGGTCAACAGTGCTATGCGATATGTACAGTGCCATTAGGGCATCATGAAGGCCTTCAACCCAAAGCAGACACTCCTGGAGAGTTTGAGCCCCTGTCTTCGGACAATAATCCATTGCCGACCTAATCACGTTTCGACAATGACTCAATGATGCGGCATTGCTCGATCACACCACCTTGACAACAGACGGTCAGACGCTCCAGTTCAGCCTCCAGGCCCTGCAAGTCGCGAATACGCATTCGCACCTGCTCCAGTTGTCCCTCGACCTTTGCGTCTACTCCAGCACAGGAAGCATCGCGTCGATCAGCAAATCCCAAAAGCTCACGGATGTCATCCAGGCTGAATCCCAGTGAGCGACTGCGTCGGATAAACAAAAGGCGGTCGCGCTCCTCATCCGTGTAGAAGCGATAGCCTGAGGGTGATCTTCCGGCAGAGGGCAGCAGGCCCAGCTGCTCGTAATAGCGGATGGTCACCGTCTTGGTATCGGTCGCTTTTGCCAAGGCGCCAACGGTGTATGTGGCCGCATTCATTTCGCTTGACCTTATAGTCGCTAGAACCTTCATTCTACCCAGATCAGGCGATAAGCAAATCCGTGCCACGCCCTTACCACTTAAAAAAGAAGGGGCTTTAACCCGATGCCAACTTCACATCAACAGCCTCAACCCAAAGGTTGGGCGCTCCTGCTTTGCGCCTGGCTGCTGGCTCTTGTTTCCACCATCGCCGTGTTGTTCGTCGGTGAAGTTATGGGACAGGAACCCTGTGTTCTTTGCTGGTTTCAGCGTGCCTTCATGTTTCCTCTAGTCCTTGTGCTAGGTGTGGCTTGCTTCATCGCAGACGCGGGTGTCTGGCGTTATGCATTGCCGTTGGCCGTTATGGGATGGTTGATAGCCCTGTACCACAACCTGCTTTATTTCGAGCTGATTTCCGAAAGCATTCAACCCTGTGGTGCGGGCCCGTCATGCTCGGGTGCTGACATGACCATCCTCAGTGGTGTGCCATTGCCATTGTTATCGCTGGGCGTATTCAGCCTTCTGACCTTTCTTCTTGTTCTTATCCGCCGGAGATTTACCCAATGAGTCGACGCATCATCGTCCTCGCCATCAGTACCCTGGCCGTGATCGGCTTCGCGGTTGCTGCATTCTTTTATGACCGGGCCTCCACGGTGCCCCAGGCGACTGCACCCGTACAAGAAGCTGGCGCATTGGTACGATTCAATTCGCCAAGTTTTGGCCCTGCCAAGGCACCGGTCACAATTGTCGAGTTCTTTGACCCCTCGTGTGAGAGCTGCCGCGCCTTCTATCCCATTGTCAAAAAAATGATGTCCCAGCATCCGGATGATGTTCGTCTGGTGCTGCGCTACGTTCGACTTCACGTCGGTTCTGAAGAGGCCATCCGGATTCTGGAGACCGCACGTAAACAAGGCGTGTTTGTGCCGGTGCTTGAAGCTGTCCTTGAGGCTCAACCGCAATGGCATGACGACGCCAAAGCTATGGCGGCATGGGACGCTGCCGGCCAGGCAGGCCTGGATGTGGCCAAGGCGCGTGAGGACATGATGTCTCCCGAGATCACCGCCACCATTGAGCGAGACGCCGCCGATGCGAAAAAGGTTGGCGTAAGTGGCACACCGACGTTTTTCGTCAACGGTAAGCCGCTGACCAACTTCGGTGCCCAGCAGCTCTATGACCTCATTTGGAGTGAGATCAACCAGTCGCGATAAGCAAGATTAGTAATGCTGAGAATGGGTCAAGCTCTTAATGAATTGCTTGACCTTATAGTGGCTATAGGGTGTTCACTCTTCGCCATATCCTGCTGGGAGTGCCCTTATGAAAAGCTGTTGCGGTGACAAGCCAACACCTGAAACTCAGGCCGGCGTTGAAGTTTTTGATTCGTCTGCGGGTTCGAGTTGCTGTGCACCTGCCGCTACGGCTAGCACTCCCTGCGTTACCAATACTCAGTCCACGAGCAGATGTTGTGATCCGAAAGCCGCAGACTTGATTTCGGCCCCGTTCAAACCAGAAGACGCCAGTTGCTGCGCTCCTGCGCAAGACGGCGGCAAATCATGCTGCGCTAGCAACACTGCGCCGTCCACCTTGCATGCCCTGGCGGAACCGAGCAAATCTGCCGCTCCGGTGGGCAATGATCTATTTACTGAAGTGGGCTGCCCGTCATCCGACACTAAGTCTCCTGGCGCGGAGGAGCTTCAGACTGGTGCCGGGGAATCGACTCGCTTCAGCAGTTTCCGGATCGGGCAAATGTGCTGTCCTACCGAGCAGACGATGATCGAAGGCAAGCTCGCTCGAATGAGCGGGATCCAAAAGCTTGAGTTCAATATGATGAAACGTACTCTGGGCGTCTGGCACGAACTGCCGGATACCCTGGGTATTGAAGCGGCTGTGTCATCGCTTGGCATGCACGCGGAACCGTTGACTGCTGATGGCAAGATATCTAATGCCAATGCAACGCAAGCCGTGTCACAAGCGACATCACCGCGTAAAAGCAGTTGGTGGCCGTTAGCGCTGTCCGGTATCGCTGCGGTAATCGCAGAGGTCTTGCACTTCACCCAATCGGCCCCGGAATGGGTGATTGCCGTCGTCGCCTTGTTCGCCATCGCACTTTGTGGGCCGACCACCTACAAGAAAGGCTGGATTGCGCTCAAACACTTGAACCTGAACATCAATGCCTTGATGAGCATCGCGGTAACCGGCGCCGTGTTGATCGGGCAGTGGCCAGAAGCGGCGATGGTCATGGTGCTGTTCACCATTGCCGAAATGATCGAGGCGAAGTCGCTGGATCGTGCGCGTAATGCTATCAAAGGCCTACTGGATTTGACGCCGGAACGAGCAACTGTCCGTCAGGTCGACGGCTCCTGGCTGGAAGTCGATGTGAAGACGGTCGGGCTCGGGGCTCTGGTTCGGGTGCGTCCCGGTGAGCGTATTGGCCTGGATGGTGACGTTGTTTCTGGCACCTCTACCGTCAATCAAGCACCGATCACGGGGGAGAGCCTGCCCATTGAGAAGGCGGTCAATGACCCTGTGTATGCCGGTACCATTAATGAGTCGGGTTCCTTCGAGTACTGCGTAACGGCAGAGGCCAACAGTACGACGCTGGCCCGGATCATTCACGCGGTGGAGGAAGCTCAAAGTTCGCGAGCACCCACCCAGCGGTTCGTCGACCAGTTCGCCAAGGTTTATACGCCTGGGGTGTTCTTCTTTGCCCTCGCCATTGCGGTCTTTCCACCCTTGTTCATGGGCGGAGTATGGACGGACTGGATTTATCGCGCCTTGGTACTTCTGGTCGTTGCGTGCCCCTGTGCCTTGGTTATTTCCACACCTGTGTCCATCGTCAGCGGGCTAGCGGCGGCGGCCCGTAAAGGCATTTTGGTCAAGGGCGGTGTCTACCTGGAAATTGGCGCCAAGCTGAGTTTTGTCGCGCTGGATAAAACCGGTACCATCACCCACGGCAAGCCGGTTCAAACCGATTACATGCCATTGGTGGAGCTTTCAACGGTTGACCCTCAGGTTATTGCCGCAAGCCTGGGTGCTCGCTCGGATCACCCAGTGTCGCAGGCAATAGCCAAACACGAGGGACTGGACACCTCAACGCTCAAACAGGTGGAGAACTTTGAAGCGCTTCCCGGACGTGGGGTTAAGGGCGTGATCGACGGACAGCTTTATCACCTTGGAAATCATCGCCTGATCGAAGAGCTGGGGCTTGGAACACCGCAGCTGGAAGCCTCACTGAGTCGACTGGAGCGTCAGGGAAAAACGGTTGTAGCGTTGACCAACTCTACTCAGGTCTTCGCCCTGTTTGCCGTGGCCGATACCGTGAAAGACTCAAGTCAGGCTGCGATCAAGGAACTGCACGAACTGGGCATCAAGACCATGATGCTGACTGGCGATAACGCATATACGGCTGAGGCCATTGCTCAACGTGTGGGCATTGATGAGCCGCGAGGTAACTTGCTGCCTGCCGACAAACTGGCGGCCATTGGCGAGTTGCAGAGCCGCAACCACGTGGTGGGGATGGTCGGTGACGGGATAAACGATGCACCGGCACTGGCGAAGTCGCAGATTGGTTTTGCCATGGCTGCCGCAGGTACGGGCACTGCCATTGAAACGGCTGACGTTGCGTTGATGGATGATGACCTGCGCAAGATTCCGGCCTTTGTTCGCCTGTCACGGCAGACCGCATCGATCCTCAAACAAAACATCGGATTTGCCCTCGGCATCAAAGCCGTGTTCCTAGTGTTCACCTTGATGGGTTTCGCCACCATGTGGATGGCGGTGTTTGCAGATGTCGGCGTCAGCCTGTTGGTCGTACTGAATGGGTTGCGCTTGCTGAAAAAATAGTCCGGAGGCTGAGCATGAAAGAGAGGTTGCATGACGCAATTCTCGAGGGCTTCGGCGAAGCCCGTGTAGCGATTCGTTCCCGGGATTATGGGCGCGCTTACCATTGGCTCGAGCGCACCCACATCCTTACGCAACGTCGTACCCTGCTACATGCCAAATCCCACGTCTTGATGTTGTTCGTGGGCATCAGGGCACAAGATCCCCGGGAGGTTTTGGGGCAAATACCACGTGTCATCGCTGCACTGCTATTTTCTAGAGTGTGGGTGCCTCGTGGGAATACCGGCCGCGCCCGAATCAACGCTTTTCAGGTGATGCCTCTCTCTCCGGAACTGGAATCCCTTCTTGACGAAGATTGACCCGCAGACGGTTTTCTGAGTAGTTGCCTCATCCTTTCATCCACATGGAGAGTCATATGAGCGCTGGTCATAGTCACGGTCAAGCTCGTGCCGGACACGAGAAAAAGTTGTGGATCGCTCTGGCGTTAACGACAAGCTTCATGATCGCGGAGGTCATTGGGGCTTTCGTTACCGGCAGCTTGGCGTTGTTATCCGATGCGGCTCACATGCTGACCGATTCCACTGCCCTGGCTATTTCATTGATCGCTATTCAGATCGCCAAACGCGCTGCGGATAAAAAACGGACATTCGGCTACGCACGATTTGAGATCCTCGCAGCTGCTTTTAACGCGATTCTGTTGTTCATGGTAGCGGTGTACATCTTGTACGAGGCTTATCAGAGGTTTAAAATCCCGACAGAAATCCAATCGACAGGCATGCTGATCGTCGCGCTGATAGGGCTCGTTGTGAACCTTGTTTCAATGCGTTTGCTCATGTCTGCCAGTGCCGAAAGCCTTAACGTAAAAGGTGCGTACCTGGAAGTATGGAGCGACATGTTGGGCTCCATAGGCGTAATAGGGGCGGCGTTGATCATTCGTTTTACCGGATTGACTTGGGTTGACTCGATCGTTGCCGCAGCCATCGGCCTGTGGGTGCTTCCCAGAACTTGGGTTTTGCTCAAAGAAAGCATGAACATCCTATTGCAAGGGGTTCCGGATGGTATCGATATCGCTGAAGTGGAGGCGAGCATCAGGGCGGTTGAAGGAGTTGAGGATATCCATGATCTGCATATCTGGGCCCTGACCAGCGGCAAGAATGTCATGAGTGCTCACCTTGTCATCCAGCGTTCCTCCCGTGCCGAGCAAGATATATTGGCTGAGTTGACTCGACTAATGGGTGAGGTATTCCATATCAGCCATACGACTCTTCAATTAGAAAACTCGCAGTTTCATGCGGGGCTCGAAGAAAACGAAGGCATGCAGCACTAGAGCGGGATCTTGTGAACATCCCATGTCGGGGTAGGGGCTGCTGATGTGCTGAGAACCCAACGGACATAAAGCCCTGACCACCGGAGCATCTCCAGCGGTGCAGGGACGGGGCCGGTTATACAAGCTAGCTGTGGGAGTTTACCCTTGAGCCTTTCTAGCCTGTTGCCAGGTGGTCTGTCCGTCGAGGTTTGGGAAGTTCAGCCTGAAAACGGTCATGCTGCCAGGCATGCTTTGAACGTCCGCCGTTCCCTGGTGGAGGCTCATGATCGATCGAACAATGGCCAAACCAAGACCGGTACCACCTTCTGCACGTGAACGACTGGTGTCGACCCGATAAAAGCGGTCGAACAAGTGCGACAGATGCTGAGGCTCGATCCCCGCGCCAGGGTTGCCGACGAGTAGGGAGACTTGATCGGCGTGGTTTTCGATAACGATTGAAATGAATTGTCCGGCCGGGCAGTGACGTATCGCGTTGGACAACAGATTTGATATTGCTCGCTGAATCATCAACCTGTCGCCAATGGTCTTGCCGTTTCCGGTGACGCTCAGGCTGATCCGTTTTTCTTCCGCAGACAGTGAAAACAGATCGATGACTTTCAACGCTTCATCTTCCAGGGTAATTGTCTCGAACGGGACGAGCGCGGCGGGGTGACTGACCTGAGCAAGGAAGAGCATATCCGAGACAATTCGGGTGACACGCCCCAACTCTTCGGTGCATGACCCAAGCACTGCTTTGTATTCTTCTGCCGGACGCTCCCGAGACAGGGTAACCTGGGCCTTGCCCATCAAATTGGTGATGGGGGATCGTAATTCGTGGGCTAAGTCATCGGAGAACTGCGACAGCTGCTGAATACCGCTGTCGAGTCGGTGCAGCATGAAGTTGATGCCATGGGCCAACTCACTGAGCTCTTGAGGCATTTTGACCACAGAGAGTCGATGGCTGAGATCTTGAGCAGAGATCATGGCGGCGACCTTCCGGAACTCTCTCAGGGGAGCAAGTCCTCGTTGCACAACGGCCCAGGCACTTATTCCGATGAGTATCAGTAAAAGCGGCAGTGCAATAATCGTCGATCGAAGATACGCGCTGAGCAGCGCTTCATCGTTCGCACAATCCATCGACAGCAATACGGGAACGCTCACACCGTTCTTTAATCGGATGAGCTTGGATGCGGTAAGGAAGTGTCGACCCTCACCATCGGAATTGGTGGAGTATGAAATCTTGTCAACGGCAGCAGTCGCAGCTTTCAACTCAATCCGCGGATCCGACAAACCAGACCCGAATTTCAGTAAGGGTGTCCTGAGGTTTGTCAGGTCATAGATGGCCAAGTTCAGATTGTCATGCCCCATGACTTGATCCAGCAACGAGTGCGGTGTCGAGTTAACGTCAGCCGTGTCGTCGTATAGTGAGAGGCTGTGCTCAACCTGCTGCATTTTATTGTACAGGCTATTTTTCGCCAGCTTATCCAGCTCATGCGTCAGGGCGAAAAAGGCCAGGATAGCCAAAAACACCACCAACAATGCTCCCAGAATACTTACCGTCAAACCTAGTCGCATTGACAGGCTGACCGGCTTCATTCGCGTGCCTCCAATACGTAACCAACACCGCGAAGGGTGTGGATCAATTTGTTATCGAAGGGGTCGTCTATTTTGGCCCTCAACCTACGGATTGAAACCTCGACAACGTTGGTGTCGCAGTCAAAGTTCATGTCCCAGACCAATGAAATGATTTGGGTACGGGAAAGCACTTCTCCAGTGTGACGCATCAGCAGGTGCAGAAGCGCAAACTCCTTGGTCGTCAGATCTATGCGCTGATCTCCACGAAAAGCACGGTGGCGTCCTTGGTCGAGCTCCAGATCGGCTACCTTGAGTACCTGCTGGACAGGAATGTGCTCACTGCGACGCATCAGGGTTCGTACACGTGCCAGTAGCTCAGGAAACTCAAACGGCTTGACCAGATAGTCATCGGCGCCTAAATCTAGTCCGCGGATTTTGTCCGCCAGGCGCCCTCGGGCCGTCAACATCATGACCCGGGCATTACTGCTTTGGCGCAGACGTTCAAGAACACCCCAACCATCAAGTTCTGGAAGATTAACGTCAAGTATCACCAAGTCATAGACATGTTGACGCGACAGATGAAGTCCATCCGCGCCAGTTATCGCACGGTCAACAACATAGCCACTTTCAGTCAGCCCCTGATGCAAGTATTCGGCAGTTTTAGGCTCGTCCTCAATTACAAGGATTCGCATGATATGTCACCCTTTCAATAGGATAATTAATATTAGTTAATTAGAAAAAATTTAGTATTTGTAAGGGTTTTCCGACCGAAACAATACGACTTTGATACTGTTAAGCTGTTTGTGCGTCTCAACGTCCGTTTGCTCGGTAATGATCATCACCCTAAAGCCTATAGCTGCTACAGGGTCAAGCCAAAGCTCCGCTCTTGAGCCATCAAGCCAGCGTCCTGCGACAACGTGTCGCACAAAACGCTCTTGAATTTAGCCATAGAGGCGCAACGCACATAGTTTTCGAGCTTCGACAAGTGCTGTTCGGAAGATATTGGTTGGTATTTGTTTCGTCATGTTGCCGACCTTGTGCATCTATTTTTTAATACCTCATATGCTAATGCAAAAAATACAGTCGGATCGTTTGATAACGTATTTGTAATTTTTCAGTCACCTTGCTGATAAGTTGAAAACTCTACCATTTGTGCATAGAAAATATTAGCGTTAAAGGAACTATGAAATTGCGGCGGCATATAAAATTAACTGCACCCTTTAGCATAAAAAAAGCCTTACTGATTGTAGGCTTCAGTTTTATGCTCTCACTGGCAGGCCCCAGTTTTGCCGCAGTTTCGTCTTCGCAGACGCTAACCATCGATCAAGCACTGGAAACGGCTTTTGCCAACAATCCTGATCTGGCTGCAGCGCAGCGGGAAATTGGTATCGCTCAAGGAGATCGACAACAAGCGGGCTTGATTCCTAATCCCGAACTGTCCTGGGAGGCTGAAGATACTCGACGAAATTCACGGACTACGACGGTAATGATCAACCAGCCGATCGAGCTGGGTGGCAAGCGTGGGGCCAGGATAGATGTTGCCAGCCGAGCTCAGGATGCGGTTGGGATTGAATTGGAGCGCAAACGTAATGTTTTGCGTGCCGATGTCATCCAGGCGTTTTACAACTCATCAACGGCCCAGCAAAGGTTGCTCTTGGCACGTCAATCCCTTGAGCTCGCCGAGCGTGGTTTGCGTGTCGCTCAAGGTCGTATCAAAAGTGGCAAATCTTCACCTGTTGAGGGCACGCGAGCAGAAGTCCAGTTGTCGGAGGTGCGTCTAGAGTTGAGACGGGCCGAGCGGGATGAGGCCAGTGCCTATCAGCAGCTCGCTCAGGTAATGGGGGCACCATTGCCTGCGTTCGTGTCTGTGGGGGATGCCGGTAAATCGATGCCAGATGTGCCGAAACTCTCGCTGTTGATTAACCGCATCGGCGAGACCGCAGAGCTACGGTTGGCAAAGCTTCAAATCGACCAGCGAGAAGCATCCCTTAGTTTGGAGAAAGCTCAGCGTATTCCAGACCTCACCGTGAGTGTAGGCAGCCAATACGATGAACGGGAACGGGAGCGGGTCAATGTCGTGGGGCTGTCGATGCCTATACCGTTATTCAACCGTAACCAGGGCAATGTACTGGCAGCTGCCCGCCGTACCGATCAAGCCCGCGACCTTCGCAATGCCAGTGAGTTACGCCTGCGCACAGAAATTCAAACCACTCTGGATCAGTGGATGACGGCAAACACTGAAGTCGCCTCGTTCAATCAGACCATCCTGCCTGCCGCACAAAATGCAGTCGACACCGCTACGCGGGGTTTTGAAATGGGCAAGTTCAATTTCCTGGACGTGCTCGATGCTCAGCGCACCTTGATCAGCGCACGCACCCAATATATCCAGGCCATTGCTGAGGCGACAGACGCCTGGGTGCGCATTGAGCGAATTTTTGGTGATGTCGACCAGCTCACTCGTACCCCTTGAATTTTCAAATAACTTTTTTACACCGCTGCTCGGTGTTGCAGTGCCACGGTATTTCGTGGCTGCCAACTGAGTTGCGCAGGGAGTCTCCATGGATAAAAAACAAATCCTTGTCACCGCACTGACCCTGACGGTGGGCATAGGAATCGGTTCCCTCTGGATGGGTAGCTCCTCGGCACCGTCCAGTGAGCCTCAGGCGCAAGAAGAACAGGGCCACGACGGTCACGACGAACACGACGAACACGGCAACGAGGGTGCCGCAAAGGAGTCAGCTGAGGGCGAGCATGCCGAAGGCGAGGAGGAAGAAGGTCATCTGACACTGAGCGACGAGCAGATCAACTCGGCTGGTATTCAGTTGGTCGAAGCCAAGGCACAGAGCATCAGCCTTTCATTGCCCTTTCCTGGAGAAATTCGTTTCGATGAAGACCGCACAGCGCATGTTGTGCCCCGGGTGCCCGGTGTCGTCGAGTCGGTACATGTCAATCTGGGCCAGCAGGTTAAAAAAGGTCAGTTACTGGCCGTCATCGCCAGCCAACAAATTTCTGACCAGCGCAGTGAGCAAGCTGCTGCGCAACGCCGTCTTGAGTTAGCGCGTACCACCTACGAACGTGAGCGCCAGTTATGGCAGGACAAAATCTCCGCCGAACAGGATTTTCTTCAGGCTCGTCAGGCATTACAAGAGGCCGAAATCGCTCTCAGCAATGCTCGCCAAAAAATCAGTGTACTCAGTGGTAGCTCGGTGGCCAGCGGCGGTAATCGGTATGAATTACGTGCGCCATTCGATGGCGTCGTGGTCGAAAAGCATCTGGGGCTCGGTGAGGTCGTCAGTGAAACCACTAACGCGTTTACGCTTTCTGACTTATCACGCGTTTGGGTGACCTTTGGTGTCTCTCCCAAAGATTTGAACAAGGTAGTGGTTGGTAAGTCTGTCACGGTCAGTGCAACAGAGCTGAACGCCGAAGTCACTGGAACCGTGGCTTACGTCGGAAGCTTGTTGGGTGAGCAGACCCGCACTGCAACAGTCCGGGTGACCTTGACCAACCCAAACGGTGCCTGGCGTCCGGGGTTATTCGTGACCGTGCTGGTTGAGACCGATACCCGACAGACGAGAGTCGCGGTGCCAGAAATCGCCATCCAGACGGTCGAAGACAAACCAACCGTTTTCGTTCGAACCGATGACGGATTTCAGGCGAAGCCGGTGGAGGTGGGTAGCCGTGCGGCAGGTTTGGTCGAAATCACAGGGGGCTTGGAGCCCGGTGTTCAAGTTGCTGCTGCCGGTAGCTTCATTCTGAAATCAGAACTGGGTAAAGCCTCGGCTGAACACGCCCACTGATCCGCCACTTCCACGAGAAGGTTCTCATGTTCGAACGCCTGATCCAATTTGCCATTGAGCAGCGCATTATTGTGCTGCTCGCGGTTTTCCTCATGGCCGGCCTTGGCATAGCCAGCTACCAAAAGCTTCCGATCGACGCCGTACCCGACATTACCAACGTCCAGGTACAGATCAATACTGGCGCCGCAGGTTTCTCGCCACTAGAAACTGAGCAGCGCATCACTTTCCCCATCGAAACCGCGATGGCTGGCTTGCCCGCTCTTGAGCAGACACGTTCCCTCTCACGCTCCGGCCTGTCGCAAGTCACGGTGATATTCAAAGAAGGCACCGATCTCTTCTTCGCCCGGCAATTAGTCAACGAGCGTTTGCAAGTAGCCAAGGAGCAACTTCCCGAGGGTGTGGAAGCGGTCATGGGGCCGATCTCAACCGGTCTGGGTGAGATTTTCCTGTGGACGGTCGAAGCCGAGGAAGGTGCAGTCAAGGAGGATGGCACTCCATATACGCCGACCGACCTGAGGGTGATCCAGGACTGGATCATCAAACCCCAGTTGCGCAATGTTCCGGGAGTCGCAGAAATCAACACCATTGGCGGCTTCGCCAAGGAGTATCAGATTGCTCCCGATCCGAAACGTTTAGCGGCTTACAAACTGACACTGACCGACCTTGTGACTGCGCTGGAGCGGAACAACGCCAACGTCGGTGCCGGCTACATTGAACACAACGGCGAACAACTGCTGATTCGTGCGCCTGGCCAAGTGGCGACTACCGACGACATCGCCAACATTGTGATGGCCAATGTCGATGGCACGCCAATCCGCATAAAGAATGTCGCGACCGTGGATATTGGGCGTGAGTTGCGCACTGGCGCGGCTACCGAAAACGGTCGTGAAGTTGTACTTGGCACGGTCTTCATGCTGATTGGCGAAAACAGTCGAACCGTGTCTCAGGCCGTTGCCGCTAAACTGGAGCAAATCAACCGCTCACTGCCAAAAGGTGTGGTGGCGGTCACCGTCTATGACCGTACCAATTTGGTGGACAAAGCAATTGCCACGGTTAAGAAGAACCTGATTGAAGGTGCGATCCTGGTGATCGCGATTCTGTTTCTGTTCCTTGGCAATATTCGCGCCGCGCTGATCACAGCCATGGTCATTCCGCTGGCCATGCTCTTCACCTTCACCGGTATGTTCACCAACAAGGTCAGCGCCAACCTGATGAGTCTTGGGGCGTTGGACTTTGGCATCATCGTCGATGGTGCGGTAGTTATTGTCGAGAACGCCATCCGGCGTCTGGCCCATGCGCAACAACATCATGGGCGAATCCTCACTCGCTCAGAACGCTTTCACGAGGTCTTTGCAGCAGCCAAGGAAGCCCGACGACCGCTGATTTTTGGTCAGTTGATTATCATGGTCGTGTACTTGCCGATTTTTGCACTCACCGGCGTCGAAGGGAAAATGTTCCACCCAATGGCGTTTACCGTCGTGATCGCTTTGTTGGGTGCCATGCTGCTGTCCGTAACTTTTGTTCCTGCGGCGATTGCCATGTTCGTGACTGGCAAGGTTAAGGAAGAAGAGAACGCGGTCATGCGAGGGGCGCGCCGAGTCTATGCCCCCGCGCTTGACTGGGTCATGGGACATCGGTCGCTGGCATTCGCCATGGCACTCGGCGTTATCGCTGTGTGCGGTGTGGTCGCCAGTCGAATGGGTAGTGAGTTTGTGCCGAGCCTTAGCGAAGGGGATTTGGCCCTGCAAGCATTGCGTGTACCGGGCACCAGCCTGACACAATCGGTAGAAATGCAGCAGAGTCTCGAAAAACTTGTACTGGCAAAGGTGCCTGAAGTTGAACGGATGTTTGCTCGTACAGGTACCGCAGAGATCGCTTCTGATCCAATGCCGCCCAACATCTCTGATAGCTACGTAATGCTCAAGCCCAAGGATCAATGGCCTGATCCCAATAAATCCCGAGAAGCTTTGATAGCCGATATCCAAAAAGCTACGTCCGCTATGCCCGGCAGCAACTATGAGCTTTCCCAGCCCATTCAATTACGTTTTAACGAGTTGATTTCAGGCGTACGTAGTGACGTGGCGGTCAAGGTCTTTGGCGATGACATGGCTGTGCTGAATAGCACCGCTGCCAAAATTGCCTCGTCCATGCAAAAGGTCGATGGTGCTTCCGAAGTCAAAGTTGAGCAGACAACGGGGCTGCCGGTGCTGACCATCAACATCGATCGTGACAAAGCCGCACGTTACGGTCTGAATGTTGGCGACGTACAAGACACCATTGCGGTGGCGGTTGGTGGCCGCCAGGCCGGCACTATGTACGAAGGAGACCGTCGCTTCGACATGGTGGTGCGTTTATCCGACGTCATGCGCAAAGACCTCGAGGAATTGGCCACGCTGCTGATTCCGGTGCCGGCGTTGCTTAACGGCAACGCCGATCAGATCGCTTTCATTGCGCTCTCAGAGGTAGCAACCCTGGATCTGGTGCTGGGGCCGAACCAGGTCAGTCGTGAAAACGGTAAGCGTCTGGTAATTGTGAGCGCCAACGTGCGTGGACGGGATATCGGCTCATTTGTACAGGAAGCCAGCAGCGTCATTGATCAGCAGGTGCAAATCCCGGCCGGCTATTGGATAAACTGGGGTGGGCAGTTCGAGCAACTCCAATCAGCCGCCAAACGCTTACAGATTGTCGTCCCGGTAGCCCTGCTCCTTGTATTCGCCCTACTGTTCATGATGTTCAACAACCTCAAGGATGGCCTGTTGGTATTCACGGGGATTCCCTTTGCATTAACGGGCGGAGTGATGGCTTTGTGGCTACGCGATATCCCGCTGTCGATTTCAGCGGGAGTTGGTTTCATCGCGTTATCGGGGGTGGCGGTGCTGAACGGTCTCGTGATGATTGCGTTCATCCGCAATCTTCGAGAGGAGGGATATTCGTTGAGTTCCGCGATCAATGAAGGGGCACTTACACGGCTACGCCCAGTGTTGATGACAGCACTGGTGGCCTCCCTTGGCTTTATTCCTATGGCTCTGGCCACCGGAACCGGGGCAGAAGTCCAACGACCACTGGCTACCGTGGTGATCGGCGGCATCCTGTCTTCAACTGCGTTGACCCTGTTGATACTGCCTGCGCTGTATCACTGGGCGCACCGTCGAGATGAGGATGAAGCAGAAGAAGAAAAAACAGTAACAGTATAGTTCTTCGATTTTAAAGCCCGCTGCTGAGATTCAGTAGCGGGTTTTTTTACGCACGTTACATTACGGATCTGTAATCTTGGTGCCACCGTGATGATAGGTTCGGATTGATACCCTAATAGCGTTATCTATATGAGGTGTCAGAATGAAAATTACTAAAATATTTGCTCTCGCGGGCGCTTTGGTTCTCTCTTCCGCTGCGTTGGCGGAGGGTGGCGGAGATAGAACCTTCGAAAAAATGATGGCGGCGAATGACTCGGCAATGGAGAAATATTTAGCTAGAGAAGGGAAGAGTGCCCCGGTGGTGTCAAGTGATGCAAAAAATGAGACGGCAAAAGAAATGTAGTGATGCACGTTGGGAAGAACCCGTCTCCAGATTGCTGGTGGCGGGTTTTTTTATGGATAGCTAGCTTACATACTTGTAATTTTCGTGCCACGCCGTCGCAATGTTTAGATTGATATTCTCGTAGCTGTTATTAGATGAGGTACAGAATATGAAATTTATGAACTTCTTCGCTATAGTCGGAGGTTTAGTTATTTCTTCAAACTTGCTTGCTGAGGGTGGGGGAGATAAAACCTTTGAGAAAATGATGGCTGCCAATACTAAAGCTATGGAGCAGTACGCGATCAGCCAGGGAAAGAGCGCTCCTGTGCCGAGGCCATACGAATACGGGATGAAGGTGGATGTGGTGAAGGTGATCAGTGTGGTGCGCCCTGCGAAAGTCTGCGCAGTAGTGCCCGCTGCAATGACTTATGAGGATTCCGAAGGACAGCTCAATACGATCACTTACACGGTCGCTGGAGACTGTCGTAAACGAGGCGGTTAATAGCTGCGTTGCTATCGTACGAATCATTAACGCGCGACCCACTTCGTTATTTAAGGGTGTCGGGCGTTTTTTATTTGCTCAAGATTCGACAGGCCAAAAAAAGACGTCCCGGAGGACGTCTTAAAAATTCACCTTTTCCAAAGGAGCAAAGGAGCTTCCAAAGGTGAACGGATATTACAACTGAACAGCATTGAGTTCAGACTTTCACAGACTAGCTACTTGCCTATAGAGTCCCAGCCAGATGCGCTAGCTAGAACTCTATCAACTCACGACAAGTATAAAAAACTGAACCTAACATGAAGATGATTGAAAAATGACATTTCTGTAACTTTCGGAGGAGCGGGACGCTCGCAACACGAGTCGCCCCGTTCGATATCACAGGATCGCTAATGGATACTCAACAATCACACGTACTTCATCCAGGTCAGACTCAAACGCGGTTGCACGAGTGTTCATTTGACGCAGGCGGAAAGACATGTCTTTCAAGGAACCTGTCTGAACGACGTATTTTACTTCGATGTCGCGCTCCCAACGTTTCTGGTCAGTCAACGGGTTCCCGTCAGCATCACGTCGCATGTAGGTTGCGTTAGCGTTGGAGTAATCAGCGTCAGTGCCGCGACCGTATCGTGTCATAAACGTCAAGCCAGGCACGCCATAGGAACTCATGTCGAGGTCGTAACGAACCATCCATGAGCGTTCTTTCGGCGAGTTGAAGTCGCTATACTGGATTGAGTTGTCAAGAAAGATGGAGTCAGACTGACGCAGATAGTCGAAGTCGTCGTTACCATTATTTCGTTGGTGAGACAGTGCGACAGAGTGTGCGCCATACTTCACGCCGACTTTAGCACTCCAAATATTGTTGTTGAACTCACCCAGCAGTTTTTTGCCTTCGTCGACGGCTTTGTAGTAGTTCGCACCGCCGAATACGGAGAGTTCATCCGACAGTGAGTAGTTCAATCCCGTGCCGGCATAATATTGATTCCATGCGTCTTTGAGACGGCTGGAATAGAGGCTTACAATCACGTTCTTATTCAGATTGTAGTCACCGCCAAAGTAACCGACCCACGGCGAGTTAACAGGCCCAGCATAGAATGTCGCGAAGTTATCGCGCATATTGCTGGAAGTTGGCTGGCTCATGGCGTGCAAGCGACCGCCCTGAACTGTCAATCCGTCAATGCTGGTGTTGGTCGCCGTTACACCAGTGAAGCTTTCTGGCAGAAGTCTGGAGTCACCCGCGGCAACAACTGGGTTAGATGGGAATACGTCGCCGACCTTTACTACAGTGTCAAAGGCGCGAACTTTTGCCGCGCCACCAACTTTGGTGTATTCGTCACTAGCCTCCCCTTCACTATTGACGGGGAGTACATCGAACGAACTACGGCCGCCATTACGGCCGTCACCCGTGTCGAGTTTCAACCCTAACATAGCGAACGCGTCGACGCCCACTCCCACAGTTCCTTGTGTAAATCCAGACTCAAATTTACTGATAATGGCGTGCGCCCAAGCTTCGGAATAACCGTTGCCTGTCGCGCTTGATTGACCGTCGCGATTATCGCGGTTGAAGTAGAAATTTCGGTTGAGCACACTAAGGCTGCTATCTTCGATAAAGCCCCCAGATTTTTCCTCAGCAAAAACCATGGATGGCCCGGTACTCACAACCACTGCCAACGCGGCCATCGAAAATTTTGTGTTGTTATTCATCCATCACTCCTTAGGTTCGGCAGAACGAGAACGTTCATCGGCTTAATTTTATTTTCTACAGGAAGCGAATTGCCCTCCCATACGGTTGCCGATTTATATCGTGGCAATCTGGAGATAACGGGGACATGATCAGATGATTACAATTTCGTAATGTTCAATCGCTTTTAATTGACTTGCGTAGCATGCACCCAGCCGATACGTGGATGCCTTAGTGTCTTGTCTCGCAAATAAGTTGCCTTTTGACGACCGCCTGCTGTCAGGCAAGGCGCCGCGACGAGTCATGGCTGGGCTTTGGCGAGGATTCGCAACGCAGCATGGTGGCGACAGGCAGTCGTCAAGAGGCAACTTGTTTGCGAGAGAGGACACTGGTGCTAATCGCGCATCAGCGGCCAGGCGGCAATAAGACCCCGGCCTATGAACACAAGAATTAGAAACCACAGGAGCAATACATGTACAAATCCAGCTTGGCGTTTGCCGTGGCCTCCGGGGTATTGGCCCAGCAAGCCGGCGCTGCCGGTTTTATTGAAGACAGCAAAGCCGCGCTCAGTTCCCGAACCATGTATTACAACGCCGACAACCGAGAAGGCGGTGCTGACCAGCGCGAGTCGGCCCAGGGCTTCAAGCTCGATTACGTGTCCGGCTTCACGCCAGGTACCATTGGTATCGGTTTCGACGCTCAAGCGCTGTGGGGTATTCACCTCGATGGCGGAAAGGGACACCACCCGGACAGCAACACCTTCGTCCCAAGTGACACCGATGGTTCGGCGGTAGATGAGTGGAGCCGTGTCGGCGGCAACGTCAAGGCACGCATCTCCAAAACTGAAGGTCACCTAGGCAGTGCCCTCGCGCCAAACCTACCGATCCTGATCGCGAACGACGGTCGCCTGCTGCCGCAAACCTTTGATGGTGGCATCGTAACCTCCAAGGAAATCGACAACCTGACCATCACTGCCGGCCAGATGGAACACGCCTATGGTCGTGCTTCGACCAACCGCACCGGCCTTGCCGTTTCCGGTGGTACCCAGGACAGCAACCAGTTCCGTTTTGGCGGTGTAGACTGGAAGGTCACCAAAGATCTGACTCTTCAGTACTACTACTCGAACCTGGAAAATTACTACACGCAAAATTTCCTGGGCCTGGTTCACGTCTTCCCGATCGGCACTGACCAATCGTTTAAGACCGACCTGCGCTACTTCGACAGCCGTTCCGATGGCAAGAACGGCCAAGCCGGTTATGCCTTCGACAACAATGGTGGTTTTGCCGCGAACACTGGCGAGGTCGCCAACAAGACCTGGAGCGCCATGTTCACCTACACCCTGGTTGGTCATGCGTTCTTGCTGGGCCACCAGCAAGTTGGCGACGATGGAGGTTTTGTCTGGCTTAACCAGGGTAGCGTACGCGACAGCAACAACCGCCCTGAAGGCGCCGGTGGTTCTAGCTTCTACCTTTTCACCGACAGCATGGTCAACCAGTTCGCCCGCGCTGGTGAAAACACCACTTTCGGCCAGTACTCCTATGACTTCGCCCGCCTCGGCGTGCCAGGCTTGAAAGCGTCGATCGCCTATCTGAGCGGCGACGACATCAAGAACAAGAGTGGCACCGGCGATTACTCTGAGTGGGAACGCGACATGCGTGTCGACTACTTATTCCAAACAGGTGTGCTCAAAGGCTTCGGGGCCACTGTGCGTCACGGTACTTACCGTGGCGGCGGTGAAAGCATTGCCGACCAAGACCAGACTCGCCTAATTTTTAACTACACATATAGTTTCCTGTAATCACGCGTAAAAAAGTGCTCGATTGATGAGCCCTTTTTATTGTGAGTTGGTTTTTATCCCGGGCGGCTGCGAAGACTGAGCGCAACACCTACCCTCCGGTAAGGTGCCGCCCTGTCCTATACGGGGAGGATGCAGAAAACGGAGATTTTGTACACTAAACCCGATGGCTGTAAGCAGCAACGTGCATAGGCTGCGTCTAGTTTCCCTCATGGTCATGTTGAACAGTATGGCGGGGCTGCAGGACGAGCGAGTCTCAACCCGGACATTTTCTCCGGCAAGCTCCTAACTACGAAACACCCGCTGAAAGATTGAACCAATGCTGTTGCATCGACCGGTTGAATCCCAAGCCGTTAGCTGTCTGTCATGAAGAAGTCAATCCGGCGTCATCAGCACCGCAAGCGTCATGTTGATAAACTCCTCATTCTTGCTGAAAATTTGCAGTGCGCCGAGCACATTGCCGCCAACTTCACCCGCGCCACGCTGTTCGACCCACAGCGTAAACTCCATGTTTGCGGCTTCGAGGGCCAATTGGTTCTGATTGATCCTGAGCAGTAGGAAAGGGAGCAGGTCGGCGTTCGACATGGTGATTCCTCCGTGGAAGAGCTCAGCGTACCAGTGGGTGAGTTTTAGAAACACAATTCTCGAACCCTTAAACGACTTTAGCCAGCGCCAGTGGCCGGTCGTGCCCCTCATCGGAAACCAATGTTCCATCCTTGCTATGGTGGCAAACAGCCGCTAATAGTTAAGGGGAATTGGAGAGGGCTTGAAGATGATTTCGAGATTTGTTGTTGTCCCTGCAATACCAACAGAAACGGGATCATTGCGTAACGGAGCGCGCTTCTACTGCAAGACTGCGCCCATAGGCTTCAACATCTATGACAACGAAGAAAAACTACGTCTGACGACTACCTATCAAGCCCGAGAAGAAGCCGAGGCTGAATGTCAGCGACTGAATCTGGAGCGCCTTCAAAACGTACATTCAGATCGAGAACCCATGACTGCGCTATAAGCGTTCAGCAGTCCTACAAAGCCTTAGGCGCATGGCGTTCAGAAACGAGTGGATCAAAGACTCAGGGAGGTACGACTTACACCACTCTGGCGCGGGTGCTCGGCATTCAGGAGCGAGCAAACGGCCTCTGCCTCTACCCTGGCCTTGAACACACCGTGCTTGCTAGCAGAGCCTCCCTCGACGAGATCGACAACCCGATATTGCTTGATGCCATCATCCATTCTGGTGGTTTCGATGACCCTGAATCTTGAATGCATGGTGCGTTCCCTGCTGAAACTGGTGCTTTAGGAGTACCGGTATGACTCCATGATTACAACAATTATGCAGGACTGAGCTGAGACAATTTATGGCAGGGCGCAATGATTCCTGTGAGGACAGAGACTTCGCGGGAGGTGGGAGAGCAGGTTGTGTTCAAATCATAGTGTGTGTGAGGCATCGCCTACACAGAGTTAAGCTGTGGTGCGACGTAAATGGGGTGGTCGCTGCTTCGGGCCAATGGGCCCGGCTTCCCGAGCAAATTTTCGTTACGCGTACAGGTCTGCAGGTTCGCCCCATTGACTTCCATCGGCTACTGAAACGTTTTCCAAGTCATAGGGATTGAAGTCTTCCAAGCAACCAATATTGAATCCAAACTCATCCGGATTGGTGCTTCGCCCGGTTTACGTTGTTCATTCCCACAGCAGGCGAAACATTTCGTCGTGAATTTTGCTTCGGCGCGTTCCTTGACTCCTAGGTTTCATGGACAAGACTCAGATGAAATTTCTCATTAGGACGTAGGCCGATGATTTCCGCTTTGGAGCTCAGACACATCATTGAAAGCGGTTTATTACCTCGCTCCTGCACCTGCTCAGTGAACCCGAAAGGAGCGCTTTTGATAAAGATGGTTGAACCATCTTCGGGCGCTGTGGAACTCTTTGTCCCCGGAGTGCGGGCAGCGGATCTCACGTCCAGTCGGGCGATCTCGAATTTGATCAGCGAACTCAGAATTGAAATGGCGACGCGCAAAAAGATCTGTGCGTGAGCGCCGGTAAGTGGTTGAGTCGCAGCATCAGAGCCCACCAGGTCACGTCGACTCAAGCCTTACGGATGGGGTGATCAGGCTGCAGGAGAGACGCCACCGCCATCACTAACTTAGAGAGTCACCATTCATTTAATGCAGTTGCCGCTGGCTTCAACCCTGGATAATCATCAAGTGCAAGATTAGGCCCGTCTCCGCCCGTCTGCAGACCTTCTGGTTTACGTATTACTCCGGCTTCAGCATCGGCTCGCATCTGATCAAGCTCTTTGTCAAAAGCCTTATCCTGGACTGTGCGTTTGCTAACGTAGGGCTTCCGCTCAGGGTCTCGCTGCGCTGCATAAGTCGTTAGCGCGTCCGGATCGTCCAGTAGCTTTTGTTGAACCTGAGATTCGAGCATCGCACGAAGCGAGTCTTTGTCGGGACGGTTTAGCATTTCATACTCCTTTCAGTCGCCCAGATCCTTCAGCAAATGGTCGGGCAAAATGGGGTAGTGGAATCGATCAATAGGTCATTGGGTGCTGACGACGCGGATGGCTTCGGGCACGTTCTATAATCGCTCTATAATCGCTCTATAATCGCTCTATAATCGACTATAAAGTCTGATTGATTCCTCCTGCTAGCGAAGCCAGAGTTCTTTGTTCTAAGAAGCTAAAACGACGATGCCTGTCGTTCCTTCGGGCTTAAGCCCGGCTCGACGTCCTCACGTCATTTGGCCTACTAACGACGCCCATGCCCACTGCGGAATGTTCTTAGGAAAACGCGGCCTCGATAAATGCTTCCAGCGCCTTGTCTTCCAGTATCTCAATAGAGAAGTGTCCGAAACGTTTGGGCAACCAAATGATGCGTGCCCCAGACGGGGATTGCAGGTTCGCACGAGCCAATGGATTTCCATTTTCGTCTTCTGGCTGAACACCGGCGGCCATCAATTCGTCGTAGGCTTTCTCGATGTTCGGTGTCGAGTAGCAGTGGCGGTAAATCATCCCTTCACCCGACGTATCCAACAGCTCTTTCAGGTTCCCCGCCAACGGCTGTACCAACATGAAACGCTCTTGGCCCATCAGCGCAATCGCGTAGCGCACATGCAGACCACCTCGTTCCCATACGAGCGTTTTGGAGATCCTGGCGTTAAGTATCTGCGCGTAGTAAGCACAGGCCTCGTCGAGATCCTTGACCAGTACATCTACGTGACTGAATTTCAGATCCATTTGCAGCCCTCCTGTTGAAATGGCGTCCATGGTAAACACGCCATAACGTTTTCCTCGATGCGTCGCTGATCGAACACGTTTATCCAAAGTCGTAGTGAAATATCAAAACGACGCTGGTAATGTCCCGGCCCACGTTCGCCAAACCATTAAGGGATGGAGGCGAAAATAGAAGCTCTGGAGCCGCGAACCTCCGGGGCTTTGTTTTTTCTGTTCAGCAACCACTTAGGCAATCAACATAAAGCTTCACAGCGGGTTGACGTGTCCGGCTCCGGAAGCGTGGTTTTGAGTCATCGCATGCTCATAGCTAAGCTGTGGTGCGACGTAAGTGGAGAGGTCGCTCCTTCGGGCCAATGGGCCCGGCTCACCGACTGGTTTTGCGGATTTGATGGAGGCCTGTATCCCCCGTCGTGCCTGGGATGTACGGAAGGTAACGTCGAAAAAATTCCGATATTTTTGCGTATTTAAACCGGATTAGGCCGAACCAATTCAGCCCTTCGTGGTTCTGTGATCGATACACTCGTTGAACAGCGTATCCGTGAGATGGTGGAACAGCCCGCGCATGAGCCAGGGCACCATTCACACGATCGGAGTCGTGCATTTGCTCGGGAGTCAGACCTTCTCAACCGCTTAGGTAGTTACGATGCGGGGCACGTCAGCTATGTCGTAAGCAGCACCTAGGCTGATTGTTAATGGCGCTCCTTCGGGCAGCGCCCGGATTAAAGTCAGGCGAGCATCTCAATAACGATGGTCGCGACATTTCGAGCATCGTCAATGCCTCGGTGATAGGTACCCTGCCAAACCAACCCCATCCACTCTACAATTTGCTTGAGCCCTTTCGGCTGATTGTCGTACAGACCTTTGTGCCACTTCCTTGCGTTGAAGTGCTGTAGGCCTTCGAGCAGGGAACGGCACGCGGCAAAGCCAGCATCGCGCTCAAGCTGTCTTGCATCGTAGTCACCCCATGACGCCCAAGCCGCGTTTGGATAACGCGCAGTGAACGTTCGTAACTCTTCGCCAACCTCTCGATAGGTTCGGGCACCATCCACGTCGGGTTGTTGTATGGACGTAAGCTTTTTGCAGAACTCGGTCAGGGTAGGATTTATCTGAGGCCTGACGAAGCGCTGGAATTCGTCGACGATTTCAAGTGACTCCAAATCAATCACCACCAGGCCAATCTCAATTGTTTCCATCTGCTCGGGGGCGACTGTGAGCGAACGTGGCGGCTCAGATTTCTCAATCTCATCGCAGGTTGCCTCAAGGTCTACGCAATACAGATAGCGGTATGGCGCGAGGAGGTTTTGGATAGCTTGGAGATGAAGGAGTTTTGCTTCGATGCTCATGGCATGGGAAACCTTACTTGGAGTTTGTACAGGTTACGAGCCATCCAGCTCTCGCTCCATCCTGACTGCAGGCGCCGTCCATTGCGCCAGTGCCGAGCATTCATTCATCATCCGCTGAGAGCGGAGAGTTGATGTCAACATCGATACAGCCGATCAAAGAATCGAGGCGAACCTGGAGAGTTGAATCGAGGGCGATCAGCTTCCCAGGGTTACCCAGGATGTCGTCCTCTAACAGCGTCAGAAACTCGCAAAGCTCCTGGTCATTTTTTGAAGCGTCTGTGCCATCCGTCTCACTGCGAGAAAGGATCGTGGATACGGATGAAGCAGGATTTGAGTCGTTCATGGAACTGACATTATCCGCGCTTGAAGCGCTTGTCATGCGCCGAGTGTGGATTTCGAAAGAAGCTCCTTTGGTTGTCGCTTCTTCGGGCCAAAGCCCGGCTCGCCCCCATGTCTTGATGTTAAGTGGCCTACCGCACAGCTCGGCTATCATGCAGGTGCTCAATCGCTTAGGTATCCCTCATGGCTACAGCCACCTTGAACGCTAAAGGCCAAATCACCATCCCTGTCCTGGTACGAACTACTCTTGGCCTGCGACCAGGGGATGAAATCGAATTCGTCGACCTCGAGAATGGTCAGTTCGCCATAGTGTCTGTGAGTTACTCCGTTAAGCGACTAAGGGGCATGATTCGCAAGCCGAAGGTCAACGTGAGCATTGATGACATGAACCCAGTTTTTGCACTGAAGGAGTAAATGCTCAACTGGGATTCTCAGATGAGCTTCAGCTGTAGATATGTTAATCCGACAGAAAACTGGTTGAAGTTCCCAAACGGGCTCGTTATGTTGGATGCGTGTCAATAAATGAGAATCCGTATGGACGATCAACTATCAACAGTACGACCTCCGGCCGAAGCCTATGAGGTTGATGCCGTCATCGAAGAACTGAGGGCTGAATTTGACAGACTTGAGCGCGAAAGTGTTCAGGCTGATACTCATGCAGTTCGACGGGCTAAGGCTGCGCTTGACGCTCTTGATCTCGCTGAGGGCTTGCACGATCACAGGATGATCAGCAGCAGCCTCGACCGTGCGTTCTTGGCACTGGAAGCGATTGACCATGCCTTCGATGCCTTTGGCCCATCGTCCGTATTATCCCGCCAGTACAAATACTGGATCGGCGTTTTAGCGTTTTGCCTTGCCGCCCTGGCTAAGCTCAAAGCCCTCCTTGCTCGCTCTCTACGAGCAACTCTGCGCGTTCCACTCTTCATGGACGGCCCAGAACTCAGCGGATACAAGCACCGCCTTCGTTAATCCCCCTTCGAAAAATTTCCACCTTCTCTTTTTTTCGATTGGGATCGTTCCTATGACCTCAGAAAACCATCGTGGCTGTACCGCTTGCTCCGAAAAGGGCGAGCTGAAATGTGTTTGTGTGCCTGTAACTCAAGTCTCCGACAACACATCGTCAGTAAATAAACTCTCTCCAGAATCAACTCGTATCGTTACCAGCGAGCGCTTCTGGTTTGACCGGATACTTGATCTGCTGAAGATTGGTATAGGTTTGGCTAACCTGATCTTGGGGCTCAGCAAAAACTAAAACTCCAGCCACACGCTCGCAGCGAGTCAGCGGTGCTCCCAAGGGCCATGACTTAGATGGATCAGGGTAATCGGTACGAATTGGAAACGGCCTCGGTTTTGCGAGGCCGACTTTCAACAGGCAACAACTACTTGTAGTTGCCTGCCTTTCGATATCCAGCAGCCTGGGCCTCGGAATCTGAGGTGAAGGTGATCTGATTTTTTTCAGACACTTGACCATACCCAAGGCTCCCCGTCGAGAGGCGATAGACCTGGCTTTTCCGGTTACAGTTCAGAGCGCGGCGAGCAAACGTTCGAGCTGGTCGCACTCCCATGCACTCACTAGGTCGACAGGATCAGGCCCGTCGCGTTGCCAGAGTTCAAGTGTCCCGACTCGGCCATCTGGCGACCTGCAGTACTCGCAGTAGTCTAGGGTGTCACAGTCATTGAAGAGGGTGAGTCGCCAGCCATCTATCTCCACCGGCATGAGGCCGTGGTAGATCTCATTCCATGACTGGATGGTGCTTCGCGTCATGGTGCGTTTGCCCAGCGCGACGACCGCCAGCAGCTGGCTGACCTCGAGGGCCAAGAGATGGTGAGTTCCAAGCGCGCGTTCGGAAATTAGACCTTCTGTATTGAGAGATGCATTAGCTCTATCCGGTAGTATTGGCTGAACGTCGTACCCAGAATCCGTTTGTGACAGGAAAACATGGATGTATTTGTCAGCACTCAAGGTTCAGAACTTCCGGCAGTTTGGCCCCGACTCTCAGGGTTTGTTCATCGAGTTCAACAGAGGCGTCACCGCCCTTGTGGGTGAGAACGACGCAGGTAAGTCCTCCGTCATCGATGCGCTCAGATTAGTGCTCCAGACCCGGGACGGTGATTACGTGCGCTTGCAGCCAGAAGATTTCCACGTTTCTGGGGAAGGATCGCAAGCGCATCAGATCACGATTGTTGCGAAGTTCTCCGATCTGTCGGTTGCGGATCAGGGTGCGCTTTCAGAGTACGTCACCTTTATCGGCGAGCAGGCTGTCGTTTACGTCCATTGGACAGCTCGTCGACTCAATGACGATACGCTCGCGCGGCGCTGGGTTGATATCGCGGTGCGTAGTGGCCATAACGGTGGGGGCCCCAGCCTGGACGTCAATGTTAGGCAGTTGCTCGCAGCAGCGTATCTGAGACCGCTTCGTGATGCACAGCGTGAAATGTCGTCCGGTCGCGGTTCTCGCCTGTCGCAGGTGCTGAAGAATTTTCCCGACATTAAGAATGGTAGTGACTTTACCAGTGAGCGATCGCAAGAGGATCTAGATCCTGCCTCTCTGAGCCTTGCGGGCCTCGCGGAGTACCTCCGGCACCTGGTCAACTCGCACGAAGGGGTGAGAAAGGCCCAGAACTCCGTCAACAACGATTACCTGTCTCACCTGGGTCTTGAGGGAGATGAGCTGCATGGCCGGATCAATTTCGTAGAAGGCGGGTCGGAGTCGGCACGCCTGCGGCAGATCCTTGAACGTCTTGAGCTCAGTTTACTCGATCAGGACTCTGGTGAAACTCGGGGAGCCTACGGGCTCGGTTCCAACAACCTGCTGTTCATGGCCTGTGAGCTACTACTCTTGGGTCGCGAGCCTGATGGGCTTCCCTTGCTGCTCATCGAAGAACCTGAAGCTCACCTGCATCCGCAGAGGCAGCTGCGCCTAATGGAGTTTTTGAGCGCTGCTGCGGGCCCTGATTACACCCCATCGGTGACAGCTGAAGGCTTGGGAGCGCCGAACATCCCTTACGGGGCCGATACTCCTGAGCAGCACAACTTTCCGATAGCGGCAGTACCCCCCTCAGACGCGCCCGTTCTCGTTGCAAAGGAATCTCAAACCGCTGATCCTCAAATAGCTGATCCGGTGCCTGCAAATTCGGCACGCTCTGTGCAGGTCATTTTGACGACCCACAGCCCCAACCTTAGCTCCAAGATCGCCCTGGACAACCTGGTACTGATGCATCGCCATAAGGCCTACTCTCTGGGCAAGCAGCACACAAAGCTCGATGCTGGTGACTACCGGTTTCTGGCCCGGTTTCTGGACGTTACCAAGGCGAACCTTTTTTTTGCACGAGGAGTGCTCGTCGTGGAGGGGGATGGTGAAGCAATCCTGCTACCGGCAATCGCCAAGATCCTGGGCAAGGATTTCACCAAACACGGTGTATCAGTGGTGAACGTGGGCAGCACGGGCTTGGGTCGGTATTCCCGCATCCTACAGAGGGCGAACCCGGATAAAGGGACATTGCATCTGCCGGTTGCCTGCTTGGCGGACATGGACGTGATGCCGAACTGCGCCCCAGTCATCCTCGGGCATGTGGACGATGACGATGATCCAAGATGGACAGGTAAATTCCGTCGCTGGAAGGCGGTCAGGCATTATGGTAATGACGAGCAAAGTCAAATGGCCGGCCTGGCCGAACGACGTCAGAAACTCAGGGTCAACGACGGGCAGAATGTTCAAACCTTCGTTGCCGATCATTGGACGCTTGAGTATGACCTCGCGTTTGCGGGGCTTGCACAGCAGGTTCTGATCGCCGCCCGGCTTGCTGAAAATGATGATGCTCTCAACGAGGAGCGAGAGACGCCTACGAAGGTTATTCATGATGCCTGCGATGAGTTCCAGGCACTAACTGAGTCAAGTGAGTCCCACGAGCATCTGTGTTCACACATCTACGCCCTGTTCCACCAGAAGAAGGCATCCAAGGCGATCACAGCGCAGTATTTGGTGGACTTGCTTGAGGGCCGTCTCGGTTACAAGGCGCTTCCCCTTGAGCAAATTCAGGAAGCGCTGCCAATTTACATAACCGAGGCGATTACCTATGTAACCTCCCGGTTGGAAACGGTTCTGGAACAGGCGGAGGATCCTCGGTGATCGCGTTTCGGGATCTGGTGCCCGAGATCACGGGTGAAGACATCGACTGGGTTGTCGAGCTCATGGGGCTCAAGGAGCTTAATGCGCCTCGGCTGAACTTTCTGAGGTCGCGCGAGACGTTGGATGTGTCTGCGTGTCCCGGCAGTGGCAAGACGACTCTGGTGGTCGCCAAGCTGGCGATTCTCGCACGCAAATGGACAAGCAGAACCCGAGGGATCTGCGTGCTATCGCACACCAATGTCGCACGTCATGAGATTGAAAATCGCCTGGGCGACACAGAGGTGGGAAGGCGCCTGTTGAGCTATCCCCATTACATCGACACGATCCATGGGTTTGTCTGCCGATTTCTTGCCACACCGTGGCTGCTTTCCGCCGGGCACCGATTCACAGCCATCGATGATGAGCTGACACATCGGATGCGCTTCAGCTGCATGACTTATCAGGACAGGTCGAAGATCAAGTCACTGTTTGAGTTCAATAAGTTCAGTCCTGAGAAGTTGAGACTGACCAGCACTGACTTCACCGATCCGCTCAAAGGCAACAAGTTTCCGGCAGGGGAGGAGGCTCCCACCTATAGGATCATGGCCTTAGCCATGGGAGAGGCAGCCAAGCGTGGATACTTCTGCTATGACGAGATCTTCGTCCTGGGTAAGGCTCAACTGGCAGAACGACCAGGCGTCGCTCAAGGGCTCATGCATCGCTTTCCCTGTGTAATTGTCGATGAGATGCAGGACACTTCGGCTATGCAGAACAAGTACCTGAGCACGATTTTCCCCAGGGACAATCCAGGCATATGCGTGACTCGGGTGGGTGATCCTAACCAGGCGATCTTTGATTCTGATGTTCACTCCAAGGGTAGCGATTTTCCAGATACGGCCCGCTCGGTTGATATCGCAAGCAGCTTTCGCTTCGACGCATCCATCGCATCACTCGCAGATCCATTTGCCTTCTACCCAGTCGAGGACAGGCTTCGTGGGCTACGCAGGAGGGAGAGCAATTTCCAGGCACCTCACACGATATTCGTCTTTCCGGATGGCGACTGTAGCGGAGTGCTTAATGCCTACGGTCGGCTTGTCCTGGATCACCTTCCTCGCGCGCTTCTGCAGAAAGCACTGATCACTGCGTTGGGCTATACGCATAAGGACATCAATCCTGAGGATAAAGACGCTACGCATTATCCAAAGACCGTTGGGCATTACTGGGAGTCGTATGATCGCAACGCTGGCCGTTCTAGCTATAGGCCTTCGACCCTTGTGGAACGGGTGCGCCTAGCCCGTCGTCACCTTGCTAAGGGTGATACAGCGCATCACGGAGTAGAGGAGATAGCGCGCGCATTGCTCCACCTTGTGAACCTGTCGAACACTTCCACAAAGATCAAGGTGGGGGCCCGACAGCACGTTCAGGTTCAGCAACTCTTCACCGACCCGAAAGATCTGGAGCAATATCAGCAACTGATAGTTGAGGTTCTCTTCAAGTCGGACTTCATCAGCCAAGGCCGTTGGCTGACTCTGTCCCAGCGTTTTTGCAACCTCGCTTTGGCGCTCTCTGGCCTCAGCGCGCGATCCGACACGACTCGGGAATACTTGGCCTGGGTGGACGAGAGCCAAGAGATTGTTCGGGAGGGAGGGGCCGCGCTGGCAGTGAATACTTACCGGAGTATTCATGATCACGGGACGGTCGACATCAAGCTCGGCTCCATCCACTCAAACAAGGGGCAGACGCACACCGCGACGCTGGTGTTGGAAACCTTCCGTCACGAGCCGTTTCTCGGCAGCTTGGTGCCATGGATGGTGGGTGAGTGTTGCCATGGGCGCAAAAAGCTTGGTGTTCGTATTACCCAGCGGCTTCTTGCGATGTATGTGGCAATGACTCGACCGACGCACTTGATTTGCCTGGCTATTAGCAAGCGCTCGTTGGGAGAGGATGCGCTATTCGAGGAGAATTGCCGAAAGCTGATTGACCAAGGCTGGACGGTTCAGCATTTATGAAAGCGATGATGCTTATGCGGCGGTGATCTCCGCTCGCAGGCATGGGGATTATAGGTAATCCAGGAAAATCGCCCCGTCATGCTCTGTGCGGACGAACGAAAGCTCATCTGGGTAACCATCGACTCCAATCAGCTTAACTACCCCCTCTGCACGATCATGCATGCAAACCAGGGTGCATGTAGCGACGTCTGGGTCAACGACGGCTTCATGAAGGGTGTAGCGCTCGATACGGTAAGACTCACCGACTCGTAGACAGCGCCGTTCAGTTTCACTCACAGCCTCTCTCACATTCGTTTTGCGTAGGGTGTTCGCCGTTCGACGAACGTAACGATCCCCTTTGTAGATCACTTCGTACACAGGATGACCTGATGTCGTACCTGCATCTAGCAGAGTGCTGGCGTACTGAATGTTCGTCAGTTTGCCGGCAAGAATGCGACTACTCACATGGGTATCGTGCAGATGGATGCCAGCGGGCATTCCACTGATTTGGCGGTGGCTGCTGGGCCAAAGGTGCAGGCGCCACTCTTCGTCGTCCGAGCGGTTCAACAACATGACGTAGAACCCGTGCGGATGCTTGAGGCAATGAGGCTTGGTCTCAATGATCCAGGCTCTTAGTGCTTCCTTTATGTTGGACGTCGATGTGGTGCCCAGTTGCTCCCGGTTAAGGAAGGGCAGGTTACTAGGCATAAGGAGAACGACCGCCTACCGCTTGCTCAGCCGCAGTTATCACCGTCGCTGGAATAGTGCCAAGTCCGAACATCGTTTGAAGCACTTCGGTGGGCGCAACGTTGGTGGGAACGTCAACGTTGGAAGCTTCTGTGCGAATCAGTCCTAGCTCATGAGCGTATGCCGCATAGTCACGGTGAGAGCGATGATACCTGTAGGCAAAATCTTTCGGATCTTCGCGCGTGACGATGAGCTCTTGAGACGAGCCTTCAATTCGGAACGTAGACAAGCGCTTGCTCAAATACAGCTGTACGTTGAGCAACAGTGGATACTCATTCTTGGCGCGTGCGATAGCGAGGATGGTTGCCAAAACCTCAGACTGGACGTACTCAACGCTCCACAGGGGGCCGTCGAACGTAGCGCTTCGCCGGAACCGGGCATACTGCTCACAAATGGCTTCGTCCCTGAAGTCCAGCAGGATAGCGTCGACGCGAATTGGTTGCCTGTGTTTTTTGGCTTGCTCAAGGAGTCTGGGAAGTGTCTTAGCACGAAAGTGTCGACCTGTTCGTACGCTGATTTGATAGTCAACCGAATCGGCGACGATCCTCTCAAGGTTCTGCGAAATATCTTGAGGCAGGACGACTGCTGCTTTCTGCACCTCGTTCGGATCGACAAAAAATGAGATGTAGAGCGTCGAAAGAATGGCGAATGCACCACTTGCAACGACCGAGTTTAAAAAGCTGTTGAAGGTCTCCATCGACGGAGATTGCTCAGGGCGATTGGCGATCCACAGAGTGGCCAAAAAGCAAAGAAGTAACAGGCCACCGCTGGCCAGCAGAAAGCTTCTGCGTTGATGAGCAGAGCTGAAAATCCCTGAGAGCGACACGCTGGTTACCTTCTGACATCCGTTTCGATGGCGAATTTTGCTCGGCGTAGTGGCTCAATGCAAGCACGCACGGCTTTTCGCATCGATTTACGCTCGCTTGAGCATTGAATTGGAGGCAAATCTCAAAGCCTCAGCTAGGCTCACAGCAAAGAGATTTTGATCATCGAATCGCGAAAGAAGAAAGTGAAACTGATTGGGGAATGGATGCGTGAAGCGAACCGGAAAGCGTGTGACGTGTCACAAAGACCTATCGCTTAACGTAATTCCTTTGTGCCATACTTAATCCATACCGTAATTTCGTCGTTGGATCTCGCTCTTTAGCTGCTGTCCTAAGCAGCATTGAGATCCGAATCAACACGACGCAAAGCCAGAGGCTAAATGCTTCTGAGATCCGTACCAAACGCCGCAAGGTACCTGCATGAGCAGAGCCTTGGTTTGATGAACGTTAACGAAAACGTTGTGTCGAAGCAGTGAAGGATGCCATCCGTCGGCAAGGTTTTGAGGAAGCTGACGACCGGGCAAGCGGATTCGTATAATCCGCCCCCTTCGAGAATCATCGTAAGTGGCACCCGCGTCACCCTCGTCAGTGACTACCGTAGCAAGACCGTTACCACTAGGAATGTGGGAAAAAGGGGACAGAGAATGAGCGTTGAGCTTTTGTATGATAAGGCCAGGAAACACATGGGCGCGACGGAAGAGGAACGCCTACGTAAGGCGCGAGCCCGTACGTTCGTGATGACCAAAATTCTTGCCAAGCAGGCCAAAGCCCAAACCGTGACCGATGAGATGTTGGCTCGTACCTGCAGTCTCTGACTTTTTTCCGTCCTAAAAGCAGCCCTCCGTGGCTGCTTTTTTTTGCGCATAGAACAATGACCCCATACCTTGTCACGGAATTTCAGGCCGAAACACTCAGTGCCCTGATTCGCGAATGCTTTGGCTACGAATACCTGCAGATCTTCGATAAAGAGCAGGTGAAGTACCTCTACAACTATCTTTGCTCTCTCGGCGCCAAGTCTATTCTGCTTGAGCCTAGGTACACCGATCGAGATTTCCTCGAAGACTACTCACGCTACTACTTGAAGCGCTTCCGCAACGATGGTCAGGTCTGTGGGCGTCTACACTTCTTCAGCTGTAAACTTGACCATAAGTCGCTCGATGGCATGATGATCGACAGCGCCCGACAAGACCTCAGCCGTGCCTGGTTGCAAGACAACTACCTGGGTTTTGTCGTGATCAAGCCACTCGAAAAGACCTTCATCGGGAAAACGTGTCTACGCATCGCGGGTGATCGAGGTACCGGGCCGGGTACCAAAAAGAAGATTGCCAAGCGGTACGACGTCAATCTATTTGGCATCAAGCTGCATGTGAATTCGATCGCTTTCCAAGAGCAGGACAAGGTTGTTTCCGCCTGCGCGACCACTGCGATTTGGGCCGCCTTGCACGCGCTTCCAGGTCGGGATGTGAAAAACGTACCATCGTGCAGTGAGATCACCACGGCTGCCCTGAATTTTGTGGACGGCTCTCACAACGGCTTTCCAAACAAGCACCTCACTCATAAACAGATTCAGCGATCACTCGACGTTCAGGGCCTTCGTTACCACTCAACAACAATCACGACGGAAACCCAAAAGTGGTTCCACAGCTATGCCTCTACGCATGTCGACAGTGACTTGCCGATTATCCTAGCCGGTGTTGTTTACGGCCCGGAAAACTCCACGGCTGCTGACAAGCAGATCCAGGAGGCTGATGCGTTGGAGGCGTTGGAGGAGATTGAAGGCCTCGATGAAGCCGCTCGCGAAGAGCTGAAAAACGAGATGAAAACCTCCACCGGTCAGCCGGTGTGCTTGAAAGGTGGTCATGCTGTAACGCTGGTGGGATACGACTTCCGAGACGGAAAAGAGTGGCTTTACGTCCACGACGATCGTCTCGGCCCTTACGCTCGCGCGAAGATTGCGCCTGCTGAAGAGTTCATCAAGGCACAAGCAGACATTGGATCTGTAGCGTCTGACGAGGTAAGGGAGTTACTCAGTAATCGCTGGGCCTTGGAGTTCAGTCAGTGGGACGAAAAGAAACAGACCTGGCTGCCGCCGCACGAAATATTGGTACCAGATCTCGGTATCGTCCCGGCTGACAAAAAGGCCCGTCTCGACTTCAAATACGCGCATGGCACTGCGGCAATCCTTCTAAACGAGCTAGAACGTTGGATGGAGGGGATTTGCCAGAACTCCTCGCTCAAGCTAGAGAAGTGCTCGCACACTATAAAGCTCGTATCCATCTCGCAGATTCGGGACGAGATAACAGGTCGACCGATTGGTTATGCCGAAGGGGACAAGCTCGAAGCTGGCGACGAGTCACCTGTTGCTAACGCCGCAGCCATTGAACGCTGGAATGCTCATAAGTTGAGCTTCCTCACTACCCCTATGGCTCGCCTGCAGTGGAGCATTGACCTCTATTGGGGGGAGCGAAAGGTATTGAAGGTTTTGCTCGATGCCACTGATACGCCTTTGGGCGACGCGGTATCTGCCATTTATGAGCACGACTTGTTGTTCGCTGATCTGTTCCTTAGATGGTTCAGGGATCAGAAGGCGAATGCTCAGTACGTCGATGTCGAGCACTTTTATAGCTCGTTCTTGAAGGTTTTGGCCAAGCGAGACCAAGACTACGCCAATTACCTGAACACGACCTATGGAAAGCTACGCGCTCCGAAGCGCTTGGAAAAAAGTGAGATCACCGCTGAGGGTAAAGGTGCAAACCATACCGCTATTGAGCGGTTCGATCCGTTGGCTAAGGAACGAACCCTTGTGCGGCGATTCCCTCAGGTCATCATAAATCCGAAGACCAAAAACCTGATTTGGGCGATCGGAAAAGACGGCAGCTTGTTCATCGCTGAGGACTTGAAAGATCCAAAGCGGGGTCACCCAAGCATGACCGGCTTGCAAGCGGCCCGCATCGCTGGGGAAATGTGGTGGCGACCCAAGGGTAAAAAGAAAGGCGTTTGGGGCGTTAATCACGGCTCCGGGCGCTACAGCTTTGACTACGTAAATCCGCAGGGCTTCCTGAATAATGCAATCACCAAGATTGCATCATTCTTTCCAGAAGATAAATTCGTGGAAGAGAAAATTCCGTGAAGCTGTCAGTGGGCGCTCCTTGGAGCGCCCCAATCGAATGCCCTCAGACCGTAATCGCTCAAACCCTCCATTGACATCATCGTCACATCTGACGATGATGGGCGTATGAAATATCCAGGCGGAAAAGGCAAGTGCTACCAGCGCTTGATCAACCTGATGCCTCCGCATCAGACCTACATTGAGACGCACTTAGGTGCGGGCGCTGTCTTGCGTCATAAGAAACCTGCCGCCCGAAACATCGGCGTGGACGTAGATCCCGCCGTTCACGGCGCCTGGGTTGATCACCAGGTTGAACGCCTTGAGCTCATCCAGGGTGATGCTTCGAGCTACCTGAGCAGCTTTTCATACGACGGTGGCGAGTTGATCTATGCTGATCCTCCGTATCTCACGCAGACTCGTCGTCGCGCCAAGATCTACCGTTACGAATATGATCAGGGCCAGCATGAACAGCTGCTTACTACGCTGCGCAACGTGCCATGCAAGGTGATGATTTCCGGCTATGACAGTGCCCTGTACAACGACATGCTCCAAGGGTGGAGGAAGGTGACGTTTATGGCGAAGACGCACACGGATGTCAGGGAGGAATGCGTCTGGATGAACTACGCTGCCCCAGAAGAGCTTCACGACAGTCGTTACTTAGGCGACACGTTCCGCGAGCGGCAGACCATTGCCCGGCGCCAATCCCGGCTCCGTGACCGTGTCACTGCGATGGATCCGGTTGAACGCAGCGACTTCCTGCACTGGATCACGCAAACCTATGGCTCCTTACAGGAGGCCCGGTAATGCAGAACGGTGTTGTGTTCGTAGACTCCAAGATCTACAGCCGCGATTTCCCTGATGCTATGAGCGAAGTGCTCCCTGGTATTTCATGGGGCTTGATCGAGGCGTTCCCGACCCCGGCGTACTGGGCCTATCAGGTCTGGGCAAACGAGCAAGAGCCTGAACCGCTCAACTATAAACTCGGCGCCACCCTGGCGGAAGAGGTCGGGGCATGCCTGCTTGGTGGCCATGGCATTCCAGCGAACGTCGGGCTGGCGGCTTTCGCCCACCTGAGAAACCTCGGTGCCTTTGGAGCTGAAGTACCCACTGAGGAGCAGCTCCAAGAGTGGCTGACCATTCCGATGAAAATCGGTAGCCGCTCAGTACGCTACCGCTTCGCCAAACAGAAGGCGCGTTACCTTCACGCGGCGCTTGCAGCCTTGGCAGAAGGGGGCATACCACTTCATTCTGGTCGCGCGCTTCGGGACTACCTGTTGGAGCTGCCTGGCATTGGCTACAAGACCGCTTCGTGGATTGCCCGCAATTGGCTTGATGCTGATGACGTCGCCATCCTGGACATTCACATCCTGCGCGCGGGCGCGCTGGCTGGCTTTTTCTCGCCTGGTCTCACCGTGGAACGTCACTACCTGCAGCTGGAAGCTGAGTTTCTTGCGCTGAGCAAAGCGATTGACGTTCGGCCATCCAAGCTCGACGCGCTTATGTGGTACCAGATGATGTCTGCCCCTACCGTAGTCCACGGTCTGCTGAACCAGACTGGTTTGAAAGCCGCTTAGCGCCTCAACGTCGGCCCACCAACGAGTGCGATACCGACGCCAGAGAGCACACCGGCAGGCGCGAGACAACCAGCCCACGGTTCCCCCGTAACCCCCAGCGGGCAAAACGAATAGTCTAAGGCTTCAGCAATCACGGCCATGACCGCCAAGAGTGCTCCAGCGTCTCGCCAGATCAGGCTTTCGCCGTTCTGGTATTTGGCACAGGTCTTACCGGGCTCAGCCACCAGGAGCAACCGCGTTGCCTGCACTGCAGGCAGGGCTTCATGGCACTGCTCTTCCAAGCCAGCGAAGGCTTCAGCTGATCCCGGTAACTCGACAAGACCGTGCCGACGACTATCGTATCGGCTCCAGTTCGACGCACCCGGCAGGTGAACCAAAATATGGATGGGGTGCATGGCGCCGGCAGATGGCGTTGGTCGCAATTCTAGGTCGAAGCCATAGTCCGACTCGGCAATGGCCTGCGTTCGTGCACAGCGCCACAGCAACTGACCCAGTTGGCCTTCACTCAAGGCAGTGAACGTTCGCCTGGTGCGCCTATGGTCGAGTAGGTTGAAGATGCCTTTGTCGCCGACATCCTCTATCTCGGGCAGCGCATGGAATGTTCCATCAGGCCAAGTGAAGGGCTGATAATAGCGAGGTTCAGCTCTTACCGTCGGTCTACCGAGGTTGATCCATTCCATGTTCGATCTCGTGCCAAACTTCGAAGTACTTGTTGCAGCCTCTGCAGTTACCGCACGGCACGCTCGATTTGTGGCAGCTGTGAGCCCAGGCCAGGATGGAAGAGGGCACGCCAGCAGTTCTTACCAAATCGGTGGTGCTCAACTCGATCGCAGGCGCCTCAACGGTCATCTCACCCTCCTGGATGACCATCAGCTGATTGATGGCAGCGATAAACTCCGGAGTGCCATCGCGGTGGGAACCATCGGATTTTACGGTACCCAGGTAGAGCTTGTTCACGCCGAGGCTGATGGCTTTCATAGCCGCTAGGGTGACGAGCATCTGGTTTCGGTATGGCCACCAGTCACTGGCAGGCGCATGGGCATCAGCCTTACCTCCGGCCATGTCGCCGGAGCCGACCGATCGGCAGTCGATGGAAATGACATGGTGCTCAATCTGGAGCTGCTCGCAGATGGCTTTTGAGGCGCAGATCTCAGCCTGAGCGGCGAGTTGCCCATAGTTCAGCGTGATGCCGATTTCAGGGCGCAGCCACCAGGCCACCGCGAGTGAATCCATACCGCCTGACAAAAGAAGGGCGCGCTTCATAGGTCAGCTGCCTTCCATGCCGTTTGGTAAATTGCGGTGACGAAGTCCTTGGTCAGTGTGCAGCCGGAGCCGGCCATCATCTTCTGATCCTCTTCCGACTCATTCTCTACGTACATGATGACAGGCTTCTTAAGTGCGCGCGCGTAGCCGATCTCATAGATCGTCCCGGCGTCGAGGCCATCCCCGATCGCGAGCATAAGGTCGCACTCGTGGATCGCATCGATATCTTTCTGCACGACTTCATCCGCAGGCCCGTGGCCAACGTCATGGACAGGGGAAAATACGTTCAACCCCATTTCCAAAAGCCGGGCGCGGGCTTCCTCAACAAGCCAGAGCTGTGCCAGCGAGAAGAAGGGGCCGGCGAGGTAGACCAAGGGAGGCCTACCTGTTCTGGATTTGTTCGGCAGGCTGGCGGCGGCAGGGTGATAGGTCTCCAGTTCCGCTTTGGAGGCAAAGCCCTTCGTCTCGCAATAATAAGCCGTGGCGCGTGAGGCCTGCATGGCGGCCTTGAGCGGCGTAAGTCCCTCTTCGAGCCAGAAGTGCGCGAAGCTCGCGACGAACACATCGCCTGAACCGATCTTCCATACCTGCGACGTCACGAAGGAGGGGATGTGGTGCGATTGGCCGTCATGGAACAGCAGGGCGCCGGCAGGGCCCATCTTGATGATGACGATCTCGGCGTTCTGCGACTTCGATAGTGCTCGCGCCAAATCGGCTGCGCTCAACTCATCACTGCCATGCAGTGCTTCGGCTTCACTTCTGTTCAGGACAAGCGCAAGCCGCTCGGCCTTGGAGCCATTCTTGTGAAAGGGGACAGGGTGCCGAGAGCTCTGTGGGTCGTAAACGGCATTACGGGCATCGACGACGCAGTCACCTTCGAGCAGTCCGAAGCGAACCACATTTTCGGCAGTGATTTGAAGGGTCGTCGAAGAGGTCTCTGGTACCGGCTGGATCGACGGCTTGGCGAGTCCATGGGTATACCGGAAATTCAGGCTCTGACTAATAGTATGGGATGCGACACCAAAGCCTTCCAGCACCGCTCTTTGGCGAAGAATCGCCTCCGCCGTGCAATCCGCGTATGTATCCAGGGCCACGTGCCCGCCTAGGCGCGCTATCGCCGTGGCAGCTCGACCGCCTGAGCCAAACAGCTCTTGCCATATGGGACACATGCACTGCTCGTAATACACACCGCCAGTCAGTCTGATCAAAATCACTCCTCCTTGATCGGCGAGATTTTGATGGAGATCTGAGCACCCATTTTTGCCGTAACTATTGCTGAATAGTTCGTACCACTTTGGATGCAGGCGATCAGTCGAATAACCTTGGGAGATGCAATGCCGCCGGCAATATGCCTGTTCCAAAATGCGCAGGCGACGACGTTGCCGTCGATTTCACTAAGGCCAATTCCAAGCGTATCCCCAATTTCGATCTCGCTCACGACCTCGGGCTTTGGAGAAGCAAGCTGGGTCTGCAGGTACAGCGTATCGCAGGCGGTCTCGGTTGGAGCACCGGCTGTGTAATCTCTAAAAAGCCTTCCGTCAGAACCTGACATTACGTTCCCCATCTTCCCTATGTGAACCAACGCAACAATGGCCTGGCGTCAAATCTAGGCCAGTTGACAGCGGTCGACTTGATGCTAGAGTGCCAGCACTCTACCCCTGTCGGATCCAATTTGCCAATAGGCCGCATCAGATCGGCAGGGCACTATTCACAGGTTCATATCGGCCAGATTTAGCCCTTGGCTGTGCTCCGATTCGTGCCAACACAAGGTCGTGTGCGCTGATGTCGAAAATCCTCGATTTTGAGATAAAAAATTACAAAGGGATTGTTAGTACACGAGTTGAGCTGGCAGGACGATTGGACAACCCAGTCGTCACACTCATTGGACTAAATGAAAGTGGCAAAACCACGATATTGGAAGCCATCTCGCAATTTGTGAGCAGCGACCGCTCAGTTTCAAGGCTCTACTTCTTCAGTCCAGAAAACAAAGATCAGTTCACCTTCATCCCCGCTAGCAAGAAAGGCGCTTTTACTGGCACCGTATCGATCGCTGCGACCGTTGAGCTTGAAGCGCATGATCTGGAGTCGATCAGGGCCTTGGTGGGTCGTGCTGGATTGGAAGTAGACACCGAGGCACTAGCAAAGCCCTTCAAGATCGCAAGGGAGTTCAGTTTTGAAAACAGCGAGCCAAAATCCAGGATTGCTAGCCTAGGGTTCGATTTCAGGGTAAGGCCGGTTGGAGAAGGCGAATTTGAGGTTTACGCCCAACCCGACGACGAATACGAAAACCTATGGAAGCGAACTGCTGATTTGATTGAGGCGTCGATACCTAAGGTCGCGTATTTCCCGACGTTTTTGATCAATGTGCCTGAGCAGATTTCGCTCGCATCCAATGATCATGAGGGGTACGAGAAGAGGCATTATCGGGAGATTGTCGAGCGCATCATAAAATTCGCTGGCTACGATGTTGACCGGGATGTGAGCAGACCAATCGAGGCGTATCGGGCGGCTAACGGTGCTGATTGGTATGAGAAATTTCAGCGAAGCGCAGCAAAAGGCCAGATTGATAATGTCTTTCAACAGGTCTCTAACGCGCTTTCTGCTGAAGTGATTGGCGGTTGGCGGCGCGTTCTTTCACGCAATGCCACAGCAAAACGGGTCGACCTAAAGTGGACAGTCGGCGGCGTTGATAACCCCACTGCAGTCGTGTCGTTTGTCGTGAGTAACCGCGATACGACTTACAAGATCGCCGAGCGATCGATTGGCTTCAGATGGTTCTTCACATTTTTGCTGCTCACGGGCTTCAAGCTTGAACGTGAAAACCAGCATAAAATCTACGTCTTTGACGAGCCTGCTGCAAACCTGCATTCCCGCGCGCAGGCAGAGCTACTGGGTTACTTCGAGAAGATGGCGGCCAGCGGCGATAAGATCATCTACTCAACCCATAGCCACCACATGGTGAACCCGAAGTGGCTGTCTGGGGCTTACATCATCGAGAACCGTCCGGCAGGTCAAGGTGATGATGAGGACTATGATCTCGACTTCACACCTGCTGAAGTGAACGCGATCAAGTACAAGCAATACTTGAACTCCTTCCCTACCCGTACACACTATTTCCAACCAGTGGTTGACCGACTGCAGTATGTCGTACCTGAAATCGTAGGGACTTCACCTTGCGTGATCTTGGAAGGGATCTCGGACTACTATGCACTCAAAGCAGCAGCATTACGGAGTGGAGGCAAGCTGGGGTTCAACCTGATTCCAGCTGTCGGCTCAAGCGCGTCAGGTAATCTGATCAGCTTGCTCATGGGGCGCGGCGAGCAATTCATCGTTTTGCTCGACGATGATAAGGAAGGGCGCAAAGCCCGAGATCGCTACAGACAAAAATGGATCTTGTCCGATCAAGTCGTCATCACCTTGTCTGACATTGATGCCTCGTTCGACGGAATGGCGCTCGAAGCACTGGTGGGCCAAGACAGCCTAGAGGTGGCTCAGCGCAGCCTGGGTTTGGAGTCGACACCAAGCAAGGATCACTACGGGCTGATACTAGCGGAGCATTACTACAGGGCGGATACGTCGGTAGAGATATTCTCCCCCCAGGGATTAGAGAACCTTCACACAGTGCTGACATTCCTGAAGAAGCGCATCTCTACGCTGGCATCTTAGAGCGCGTAGCCAGGCAACAAGAGCCGATTATCAATCGGCTTCATCGCTTAGCCCGTGGATTACCAACCTCGTTCTATATCCGGCAACCTTTCTTAGTGGCTACCCATACTGGGTATTAGCCAGCAGCTTTTTCTGGTTTGACTCTCAGATTTACATTGAGGATTTTGTCAAACTGGGGAGAAAGGCTAGCATCAGTTCCCGGCGCTGGAACGATTCCCCGGCTCGATTCCATTTGAAGGCTGGGGAGTGTATAGAGTTGCGAAATCATTGACTTGAAGGCAGATTTCGCTTCAGGAACGATAGTTCTTCTTCCTGCAAGGCGAGCACGTCCCGAAGCTTACTGATTTCATATGTTTGCTTGTTGATGGTTTCCAAGTGATCCCGTGATAACTTCATATAAAAGTCTCGGCTCGTTTCGGTTGTTTTGAGCCTCTTGCTCAGCGAGCTATTGCTATTTCGAGCGTCCTGCAGTTGCGTGAACCAATATATAACTTCAAGTCTACTGAGCTCCAACAATTCCTCTGGTGTTTTTTGCGTGGCCTTGGAAGTGACGTCATCTTTCTTCTGCTGAATGCGCTTTTGTTTGATTTCGATAAGTTTCTCTTGTGGCCACTTGCGATTGTAAATCGTGTTTCGATGTACTCCTGATAGCTTGGCCAGCGATGAAACGGACGCGGATAGTGATGAATCCCTTTCTAGTCTGCGCAGTGCTTCATTGAGTTGCTGCGTTATTGCCTCAAATAGTTCTTCGTTCTTTTCATTGTATGGAGCAGAACTCATACCATCAACTCCTCGCCCAACCCTTGCAGTACCGCCTTAGCCTCAGCGATTGCAGCCTTCATTTGAGCAATCGAGGTCGCAAATTCACCATAAATAAGCTGATCGATCGACTTGGCCTCTAACTCCAGCTTTCTGACGGCAATCGTATTTTGCACGTAGATCTCACGCCACTTGGGCGCATTGGCCTTTGTGACCACAGCGTTTTTACACCGATAGGGGTTGCACCGAAGCGAACCGATACAGGGGAGCGATGCGTCGAAGTCCTCGTTGGCATTGCCGTAGCAATAGCCTTGACCCACGTTGATGATCGCAAAATTGAGCTCTACCATCCGATCAAAGATTTCGTCTTTGGTGTAGCCTGCCTCAAGGTAGCCTTGAAAGTACTTCTTCAATCGCTCCCGATGGACTCCGGCATTTTCACCCACGTAGCCTCCATCGGGATCGCAGGCATTCATGACAAATTCTTTTTCGGCGTCGTGCCGAATAGCGTTTGCGACCTCGCGCCCCGTGTCAGAGGTGAGTGCTGAGCCGATGTTGCCATAGTCAATCGTGACGGCACTTACGCGATTTTGCCCAATGCCACTCACAATATTTCCAAAGTGTTTCAACTGATAGGAAATGAAAGGCAGCCCTACGGAAGCACGAAACATTTGATGCGCCAAGGAGTGCCGTAGGGTATAAGCGGAAACATCAAGTTTTTCAAGTTCTTCGATATCTAAGGTTTCTGATAGGAATGCCCACAATACGTGGTCGAAATTTCCGATCGAATTTGCATTTTCCTTTTGTTTAGGGGCCACAGTATTCATATTGGCTAGTAAGTATGGGTTCTGTTTGAATCGGTTTAGTATTTGCAGTGTCCTTACCGCATCCATGACAATCGGAATCGCTGCCCATTTGTCGCCAAAAAGTTTTCCATAGACTTCGCGATTTTTAAGAACCGTGCTCAGAATTAAATTGTGACCAAACTCATTTGTCATCAGGCATCCTTCCGCCATGATGCCTGAGAGTTCGGATGGCCTCATGCCAGTGTATTGAGCAATTATGTAATATGCACTGTTGCTGATGTGGGTGATGTACTGATAGAAGTCATCATCCATCTTTGCATTGGTGAGTTTGCATATGGCTTCCTTGTCCTTGAACATGCCATGTCTTTGGGGAGACCAGTATCTCGGGTCATTGTAATAAAGGAAAGATTCAATCTCTTTTCCTGAATACCCTCGAGAGGTAAGGCGAATGGCTACATAGATGTCAAAATTTTTCTTGGTTAGCTTTGCCTCTGCTGCAGCTTTGTAACCGCTAACCTTCAATCGCTTCAGTCCATCTTTATCATAGACTGGTTCTTTTAAAGCTTTCAAGAAATCTACAACTGCGTAAGTTGCTTTGCGTGAACATTTTTCGAAGATATGGTTGTCGAAATATTTTTGCTTTTCCCGGACTCTAGGGCTGATAATGCTGTTCTGTGGCCATTTCAGTGAAGACATTTCTATAAAAGGCAGAGGCTTTGCAAACAAGTTTTCGACCAAAAATGGTGAGCGTAGGAAAGTGAACCCTAAATTCGTAACGCCGCGAAAAGCTCGGTCATATACTTCTGCTTCTACAGCGTAGTCATTTTCACTGAAGTCAGCGAGGCTGTAGTACGTAAGCTCGAAGAACTCATCACCCTGTTCAAGACGTTTTCGCGCACACATTTTATCAATAAATGGGATGACTGATTTGAAAATGTCGATGATAGTATGCGGTTTGCAGATTTTAAGCTTTCTTCCAGTCCGAATCGCTCCCGGCATTTGAAGTGCGCAAGCGAACGCGATTTTTAACTCGAAGAGAATCGTCGAGTTAAGGCTCGTGTAGATCTCAAAATCAATCCTGGATTTTGCGCCCTGAATATTCCTCGCAAGCGGATGTGGTTCATCATTGAAGTCCCATGCCAAGTCCCTAATCATGCTGAGGTTACTCACGGGAAGATTCATTAGCGCATTGAAGATAGCAACAGGGTCGTAGTCAGGGCTGACCTCACTCTGACTGACTTGGCTATAGCTCCTATGGCCCGCAGCAAGCGCGTTTTGAGCACTGAGAAGGCGCAAAAACTGATCCCTAGCCGGCTTGATCTGGTAGATGAGGTTGTCGAGCGTAGGCGTCAAAGGGTCATTCCTTCTACTAGAGTACTCGTGAGGATGTGTTCAGATAGACGCTCGGCATGATCCAGTTGCTCGCTATCGAAGCCTTGGGCCGACGGCGTTAAGATTGAATCCAGGGTTTCCAGATTCTGCACGATGATGCGTCCATACGGCGTCTGCGCGACTGCACTGGTCTCCATCATTGCTCGATAATCTCTTCGCATAGCAAACAGGTCAGGCAGGTTGGATGCCGTGATAATGGAGTTGCGGCACGAAAGGCACTTGTTCAAAAGCGAGCAAGGGTTTCCTTCCTTATAAGCTGGCGAACTCCTAATTTCTGGAGGGGGATCATAGACATTTCGACACTCGACCAGCCCCGTCCTGATGGGGACTGCTGGAGAATTTCGTTCGTTTTGGATATCTATGTTGCTCGTGGGAATATCTACGTTGCTTGATTCGGCCAGCACATATTCCTTATGAATCTTTTGTAAGGCCTCATCGACTACCTTCTGTGCAGTTTTGCTGAATTCCAGCTGATCAAGGTATTTGATTGTGGTGTTGATGCTTCGATGGCCGAGAATCATTTGAATCTCACGCAGAGAAACGCCTTGGTCTACCAGTTCTGCGACTAAGCTAGGTCTTAACCTCGAAGCAGAAATTGCCAAATCATCACCATTGTCCTTCTTTAAGTTATGATCTTCAGCAAATCGACTCATTACTTGATTGATAATGTTGGATTTATCTATTGATTTGATCTCGCGATATTCGGAACCCTTCAACGATTCATAAATGAAAAGCTTATCCCTAACGGAAGGGGGGGCGCGGTCACGAATGTTGCGAGTTAAGTAGATCACATCATTGAATATTTTCTCGACTTGAACGCTCTGAGCCACGCTGAGCCAATTAACGTCAGCATTCATGAGGTCAAGATGATAGAGTTTTTCACCGCTTGATCGCTCCTTCCAGTAGCGCAGGTAGGGCCGTCTAGTGATTTCATGGCATTTGATGAAATCATCCACATCCAAAGATTTCAAAGAGTCGGCATTGAGCCCTGTTATTTGTGCCAACCGAATCACATAGGGAGCAAGTAGCCTAGAGGTATATTCATAAATGACGCCCCAGTTCTTATAAGTCTCGATGATGCCAGATTCTGAATAATCCAAGATTTTGCAAAAAGCTTTCTCGTAGAAGTTATTTTGGTCAGCAAATGCACGGCTAAGGCGTTGGCAGTTGAGTTTGTTTTCAAAAATCCATCTGGCATTTTCTAGTGTGCCAAGGCCGTTCTGAATATGACCTTTCGCATTGACGGGGTCGCAGCCGCCATTGAATCGCTTATAATTCGCTGCGAGTTGATTGGATTCCTGGATTTCTAACTCACAGGCATCTCTGATTCTATCTCGCTCCGTAGAGGAATAGGGGCGATACTCATCGGTTGCTCTGCTAGTTTTGAACCCTTGTATATCCACAAAGCTGCTGAAGCCGATACCTTTAGTCTTCAGCAAGCGCTTCATCAACTTGCGAGTACATGACACGACGACCTGAGCATAGTGCGATGAAATTGCCTCGATACTTAGTTGCTCAGTCAAGTAGTTCCGCAGTCGAGGCAAATAGTTTGGCGTAATGCACTCGAATGCATTCTCGCTACCGGTGTAGCCAACTTCTTTAAGGTGTTGACTAACAAATTTAAAGCCTTCCACGAAGTTAAGTTGTCCGGACGACGACATTGTAGTCATTGAGGCAGCAGCGAACATGTGGAAAATTTGAACGAACGGGCGCTGAGGGTCAACTGGTACTAGATCATCGACATGGGAGAGCGGAATAGATCTCAGCGTATTCAACTGCGTTTCCCAAGTATCTCCTCTTGGGAAAAGCTCTTTTTTTTCGTCAGCCTCAAGTTTTCGTTCAGCAACAGTTTTGTAATTGACGTTTACGACACCGCGCTTTTCTAGGTCTGACAAAATGTCGTCGAAGGTTTGCTCTACAAGTGGGATATTCAAACGTGCCCACTTGAGATTTCCCATCCCTGGTACATTTTGCAGGCATCTGCGTACTGATATGGTGTTTGCGACCACCGGAATGGCTTGCTTCTCGGTGTCAGTCATACTTTCGTACCAGCGCAGTAGCTTACGGCGCCACTCATTGGCGATAGAATTATGCCCAGGGATAATAATTCGCTCATCGATCATCCTTTGGATGACCGAGTTCAGGATTGCAAATCTCGTTTTATAGACACTATATGATGTCTTAAGTTCGGTTGCTAAGTAACTAGCTGCGATAGCCGGCTCGCCTTTTTGACTGAGTTGCACATCAAGCAGATTCAGCCGGCTGGATTTAATCTTTGTGGCCCACGAGTCGATCTCCTTCGTGATATCAGCTTGTGGGCGCCTCTCACGGTTTGCCGTTTTGGGGGTGGTCTCATAGAGTTCGTCTTCGGATGCTTCATGCTTCATTTTTTATCACCCGAGCGAATTCGCTTAGTAGTCCTTTCACGAAGTAGTTCCATCTCGCTAGCTTTGGTTTTTTCCAAGGAATTTGGATCGGCGAGCTTTTGATACATATCATGAGGAATCAGCGTGTAACCCTCAGATGTCGCCTCCCGGTTGTGCCCATATGACTTCATAAGCATAACGAGACGATCTACGTAATCATTGCCAAGGTCAGGGCTTTGAAGAATCGCGTATGCGCCGCCGTGGCGCAGCTTGTGCGGCGAGATGATCCGTCTGATCTTCCTCGCTTTCATAGCCCGCTTGGTGACGCGGTCAAAGAGCTTCTCGATGCTCTTGGTTTTGTAGGGCTCACCATGTGCGTTGAAGAACGCAGGCGTTTCTTCTGGAGTCGGGTATCGCTTAGCAAAGCGCCGGTAAAGAGGGGTCTTGTGATAGTCCTCAATGCGCTCCAGCGTCGTCCGGCTGACCAGCGTAGTCCGAGGCTTGATCTGATTCTTCCTCCCCTTGCTCCCTTTTATATTGAGCGGGCAGTACGCCGCCTTCAGCGGTCTTGCATGAGGCAATCCTGCAGTGATGAATTGGAGCTTCTGAAAGTCGAGCGCATCTCTCACAGCCTGCAGCGTAACTCGAGGAACTTCTGACTCCCGCATTCCGGTGTCGTATACCGCCTGGATCAGGCAACGCTCCCGCTCTGATTCAGCGTGCAGGATCAGCTGCTCCAGCTCATCCATGCTGCAGGGTTGAACGATACCAAGAGTGTTGGCTTTGCCAGTCCAGATCAGGCCTGTTTTGTAGGGATTGTCCTCACGCAGCGCCGGGCTCTCATCAAACTGCTTGCATAGATACGTTGTGAACAGGTGATGGTGGGCTGCGTCTCTTCCTTGAATCGTCTTGGGCGCGAGGCCTGCGGCGTTCATGCCTGCCAGGTAACTCTCAAGCCTACTTAGAGTGACACTTAACAGCGCTTCGTCTCGGTCACTGCTCTCAAACTCCACCTGGGTCTTCAGGTCATCCAGAAGGTACCCGATGCGGTACGCGTAGGACTTGGTGGTGGCATCAGCCAGCAAGTTGTTCCTGTAGTTTCGGCAGAGATAATCCGAGGTCAGGGGTTGGAGTTGCTCTCCACTCCCTATCAACACGCACCCGGTGACCTTCACTTCTAGTTGTTGAGCTTCGGGTTGGGACAGGAACTGCTCCCGGTACTCGCCTTGGGTCAGGACAGAATTTCTTAGGTCTAGGAGCTCTCCCTTGACTGCCACCATCTTCATCAGCGCATCACCTTCGGTTTCCATTTCAATCAGTTGGGGAACCAGCGATGTGCATTATGGGTGTGGAGATAAGGTAAGGGGAAGTGGGTAGGGCGGGGGGTACAGAGGGGGTTGTGCAGTTTAGTGTAGGGGGGTAGAAATTACCGCTTCCGCTGCATGGTCGGTGCCGATCACCAAACCGTGGGCCGCACCGGCGATGGTGTACTGGGCGACCATGCGCATGCGGGCCTTGGTGTTGCCGAGCACGAAGTCCACCGACACCGCGTGCTTGCCTTCGAACGCCGCCACTTCATTGGCCAGGGATTTGACCGCCGGACCGATGTTCACGGTGTGGCGCTCGTCCGGCTTGATGAAGTCCACCGAAGCCTGGGCATCGTGTTCATCAAACTGGGTTTCGTACGGCAAACGCACGGCAATGAACTTGTAGCCGCCGTCACCGGTACGCTGGCGCAGTTCGCGCATGGCACGCTGGGCCAGCAGGCCGGCGGTCAGCGAGTCGACGCCGCCACTGATGCCCAGCACCAGGGCCTTGAGCCCGGAATTGATCAGGCAATCCTGAATGAAGGTAATGCGCCGGGCGACTTCTGCCTCGAGGGCGGCGTCATCGGCGAACGGCGGTTGAACCTTGAGCTGCTCAGCAATCTCACGCTGTACGGCTTGCATGAATTCACTCCTTGCTAGATAGACTGGATGAGGCAGGAACCTGGAAAACGTGTCGCAAATAGGCGACGAAATTCGGGTCTTTACAGTGAGTCTTGCCTGGCTCGTCGGAGATCTTCGCCACCGGCTGGCCGTTGCAGGCGGTCATTTTAAGCACGATGCTCATCGGTTCGACACCGGGAATGTCACAGGTCAGGTTGGTGCCGATGCCGAAGCTGACATTGATCCGACCTCGCAGTGCCCGGAATATCTCCAGAGACTTGGGCAGTGTCAGGCTGTCGGAGAAGGTCAGCGTCTTGCTCATCGGGTCGATGCCAAGCTTGTGATAGTGGGCGATGGCTTTTTCCGCCCAAACCACCGGATCACCCGAGTCGTGGCGCAAACCGTCGAAAAGCTTGGCGAAGAACAGGTCGAAATCACCGAGGAAGGCATCTATGGTGATGCAGTCGGTCAGCGCGATCCCCAGCAGGCCCCGGTACTCACGGACCCAGCAATCAAGGGCGGCAATCTGGCTGTCGATCAACCGTGGCCCGAGTTGCTGGTGCGCCATGATCCATTCGTGGGCCATGGTGCCCAGCGGTTTCATGTCCAGTTCCCGAGACAGGTGCACGTTGCTGGTGCCGACGAAACGGCCAGGGAAGTCGTGCTTGAGCACATTGACCACTTCTTCCTGCACGCGGTACGAGAAGCGTCGACGCGTGCCGAAATCGGCGACCTGCAGCTCTGACAGTTCGTCGCTGCTGGCGTTGGCCGTCAGCCAGTCGAACTTGCGATAGAGCTGCTCGCGGGCCTGTTCGAGGACGATCTCACGGTAGCGAAAGCGGTTGCGCACTTCGCTGACGATTGCGAGCAGAGGGACTTCGAACAAAATCACATGCAGCCACGGGCCACGCAGGCGGATGAACAGTTCGCCATGCTCGATGCCGGTGTGGACGTAACGCAGGTTGAACCGAAACAGCCCGAGAAAGCGCAAAAAGTCCGGCTTCAGGAAGCTGATGCGCTCGAGGAAACCCAACTGATCGGCGCTCAGGCTCAACTCTGACAAACGCTCGATCTGGTAACGAATCTCCGCCAGGTACGGACGTAGATCTTCACTGTTACGGCAACGGAACTCCCATTCGACTTCGACGTTCGGGTAGTTGTGCAGCACCGCCTGCATCATCGTCAGTTTGTAGAAGTCGGTGTCGAGCAGGTTCTGCACGATGCGATCGGCAAACACACTCTCGCTCATAACGGGGGGTCTCCACAGGGAATAAGGCTAGTGGCGCATATCGGTGGTGGGTATTGCCAGCAATTTCTTGGACACCGGATCTCCTGTGGCCAAGGATTTTTGTCTGGGCCTAAGCGTGTGGAGTGCCCGGACTATCAATTTGCTCCAGCATCCACTTCACGAAATCGCGCACCTTGGGCACTTCCGCCGAATGCTCCGGGTACGCCAGGTAATAGGCATCGGTGCTGGGCATTGCATGCTGCCAGGGAATGACCAGCTTGCCGTCCGCCAGTTCCTCTTCCACCAGAAAACGCGGCAGCAACGCTACGCCGCAGCCGACTTGCGCCGCACGGATGCACATATAAAAGGTTTCGAAACGCGGGCCGTGGTAGCTGTGTTCGGTGTGATAGCCCTGGCTGTCGAACCAGTCATGCCACGCCTGAGGCCGGGACGCGTTTTGCAGCAGGACCAGCTCGGTGAGTTGCGTCGGGTCGGTGAATGGCGTGTCGGGCAAGCTACCGGGGGCACACACCGGAACCAGCTCTTCACTGAACAGCTTCAGGCATTCGGTGCCAGGGCGCGAACCCTGGCCGAAATAGAACGCCAGGTCGCTGCGACCTTGCAGCAAATCGTCGGCTTCCTGTTCGTTGCACAGGTCCAGATGGATCGAGGGATGACGCAGGCGCCAGCCTTTCAGGCGTGGGACCAGCCAGCGCGCGCCGAAGGTCGACGGCGTCGAGACGCGCAGGACTTCTGTCTCGCCGCCGTAGGAACGCAGGTAATGGGTCGACATCTCGACCTGCGTGAGAATTTTCCGGACCTCCACCAGGTACAAATCCCCCGCCGGGGTCATTTGCAGGCGTCGACGTACGCGACGGAACAGCAGGTGCTGCAACAGTTCTTCCAGTTGCGCCACTTGCTTGCTGACGGCGCTCTGGGTCAGGTTCAGTTCTTCGGCGGCCCGAGTGAAGCTCAAATGCCGGGTCACGGCTTCGAAACACTGCAGGGCAGCGATCGATGGCAAATAGCGTTTGTTCAGCATGGGCGGTCCTTTTGTTCTTGTCTCTTTATTGCCGGCAATGCACAGCATGAATAAACGGAATGATATCTCTCTTAATGGTCGTTTGTTGAGTAACCTCCGGGGAGCTAAAACTACAAGTCTGATCAGCCGCGATTGTCCGGCTGCACACGTTCCGTTTTTTGCTTGAGGAGTGACCCATGGTTGCCGCATTGCTTGATCGTCTTGGTGTGAACCCGGCCCTGTACCAGAACGGCAAGGTGCCTGTGCATTCGCCTGTCGACGGCAGTCGCATTGCCGCCGTTAACTGGGAAGGTGCCGCTGAAGTCGAGCAGCACATCAGTCGCGCAGATCATGCGTTCGAGTTGTGGCGCAAGGTTCCGGCGCCGCGCCGTGGCGAGCTGGTGCGTCAACTGGGCGACATTCTGCGTGAATACAAGGCCGATCTCGGTGAGCTGGTGTCCTGGGAAGCGGGCAAGATCACCCAGGAAGGCTTGGGTGAAGTCCAGGAGATGATCGACATCTGCGATTTCGCCGTCGGCCTGTCCCGTCAGTTGTACGGTTTGACCATCGCTTCCGAGCGTCCTGGCCACCACATGCGCGAAACCTGGCATCCGCTGGGTGTCGTCGGCGTGATCAGCGCGTTCAACTTCCCGGTCGCCGTCTGGGCCTGGAACGCCACGCTGGCACTGGTCTGCGGTAACCCGGTGATCTGGAAACCGTCGGAGAAAACCCCGCTGACCGCGCTGGCTTGCCAGGCGCTGTTCGATCGCGTGCTGAAGAACTTCAGCGACGCCCCCCCGCACCTGAGCCAGGTGATTATTGGCGGTCGCGATGCTGGCGAAGCCCTGGTCGATGATCCGCGTGTCGCGCTGGTCAGCGCCACCGGCAGCACCCGCATGGGCCGCGAAGTGGCGCCGAAAATCGCCGCACGTTTCGCCCGCAGCATTCTGGAACTGGGCGGCAACAACGCGATGATCCTCGGCCCAAGCGCCGACCTGGACATGGCCGTTCGCGCCATTCTGTTCAGCGCCGTCGGCACCGCCGGTCAGCGTTGCACCACGTTGCGTCGCCTGATTGCCCATGAGTCGGTCAAAGAAGAAATCGTCACCCGCCTCAAAGCCGCCTACTCCAAAGTGCGCATCGGCCACCCACTGGAAGGCAACCTGATCGGCCCGCTGATCGACAAAAACAGCTTCGAGAACATGCAGGACGCGCTGGAGCAGGCGTTGAGCGAAGGCGGCAAGGTGTTCGGCGGCAAGCGTCAGCTCGAAGACAAGTTCCCGAATGCCTACTACGTATCGCCGGCCATCGTCGAAATGCCGGAGCAGAGCGAGGTGGTCTGCCATGAAACCTTCGCGCCGATTCTGTACGTGATCGGTTACAGCGATTTCAACGAAGCCCTGCGTCTGAATAACGCTGTACCGCAAGGCCTGTCCTCGTGCATTTTCACCACCGACGTGCGTGAAGCCGAGCAGTTCATGTCGGCGGTGGGCAGCGACTGTGGCATCGCCAATGTCAACATCGGCCCGAGCGGCGCGGAAATCGGTGGCGCGTTTGGTGGCGAGAAAGAAACCGGTGGCGGTCGTGAGTCCGGTTCCGATGCATGGCGCGGCTACATGCGCCGTCAGACCAACACCGTGAACTACTCGCTGGAGTTGCCGTTGGCGCAGGGGATTACGTTCGACTGATGCTCGGTCGTACAGGGATCCCCTGTGGGAGCGAGCCTGCTCGCGAAAGCGGTCTTTGAGTCACATTGATGTTGGATGTGTCGCCGCCTTCGCGAGCAGGCTCGCTCCCACATTTGAACTGTGTGTTGGTTAGGTTTCTGTTGGAGTCTGGCAATGCCGTTACGCGAAGAGTGTCTGTGGGAAAAACTGACGCCGCAAAGGCCCGACAACGCGGCGCTCAAGGGGGAAGTAAAGGTCGATGTCTGCGTCATCGGCGCCGGGTTTACCGGGCTGTCGGCGGCGGTGCATTTGCTGGAACAAGGCAAGACCGTTTGTGTGCTTGAAGCCCATCGCGCCGGCCATGGCGGGTCGGGTCGCAACGTCGGACTGGTCAACGCCGGAATGTGGATTCCACCGGACGAAATCGAGGCCGGCTTCGGCGAAGAGGTCGGCAGCCAGCTCAACCGCATGCTGGGGGCGGCGCCGTCCCTGGTTTTCAGCCTTGTGGATAAGTACAACATCGATTGCCAGCTGCGTCGCGAAGGCACGCTGCACATGGCGCACAACGCCCGTGGCGAAGCAGATCTGCGCAGTCGTGAAGAACAATGGAAACGCCGTGGCGCGCCGGTTGAATTGCTTACCGGCCAAGCCTGTGAACAAGCCACGGGCACCCGGAAAATTGCTGCCGCGTTGCTCGATCGCCGTGCTGGCACGATCAATCCGATGGCTTACACCACGGGGCTGGCCAAGGCGGCCATCGGCCTCGGCGGTCAATTATTCGATCATTCCCCGGTGACCCGACTCGAACGTCAGGGCCAGCGCTGGTCGGTGCAAACCGCGCAGGGCTCGGTACTGGCCGAGCAAGTGGTGATCGCTTCCAACGCTTACACCGAAGGCGCCTGGACCGAACTGCGGCGCAATTTCTTCCCCGGTTATTACTACCAAGTGGCGTCGGTGCCGCTGACCGAAGACGCAGCGCAGCAGATTTTGCCCGGTGGCCAGGGGTCCTGGGACACCCGGCAAGTGCTCAGCAGCATTCGTCGAGACAAGGACGGGCGCTTGCTGCTTGGCAGTCTGGGGAACGGCAATCAGAAGCCAGCCTGGTTTCTCAAGGCCTGGGCCGACCGGGTGCAGCAGCATTATTTTCCCTACCTCAAACCGGTGGAATGGGAGTGCACCTGGACCGGTTGCATCGCATTTACCCCCGATCATTTGATGCGCCTGTTCGAACCGGCGCCCGGTTTAGTGGCAGTCACCGGCTACAACGGTCGGGGCGTGACCACGGGAACGGTGGTCGGCAAAGCGTTTGCCGATTACTTGTGTAACGGAAATCCTCAGGCGCTACCGATTCCCTTTGCGCCCATGCAGCCATTGGCCGGGGCAGGGTTGCGCAGTTGTCTGTATGAGGCGGGTTTTTCGCTGTATCACGCGGGCCAGTGCTTGCGCATTGTGATCTGATTGTTGAAATTTGTTGCTGGGAGCGGCGCTTTTCGGCGCAACGGCTAGCCTGTAATGGTGCGGGTTGTAGCAGTACCGCACCAGCAGTGTGCAGTTCGGTGACGCGCGTTGTTACAGGCTGGTTGCACGCCGTTTAGTGTCGCGGTTGCAATGATGGCGCTGGTGGGTTGCGCCTCAAAAAAATAATGGTTTCACCTTCTGCGGTTTAGACGGTTGCACGCCCAATGAAAATGGGCCCGAAACAGTCGAAATAACAATAAAGCAGCGACTTTTTTCAGAATAAAAAACCGATGGCACGGCCCTTGCTCTGAGCATTCAGTGAAGTCGCAGTGCCAATTAAAAAAAACCATGGAGCACCACCTCATGTCCCAGACGTTTTACAAGAAAGGCTTTCTGGCCCTCGCAGTGGCAACTGCGTTGGGTGTTTCTGCGTTTGCTCAGGCTGACATCAAGATCGGCGTAGCGGGTCCAATGACGGGCGCCAACGCGGCATTTGGCGAGCAGTACATGAAGGGTGCACAGGCAGCCGCCGATGCGGTCAACGCAGCGGGCGGCGTAAACGGCGAGAAAATCGTACTGGTCAAGGGCGATGACGCCTGCGAACCGAAACAGGCCGTGACGGTCGCCAAGGACCTGACCAACCAGAAAGTGGCCGGCGTGGTCGGTCACTTCTGCTCCTCGTCGACCATCCCGGCCTCCGAGATCTACGACGAAGCGGGCATCATCGCCATCACTCCAGGCTCCACCAACCCGCAGGTTACCGAGCGCGGCCTGAGCGCCATGTTCCGTATGTGCGGTCGTGACGACCAGCAAGGCATCGTGGCCGGCGACTACATCGTCGACGTGCTCAAGGGCAAGAAAGTCGTCGTGCTGCACGACAAGGACACCTACGGCCAAGGCCTGGCCGACGCCACCAAGGCGCAACTGGTCAAGCGCGGCGTAACGCCAGTGCTGTATGAAGGCCTGACCCGCGGCGAGAAAGACTTCAGCACCATCGTGACCAAAATCCGTGGCGCCGGCGCCGACGTAGTTTACTTCGGTGGTCTGCACCCGGAAGCCGGTCCTCTGGTTCGCCAACTGCGTGAGCAAGGTCTGAAAGACGTCAAGTTCATGTCCGACGACGGCATCGTGACCGACGAACTGGTGACCACCGCTGGCGGTCCGCAATTCGTTGACGGCGTGCTGATGACCTTCGGTGCCGACCCACGCCTGCTGCCAGACAGCAAGGCCGTGGTAGACGCATTCCGCAAGGCCGGTACCGAGCCAGAAGGCTACACCCTGTACGCCTACGCTTCGGTGCAAACCCTGGCTGCCGCTTTCAACGGCGCCAAGTCCAACAAGGGCGAAGAAGCGGCTGCCTGGCTGAAGAAAAACCCGGTCAAGACCGTCATGGGCGAGAAGGCCTGGGACAGCAAGGGCGACCTGAAAGTGTCCGACTACGTGGTTTACCAGTGGGACAAGGACGGCAAATACCACCAGTTGGAAAAACAGAAGTAAGGGCTGACTCGATCACCTGAACCACGTTGACCACTTGTAGGAGCGGGCTTGCCCGCGATGGGGCCAGATCAGTCGACATCAATGTTGGCTGATACACCGCTATCGCTGGCAAGCCAGCTCCTGCAGATGGGTAGTGGCTTGCCTGATCGTGATTGACATTGCTCCGACGTAAATCTGTATTTTCCTTAGAAGAATCGCACCCCCACCGGTGTGCAGGTTCTCATTGCGTGAGATTGCGTTATGGATGGTATTTTCCTGCAGCAACTGGTCAACGGCCTGACCCTCGGGTCGGTCTATGGCCTGATCGCCATCGGCTACACAATGGTCTATGGCATCATCGGCATGATCAACTTCGCCCACGGCGAGGTTTACATGATTTCCGCTTACCTCGCGGCAATCAGTCTGGCTCTGCTGGCTTACTTCGGTATCGAATCCTTCCCGCTGCTGATGCTCGGCACGTTGATCTTCACCATCGTCGTCACGGCGGTGTATGGCTGGGTCATCGAGCGTGTCGCCTACAAACCCCTGCGTAACTCCACCCGACTGGCACCGCTGATCAGCGCCATCGGTATTTCGCTGATCCTGCAAAACTATGCACAGATTGCCCAGGGCGCCAAGCAACAAGGTGTTCCGACGTTGCTCACGGGAGCCTGGCGTGTCGAGGTCGGTACAGGTTTCGTGCAGTTGACCTACACCAAGGTCTTCATTCTGGTCGCCGCGTTTGTCGGCATGGCCGCGCTGACCTACATCATCAAGTACACCAAGCTCGGCCGCATGTGCCGTGCGACCCAGCAAGACCGCAAGATGGCTTCGATTCTGGGGATCAACACCGACCGGGTGATTTCCTACGTGTTCATCATCGGTGCAGCGATGGCGGCCCTGGCCGGCGTGCTGATCACCATGAACTACGGCACATTCGACTTCTATGCCGGCTTCATCATCGGGATCAAGGCATTCACCGCTGCGGTGCTCGGCGGGATTGGCTCGCTGCCTGGCGCCATGCTCGGCGGGATCATCCTCGGGATTTCCGAGTCGCTGTTTTCCGGCCTGGTGAACTCGGACTACAAAGACGTTTTCAGTTTCTCTCTGCTGGTTCTCGTTCTGGTCTTTCGGCCCCAAGGCCTGCTCGGCCGTCCTCTTGTGTCGAAGGTGTAAGCGATGTCTTCAACCACTAAAAAAACCATTGATATCAAAAAAAGTCTGGTTGACGCGATTCTTGCCGGCCTCATTGCCCTGATTGTGTTCGGGCCGATTGTCGGCGTCGTTCTCGATGGCTACGGCTTCAACCTGGAAACCACCCGGGTGGCCTGGATTGTCGCCATTGTCATGGCGGGTCGATTCGCCCTGAGCATGTTCCTGCAAACCCCCAAGGGCCTGAAAATCCTTGAAGGGTTTGAATCCTCCGGTTCCGGGGTTCATGTACTGGCGCCTGACTACAAGTCGCGCCTGCGCTGGATCATCCCGCTGGTGATCGTCATCGCCGTGGTGTTCCCGTTTTTCTCCAACTCCTACCTGCTGGGCGTGGTCATCCTCGGGCTGATCTACGTGCTGCTGGGCCTGGGGCTGAACATCGTGGTCGGCCTGGCCGGCCTGCTCGACCTGGGTTACGTGGCGTTCTACGCCATCGGCGCCTATGGCCTGGCACTCGGTTATCAGTATCTGGGCCTGGGTTTCTGGACGGTGTTGCCGCTGGCAGCGATCACGGCGGGGCTGGCCGGTTGCATCCTCGGCTTTCCGGTGTTGCGCCTGCACGGTGACTACCTGGCAATCGTGACCCTGGGCTTCGGTGAAATAATCCGCCTGATCCTTAATAACTGGCTGTCCCTGACCGGCGGCCCGAACGGCATGCCGGCACCACTGCCGACGTTCTTCGGCCTGGAATTTGGCAAGCGAGCCAAAGACGGTGGCGTACCGTTCCATGAGTTTTTCGGCATCGCCTACAACCCCGACGTGAAGTACTACGTCATCTACGCGGTGTTGTTCCTGGTCGTGCTGGCTGTGCTGTACATCAAGCATCGTCTGGTGAAGATGCCGGTCGGTCGTGCCTGGGAAGCGCTGCGTGAAGACGAGATCGCCTGCCGTTCCATGGGCCTGAACCACGTGCTGGTCAAGCTTTCGGCGTTCACCATCGGTGCATCGACGGCCGGTCTGGCGGGTGTGTTCTTCGCCACCTACCAGGGCTTCGTCAACCCGACCTCGTTCACCTTTTTCGAATCGGCGCTGATCCTCGCCATCGTGGTACTCGGCGGCATGGGCTCGACCATCGGGGTAGTGATTGCCGCCTTCGTGTTGACCGTCGCCCCGGAGTTGCTGCGTGGCTTCGCCGAATACCGCGTCCTGCTGTTCGGCATCCTGATGGTGTTGATGATGATCTGGCGCCCCCGCGGCCTGATTCGGATCAGTCGTACCGGTGTGACCCCGCGTAAAGGAGTAGCGCCATGAGCGAAGTCGTACTCAGTGTCGAAAAGCTGATGATGCACTTTGGCGGCATCAAGGCGTTGAGCGATGTCAGCCTGAAGGTCAAACGCAATTCGATCTTCGCCCTGATCGGCCCCAACGGCGCGGGCAAGACCACGGTGTTCAACTGCCTGACCGGGTTCTACAAGGCCTCCGGCGGCAAGATCGAACTCAATGTGCGTGGCGAGCAGACCAACGTCATCAAGTTACTGGGCGAGTCGTTCAAACTGACCGATTTCGTCTCGCCGAAATCCTTTGCCAGTCGCCTGTACTACAAGATGTTTGGCGGCACCCACCTGGTGAACCGTGCCGGGCTGGCGCGGACTTTCCAGAACATTCGCCTGTTCAAGGAAATGTCGGTGCTGGAAAACCTGCTGGTGGCCCAGCACATGTGGGTCAACCGCAGCCTGTTGGCCGGCATTCTCAACACCAAGGGTTATCGCAAGGCCGAAAGCGATGCGCTGGACCATGCGTTCTACTGGCTGGAAGTGGTGGATCTCGTGGACTGCGCCAACCGCCTCGCCGGTGAGTTGTCCTACGGCCAGCAACGCCGTCTGGAGATTGCCCGGGCCATGTGCACCCGTCCGCAGATCATCTGCCTCGACGAACCGGCTGCCGGCCTCAACCCTCAGGAAACCGAAGCGCTGAGCGCGATGATCCGGCTGCTGCGCGACGAGCACGATCTGACCGTGGTGCTGATCGAACACGACATGGGCATGGTTATGAGTATTTCCGACCACATTGTGGTGCTGGACCACGGCATCGTCATCGCCGAGGGCGGCCCCGACGACATCCGCAACGACCCGAAAGTGATTGCCGCCTACCTGGGCGCCGATGAAGAGGAAGTGGTATGACCCAACCCATCCTCGAACTCCAGGAACTGGACGTGTTTTACGGGCCGATCCAGGCCCTGAAGAAAGTCTCGCTGCACATCAATGAAGGGGAAACCGTGAGCCTCATCGGCTCCAACGGCGCGGGCAAGTCGACCCTGCTGATGTCGATCTTCGGTCAGCCGCGTGCGGCGGACGGGAAGATCCTCTATCAGGGCGTGGACATAACCCACAAGTCGTCGCACTACATCGCCTCCAACGGCATCGCGCAATCGCCGGAAGGGCGGCGGGTGTTCCCCGACATGACCGTCGAGGAAAACCTGCTGATGGGCACGATTCCGATTGGCGACAAGTACGCCAAGGAAGACATGCAGCGTATGTTCAAGTTGTTCCCGCGACTTGAAGAGCGGCGTACCCAGCGTGCAATGACCATGTCCGGCGGTGAGCAGCAAATGCTCGCCATCGCCCGCGCGCTGATGAGCCGGCCGAAACTGCTGTTGCTCGACGAGCCTAGCCTTGGCCTGGCACCCATCGTGGTCAAGCAGATCTTCGCCACCTTGCGGGAACTGGCGCAAACCGGCATGACCATCTTCCTGGTCGAGCAGAATGCCAACCATGCCCTTCGCTTGTCCGATCGTGCCTATGTGATGGTCAACGGCGAAATTCGCATGTCGGGCACCGGCAAGGAGTTGCTGGTCAACGAGGATGTGCGTAGCGCTTATCTCGGCGGGCACTGACTGGTAGCCTGCAATAAAAAACGCCCTGACAAAATCAGGGCGTTTTTTATGGCCCGCATTAGCCCTTCAGGAATTGCCGAAGGTTGCTCCTGCAAGAGCGGCGATCTGAGGTAAAGGAAATTGTGGAAAACAATATTCAGAAGCTACCAAGCCGCGACATAAAGCCGCTGCAAATAGTTGTTTTGTCACAGTTTTGACTTGTCCCCGGTTACTGTGGAGCTGGCTGTGAATAACGTGGGAGTAGCTGCCTGAAAGCCTTTTAAACCGTGGCTTGCAGCGGTGTGGTTGTTTTTTGATCAGGCGTTTTTACTTGGCTGAAAGAGCGCGTTGTCAACCTTTTTGTTGCTGGTGAAATCCACAGTATTTGGCTTGCACAAGCCTGTGGATAAGTCTGTGATTAAACTCTGGAAAGACTCGGCTGAAGGCCGTGGTTACTGGCTTGGCGCCATCGCCGGTTTGACCTGTCAGTCATGAAAATGGCCAAGGGCTACACAGCAGGTGCTTGAGGGTCAAGCAAAAAAGTTTCAAAACCCGGCGCAAAGCCTTGTGGATAGCGGCTTGCAGCTTTTCCACTTGCCCCCAAAGACTGTGGACCGGCCTGTGGATAACGTGCGCGCACATGGCTGCAAGCCACGATCTGTATGGCTTTCCCGGTGCTGATCAATTTTTGAGCAGAATGTACCCCTGTGGGAACTGCCGCTGGGGGACGTGGTTGCCGGTAGGGGCGTGGCCGGGCATGCTGGCTGCTGATTTTCTATTCCAATGGCTGGCGATCAGCCGAAGCAAGGAGAACACGATGTCCAACACCCTGTTTATTACCGGCGCGACTTCCGGTTTTGGTGAAGCCTGTGCCCGTCGTTTTGCCGAGGCTGGCTGGAAACTGGTGCTGACCGGCCGTCGTGAAGAACGCCTCAATGCGCTGTGCGCCGAGCTGTCGAAGCAGACCGAAGTGCACGGCCTGGTGCTCGATGTTCGGGATCGCAAGGCGATGGAAGAGGCCATTGCCAACCTGCCGCCGTCCTTCGCCACACTGCGCGGGCTGATCAACAATGCCGGCCTGGCGCTGGGTGTTGACCCGGCGCCCAAGTGCGATCTCGATGATTGGGACACCATGGTCGACACCAACGTCAAAGGCCTGATGTACAGCACTCGCCTGCTGCTGCCGCGCCTGATCGCTCACGGTCGCGGTGCGGGCATCATCAACCTGGGTTCCATCGCCGGTAACTATCCGTACCCGGGCAGCCACGTGTATGGCGCCACCAAGGCGTTCGTTAAACAGTTCTCCCTGAACCTGCGCTGCGACCTGCAAGGCACGGGCGTGCGGGTCAGCAACATTGAGCCGGGCCTGTGTGAAAGCGAGTTTTCGCTGGTGCGTTTTGCCGGTGATCAGGAGCGTTACAACGCGACCTACGCTGGTGCCGAGCCGATCCAGCCACAAGACATTGCCGACACCATTTTCTGGGTCCTCAATGCCCCGGCGCACATCAATATCAACAGCCTGGAGCTGATGCCGGTGAGCCAGACCTGGGCCGGGTTTGCTATCGAACGCAAGTCTTAAGACCGCATAACGGCCCATCGCGAGCAAGCCCGCTCCCACAGGATTTGCGGTGTGCATACGCAAGAAATCACCGTGGGAGCGGGCTGGCCCGCGATAGCTATCTGGAAGTCAACGCAGATAATCAGCCAACCCGCAATAACAGGTCGCCAGGTGATAAGGCGTGGTTGACGGCATGTCCCGACGGCTGACCGCGCCGTGAGCGTCGCGGCACTCATGCCAGCCACCGGCATGCAGGAAATGCTGTTGCAAGGCCTGCAACTGGCGCAACACCGCCGCTTCGCTGTGTGGACGCAGTGTCAGCGCCCGCAGGTATTCGGCCTGAGCCCAGATGCGCTGGGTGGCATCTCGCGAGCCGCCGTCAGGGCCGAGGTCGAGCATGGCTCGCACCGCACCGGATGCTTGATCGACGCCCAATTGCTCGGTAAAGGCGAAGGCCCGTTCCAGTGAGGCATGCAATTTCGAGCCGCGCAGCAGCGCCGATGATTCCAGCAGGAAATACCATTCGAACTGGTGCCCCGGCTCAAACCAGTTATCCACAGCGCCCAAGGGCTTTTCCATCAACACGCCGTGTTGCGCATCGATAAAGCGTTTCTGCATGGCTGTGCATAACTCGACGAGCCCGCGTTCCACGGCAATGTCTTCACGTACCGACAAGGTCGCGAGGAAGGCTTCGGCCAAATGCATCAACGGGTTTTGCAGGGGGCCGCTGCCCAGTGACGACCAGTCTCTGTCGAGGCTGGCTTCGTACAAGCCATCACCTGTGGAAAAACGCCGGGCGATCACTTCCAGCGCGGCGTTGAGCACCGATTCCACCAGTGGCTCGCGAACCTTGTCCCAGTAATGGGCGCAGGCGAACAGGATGAAGGCGTGGGTGTAGAGGTCTTTGCGTTGATCCAGCGGCGCTCCCTGCGGATCGATGCTGTAGAACCAGCCGCCATGCTCGGCGTCGTGAAAGTGCCGTTGCAAGGAACGGAACAGCGCCGCCGCGCGTTCTTCGGCGCCCGGTACCTGGCCGATCAGGCTGGCGAACAGATACAGCTGGCGCGCGCAGGCCATGGCCCGATAGCGTTGCGGTGGCAGCGGCTGGTGCCCGGCGTCCAGCGCTTCGTAGGGCAATGCCATGTCGGCATTCCAGCCGGGACCTTGCCAGAGCGGCACGATGACGCCCTGGAAGTGCTGTTGCACCGAGGCGAACAGGTTGGTCAATTCAGGCTGGGAGGCGGAGCGGGGAACATGCGGCATTGGCTGGCGTCGTCACGGCAGGGGCGATTGCGCGACATGTTATCAGGCCTGAGAGCTGTGTTGTTTGTCAGGCCGCCATCGCTGGCCAGCCAGCTCCCACAGGTTAAGTGCAAACCCTTGTGGGAGCTGGCTGGCCAGCGATGAAGCCTTAACGGGCGCTAAAGAAATCAGCTGGCCAACAACCAGACCCCGGTCGCCGCCGACGCCGCACCTGCCAGTCGCACCAACGGCGCCGCCGCCTGAGGCAACACCCGCACCAACGCATAACCCGCCGCATGCAACGCGGCAGTCGCCGCCACGAACCCGACGGCATACGCCCACGGGCTGGACATGTCTGGCAGCTCCAGGCCATGGGCCACACCATGGAACAAGGCAAACATCGCTGTGGCAGCCACCGCCAGGCTCAACGGCGGACGCACCGCCAGCGCAACCGCCAGGCCCAGCGCCAACACCGATGCGGCAATCCCGCTTTCCAGTGCCGGCAGGTTCAGCCCTTCAAAGCCCAACAGGCCGCCGAGCAACATGGTCCCGACGAAGGTGCACGGCAGCGCCCAGCGCGCGGCGCCTTTTTGTTGTGCCGCCCACAGGCCGACAGCGAGCATCGCCAGCAAGTGGTCGAGGCCGCCGATGGGGTGGCTGATGCCGGCGATCAAGCCATTGTCGCCGTGGCCGGGGTGGGCGAAAGCGAGGGTCGGGGTCAGCAGCAGGGCCGCGGCGGCCAGGATGCGTTTCAGTGTCATGGATAAGCTTCCTTGTTGATAAATGTCGATCAGGCTGCCGTCAGCAAGCCTTGGCGTTCGATGAAGGCAATGATGTCTTCCAGGCCTTGGCCGGTTTTCTGGTTGCTGAAGACGAATGGCTTGCCGTTGCGCATGCGTGTGGTGTCGCTGTCCATCAGGGTCAGCGATGCGCCCACCAGTGGTGCCAGGTCGATCTTGTTGATCACCAGCAGGTCGGACTTGCAGATACCCGGCCCGCCCTTGCGTGGCAGCTTGTCGCCAGCGGAAACGTCGATCACGTAGATGGTCAGGTCCGACAGTTCCGGGCTGAAAGTGGCCGATAGATTGTCGCCACCGGACTCCACCAGAATCAGGTCCAGCCCCGGAAAGCGGCGGTTGAGCTGGTCCACGGCTTCGAGATTGATCGAGGCGTCTTCGCGAATCGCCGTGTGCGGGCAACCGCCGGTCTCCACGCCAATGATCCGCTCCGGTGCCAGCGCTTCGTTGCGCACCAGGAAATCGGCGTCTTCGCGGGTATAGATGTCGTTGGTCACAACGGCCAGGTTGTAACGGTCGCGCAGGGCCAGGCACAGGGCCAGGGTCAGGGCGGTCTTGCCGGAGCCGACCGGGCCGCCGATGCCGACGCGCAAAGGTTGTGTGTTCATGTGGTTCTCCAAAATAACAGGCCCTAGGAACGGAACAGACGGCTGTACTGGCGCTCGTGGGCCATACACGCCAGGGACAGGCCAAACGCGGCGCTGCCAAAGTGTTCGGGGTTGATCTGGCTGGCGTCCTGCTGGGCTTGTTGCAGCAGCGGCAGCAGTTCGCTGGTCAGGCGCTGGGCGGCTTGCTGGCCCAGCGGCAGGGTTTTCATCAGCACCGCCAGTTGGTTTTCCAGCCAGCTCCAGAGCCAGGCGGCCAGCGCGTCCTGCGGGCTGATTTGCCAGGCACGGGCGGCCAGCGCCCAGCCCAAGGCCAGGTGGGGTTCGGGGCGTTGCTCAAGGAAGGCGCGGGCGGCTGCATCGAGTTCTGGCAGGCCGTTAAGCAGCTGTTGCAGGGAATAACCCATCTGCCGGCTTTCCTGATGCAGTTCGCGGGTTTCGCGGCTGGCGCGGTGTTCTTCGCAACGTTGCAGCAGTTCGCACCAGTTTTCCTCGGCGGCGGCTGCGCAATGGGCGAGCAGCAGCGGGGCCTCGAAGCGGGCGAGGTTGAGCAGCAATTGATCGCTGATCCAGCGTCGCGCGCTGTCAGAATCGTGGACGCGGCCATTCTCCACCGCCATTTCCAGCCCTTGGGAATAGCTGTAGCCGCCAATCGGCAATTGCGGACTGGCCAAACGCAGCAACGCCCATGCGGGATTCACAGGCGCACGCCGAACTGATGCAGCTTGGGCGGGTAATTGAAATCTTCATCGCCGTGACGCGAGTGGTGATGGCCGCCACCGTAGGCACCGTGTTCCGGCTGGAACGGGGCTTCGATGCTTTCGGCGTGGGCGCCCAGTTGTTCGAGCATGGCCTTGAGCACGTAATCGTCGAGCAGGCGCAGCCAGCCGTCACCGACCTGCAGGGCCACGTGGCGATTGCCCAAGTGATACGCGGCGCGGGTCAGTTCGAAGGCATTGGCGCAGGTGACGTGTAGCAGCTGTTCGGGGCGGGCACAGACGCGGACGATGCGGCCGTCTTCGGCCTGTAGACACTCGCCGTCGTACAACGGCGATTGCCCGCGCTCCAAAAACAACCCGACGTCTTCACCCTCGGCACTGAAACAGCGCAAACGGCTTTTGCTCCTGGCTTCGAACGTCAGGTGCAACTCGGCGGCCCAAACGGGTTGAGGGTCGATTCTGCGATGAATCACCAGCATCGGAAAGCTTCCAGCAATGGACAATGCTGAGGCTAGAGCAAGGGGCTTGCCAATCGGGGGAAGTGTAGGAAATGCCTGTCGGAAAGGTAGGACTGGCGCGCGTGGGGCATAGGTTTTGGGTGATGTTGGTGCGTTGCGGTTTTGGAATGCACCAATTTGCGGCGCAAAAAAAGATCGCAGTCTGCGATCTTTTAGGGCATCACTCGGTGCTGCCGAGACCCTGCCAATGTTTCAGGCCGATAAAGATGAAGCGCAATTGCTGGGTGATCTTCGCCTGGGGCGTCAGGTGTTCAGGCAGTGCCTCGGCCGGTGGGTCGATAATGTCCGGCAGGGTGGCAAACACGCTTTTGACGATCAGGTCGGCCATGACGCTCAAACCGGCGATGTCGAGGTGTTGCAGCTTGGGCATCAGCGACAGGTCCGCCGCCAGGTCCGAGCTGATGTTTTCGCGCAGGCGACCAATCGCCTGGCGCACCGGCAGCGAGCCACCGTACTGCTCGCGGGCCAGAAACAGAAATTGCGAACGGTTGGCGCTGACCACATCGAGAAAGATCCGCACCGACGCATCAATAATGCCGCCCATGACGAACTCGTTGTGCCGCACCAGGCGAATGGTTTCGCGGAAGGTCTGACCCACTTCGCTGACCAGCACCAGGCCCAGTTCGTCCATGTCGGCGAAATGCCGATAGAAACCGGTGGGCACGATCCCGGCTGTTTTCGCCACTTCGCGCAGGCTCAGGCTGCCGAATCCCCGGCCGCCTTCCATCAAATGACGGGCAGCGTCCATCAAGGCGTTGCGGGTTTGTTGCTTCTGTTCGGCGCGGGGCAGCATCGCAAGGGTGTTTTCTGAAGTAGGACAGCGGCGCACTCTAGCAAATCGGCTTCGCTGGCGTCGAACGGGGATAGGGAGATCGAACGGGGAAGTTATTCGACTTCTACAAGTGCTACATCCAGAAAGTCAAAAGCCCAATCCGGTGATTGGGCTTTTTTTCAGGGCCGCCATGGGCTCAGCTCATAGCGCTGTTGCGTTCGATCACACGGTCACCACCGCCTTCAGCCAGTGTCTGGCCAGGGGTGCGGTCGGAACCGTCAGCAGCCAGTGTTTGGCCTGGGGTACGATCGGAACCGTCAGCAGCGAGGGTTTGGCCCGGGGTGCGGTCGGAACCGTCAGCAGCGAGGGTTTGGCCTGGGGTGCGATCGGAACCGTCAGCAGCAACAGCTTGACCTTGTGGGGTTTGGTCGTAGCCGTCTTCAGTGATCAGGTTTTTTTCTTTCAGGCGGTCGTTACCGCCTTCAGCCAGGGTTTGACCTGGAGTGCGGTCGGAACCATCGGCAGCGACGGTTTGGCTGAATACCGAATGGTGGTCTTTGGCTTGTGGAGTAGCCTGTTCTGCGGCTGGCAGGGCAAAAGCAGTGCTGGCCAGCATGGAGAGGGTAAGACTAAGCAGTAATTGGCGTTTCATGATGGGGTGCTCCGTAGGGGGGCGATAAATTGGGTACGAGGGCAATGCTACTCTCGATAAGTCGATATAAAAGTTCATAAACGCAATGTTAATAATCAACGGAATTGATTGTTCTCTGCAGGCCTTGTAAATCGGGGCTTTGCGGCCGTTGCTTTTGCACCGAGGTGGGTATTTTCGACTCACTCGCGCCACGCAAAAGTGCGGGGCCGGTAACGTGGCAGGAGGGTAGAGGGCGGCAATCGGGGGTTGGACTGCGGCAAAATCGGTTATTCGATTAAACCTGCCGGCCGTTTTTCAGTCGTAGATTTCATAGCGGGCCGGTTTGGCCTGGCGTTTCTTATGGGCGTCGCCGTCGGGGCGTTCAGTCGTATCAGGAGTTTTGTGCAATGACGCGCCCCCGTAGAATTATCGCCTGGACCATGGCCACCCTCGTTGTATTGCTGGCGGTGCTGGTGCTGATCATCGTGTTTTTCGACTGGAACCGGATCAAGCCACCCCTCAATGCCAAAGTCTCCGAAGAATTGCATCGGCCATTCGCCATCAACGGCAACCTGGCGGTGGTCTGGCGTCGCGAGCTTGACGAAGGCGGCTGGCGGGCCTGGGTGCCATGGCCGCATGTGGTGGCCGAAGACCTGACCCTTGGCAACCCGGACTGGTCGAAAACGCCGCAGATGGCCAGCCTCAAGCGAGTCGAATTGCGCATTTCGCCGTTGGCCTTATTGGGGCAGCGTGTGGTCATCCCGCGCATCGATCTCACTGAACCCAATGCCGAGCTGCAGCGCTTGGCTGATGGGCGTGCCAACTGGGTGTTCAAGTTCGACCCTAAAGACCCGAACGCCGAACCTTCGCCGTGGGTTGTGGACATCGGTGCGATAGGCTTCGACAAGGGCCATGTCACTCTTGACGATCAAAACCTGAAGACGCAGCTCGACCTGCTGATCGACCCGTTGGGCAAGCCGATTCCCTTCAGCGACATCGTCGGCGACAACGCCGCGAAAAAAGCCTCGGACGAGGGTGCAGCCCCCATGGACTATGCGTTTGGCCTGAAGGTCAAAGGCCAATATCACGGCCAGAAACTCGCGGGCCAGGGCAAAATCGGCGGACTGCTGGCATTGCAGGATGCGAACCGGCCGTTTCCCCTGCAGGCACAGGCGAAAATCGGTGATACCCGTGTCGAGCTGGCGGGCACCCTGACCGACCCGATGAACCTTGGCGCCCTGGACCTGCGCCTCAAACTGGCCGGCACCAGCCTGGGTAATCTCTACCCGCTGACGGGCGTGACCCTGCCGGATACCCCGCCGTATGCCACCGACGGACACCTGATCGCCAAGCTGAACGAGCCTGGCGGTGCGGTGTTCCGCTATGAAGAATTCAACGGCAAGATTGGCGAAAGTGACATTCACGGCAACCTGACTTACGTCGCCGGCCAGCCTCGGCCAAAACTCAGTGGCTCACTGCTTTCCAATCAATTGCTGTTTGCCGACCTCGCCCCGTTGATCGGTGCCGATTCCAATACCGAGCAAAAGGCCCGTGGTGGCGAAAGCAAGCAACCGACGGACAAGGTGTTGCCGGTCGAAGCGTTCAAGACTGAACGCTGGCGCGATATGGACGCCGACGTCGAGTTCACCGGCAAGCGCATCGTGCACAGCGAGAAATTGCCGTTCAATGATCTCTACACCCATCTGGTGCTGACCGACGGTGTCCTTAGTCTTGAACCGCTGCGTTTTGGCGTCGCGGGCGGCAAGCTGGATGCGCAGATCCGCCTCAACGGTCGCACCGAGCCCTTGGAAGGCCGGGCGAAACTCACCGCGCGCGGCTTCAAGCTCAAGCAGTTGTTCCCGACCTTCGAGCCGATGAAAACCAGTTTCGGTGAGCTCAACGGCGATGCCGACATCACCGGTCGCGGCAACTCAGTGGCCAAACTGCTGGGCAGTGCCAACGGCAACCTGAAAATGCTGATCAACGACGGCGCCATCAGCCGCGAGTTGATGGAGCTCGCGGGGTTGAACGTGGGCAACTATGTGGTGGGCAAAATCTTCGGTGACAAGGAAGTGAAGATCAATTGCGCCGCGTCCGACTTCGACATCAAGAACGGTCTGGCGACGACGCGATTGTTCGTCTTCGATACCGAGAACGCGATCATCTATATCGATGGCACGGCGAACATGGCCACCGAGCAACTGGACTTGACCATTACCCCGGAATCCAAAGGCTGGCGTTTGATCTCGCTGCGTTCACCGCTGTACGTGCGTGGCAAGTTCATCAAGCCCGACGCAGGCGTGAAAGCGGTGCCGCTGATGTTGCGCGGCGCCGGAATGGTTGCGCTGGGCGTGATCGCTGCTCCGGCGGCGGGGCTGCTGGCGCTGGTGGCGCCGAGCGGCGGCGAGCCGAATCAATGCGCGCCGTTGCTGGAGCAGATGAAATCGGGCAAGGCACCGGTCACCGTCAAGCCAACAAAATAATCGGGCGCCTGTCAGGGCCTCATCGTCGGAACGCCGCCCGAGCAGGCTCGCTCCCACAGGGGATCTGTGTTCGCAGAACCCATGTGGGAGCCAGCCTGCTCGCGATAGCGGCCTTTCATGCCAGCGCATGCCCCGACGCCAACGCCTCTTCACGCAACCAGGCAAAAAACGCCCGCACCGGCGGATGCCGCTCGCGACCGGGTACGCACAGGGCGCTGTAACCGGCGCCATCTACTTGCACATCGCCCCGATAAGGCAACAGCAACCGGTTGGCGACACTTTCCGACACCAGAATATTGCTCGCCAGCACCAGGCCTTGCCCGGCGATGGCCGCTTGCAGGGCGTAATGCTCTTCGTCGTATTCACGCACGGCGGGCTGGCCGCTCAGCCATGTCTCGCCGGATTGTGCGCACCAGGCCTCCCAGCCATGGGCATAGAGCTTGGAGTTGTGCCAGTGCACGCTGATCAGCGTCGGTACGCGGGTTGACGCCAGCGCCACTTGCTCGGGCGAGCCATAGACGCCAAAGAACTCATCGAACAGGCACAAACCGTACAGGTTCGGGTAGTCATCAAGGCTGTAGCGCACCACCAGGTCGACGCTGGCGTCCTGATGCAGGTCGATGACGTCGCAATGGGTGTCGAGGCGAACGTTGATGTTCGGGTGCCGAGCGTAAAAGCGGCCCAGCCGTGGCACCAGCCACAGGGCGGCGAAGGCGGCGGTGGTGGAGATCGTCAGACTGGTGCCGCTGCGCTGCGGTCGCAGGGTGTCGACGCTTTGCGCCACATCGAGAAAAGCCCCGTGCAGGCTGTGGAACAGCCGTTCGCCGCATTCCGTCAGGCGCACTCTGCGGGGCAGGCGCTCGAACAGCGGCACGCCGAGCCAGGTTTCCAGCGAGCGGATCTGATGAGACACCGCCGTCGGTGTCACCGACAGTTCTTCGGCGGCGGCCTTGAAGCTCAGCAGGCGCGAGGCGGATTCAAAGGCGCGCAGGGCGGTCAGCGGCAACGAGGCAAACATTGAATGCTCCATGGATGAAATGGATTCATCCGGACTGATTTTTGCTCATTTGAATGAAAGCAGCTGAGAGCTTCAAGCTGCAAGCCACAAGTGTATTCAGTCTAGCCCTTGAGGAGATTCAGATGAGTAAAATTCTTGCTGTTCATGCCAGCCCACGGGGTGAGCGTTCCCACTCGCGGCGCTTGGCCGAGGTGTTCCTGTCGGCGTTGCAGGCGCGTAATCCGCAGGTGCAGCTGACCCGTCGTGAAGTCGGGCGGGCGCTCATTCCGCCGGTCAACGAAGCATTTGTGGCTGCCGCGTTTTATCCCGAACCCAACGCCCGGCCATTGTCGATGCAGGCGGACCTGGCGTTCAGCGATGAGCTGGTCGGGGAATTGCTCGGCCACGATCTACTGGTGATTTCTACGCCGATGCACAACTTCAGCGTGCCCAGTGGCTTGAAGGCCTGGATCGATCAGATCGTGCGGCTCGGCCTGACCTTCAATCACACCCTCGACAACGGTATCGCCCAATACGAGCCGCTAGTGCAGGGTAAAAAGGCCTTGATCGTCACCAGTCGCGGCGGCTTCGGTTTTGGTCCGGGCGGCGAACTGGAAGCGATGAATCACGCCGATCCCTTGCTGCGCACGGCGCTGGGTTTCATTGGCATCACGGACGTCACGGTGGTTGCGGCCGAGGGCGAAGAGTCCGAGGCGCGCACTTTCGCGGTGTCCGCCGCCGAGGCCGAACAGCGCTTGCTCGCGCTGGCCAGGGCATTCTAGATGGCCTGGCTGTTTTTACTGATCGCCGCCGGGTTCGAAGTCACGTTCGCCATGGGCATGAAGTACGCCGAAGGCTTCACCCGGCCCTGGCCATCGCTGATCACCGTGGTGGCCGCGGTGGGCGGGATCTACTTCTTGACCCTGGCCATGCGTGAGTTGCCGGTGAGCATTGCCTACCCGATCTGGACGGCCATCGGTTCGCTGGGCACGGTGTTTCTCGGCTTTGCACTACTGGGTGAAAGCCTGACGGCGGTCAAGTTGTTGTCAGTGGGGCTGATTGTCGCGGGCGTGGTTGGGCTGAAGTAGGGCGGATGTCATAGACTGGTCGTCGAGTTGTCATCTTCGCTGGCGATGCTTGGCGGATGTCTTGCATCACGCCTTGCGTCACCTCTCGATCACAAGGATGTCCGCCCATGTCGCAAGGTTCTGCCCCGCGCTACCCAATGGTGCTGGTCCCGGGAATGCTCGGGTTTATCCGTCTGGTGCTTTATCCGTATTGGTACGGCATCGTCGATGCGTTGCGCCGTGGTGGTGCGACCGTTTTCGCTATCCAGGTTTCGCCGCTCAACTCCAATGAAGTGCGGGGTGAGCAGCTGTTGGTGCGGATCGAAGAGATTCTGCGCGAGACAGGGGCGCAGAAAGTCAACTTGATCGGCCACAGCCAGGGCTCGCTGACCGCCCGTTACGCGGCGGCCAAGCGCCCGGACCTGGTCGCCTCGGTGACGTCGGTCGCGGGGCCGAACCATGGTTCGGAACTGGCGGACTACCTGCACCGACACTATCCCCATGACAGTACCAAAGGCCGCTTGCTGACCTTTTTGCTGCGCATCATCAGCGCCGTGATGTGCTGGCTGGACACCGGTTATCGCGGGCCGAAATTGCCGGTGGACATTCATGGCTCCCACCATTCACTCACCACTGAGGGCGTCGCGCTGTTCAACCAGCGTTATCCACAGGGCCTGCCCGAAACGTGGGGCGGGCACGGTCCGGAGGAGGTGAACGGGGTGCGTTACTACTCCTGGTCCGGGACCCTGCAACCGGGCAAGACCGATCGCGGGCGCAACCTGCTCGATGGCACCAATCGCAGTTGCCGGCTGTTCGCCAAAACCTTCGTGCGTGAGGCCGGGCATTGCGACGGAATGGTTGGCCGCTACAGCTCGCACCTGGGAACGGTGATTGGCGATGAGTATCCGCTGGATCATTTCGACATCGTCAACCAGTCACTGGGGCTGGTGGGTAAGGGCGCCGAGCCGATCAGATTGTTCGTCGAGCATGCGGCCCGGCTGAATGCAGCAGGGCTCTAGGCCGCCTGTGGCGAGGGAGCAAGCGCCCTCGCCACAAAAGTATTACGCGCGCCCCAACACCGTCGTCCAACGTTCCGAAACAATCACCCCGCCCAACGTCAGCACCCCGCCCACCAGGTGATACAGCGCCAGTTGCTCATGCAGCACCACGGCCGCGATCAGCGCAGTCATCACCGGCAGCAAATTGAAAAACATCACCGTCCGGCTCGGCCCCAGGCGCACCACCGCCTGCATCCACGCCAATGGCGCGACCATCGAAGCCAACAGGCAGGCGTACAGCACCAGCGGAATATTGTGCAAGGTCGGACCGATTTTCGGCGAGGCAAGAAACAGCGGAAACAGCACCACCACCGCCACCAGCACCTGCAAATACAACAACACCAGCGGCGGCAATTTCAGCTGCCATTTCTTCAGCAAGGTGCTGTATACCGCGTAGGCCAGCGTGGCGACCAGCATCATCGCGTCGCCCAGGTTCACGCCATGTTCCAGCAGCAAGCCGAGGCTGCCGGAGGACACGACCACCAACACCCCGGCGAACGACAGTACCGCCCCGGCCAGTGCGCCGGCGGTCAGGCGCTGGCCGAGACTGATGATCGCCATGGCGAGGGACATCAACGGCATCAACGACAGAATGATGCCCATGTTGGTGGCCGAGGTCAGGGCCGCGGCGAAATACGCCAGGCTCTGATAAACCGCCATGCCGAGCACGCCGAGGATGAAAATCTTGCCCAGGTTCGGGCGAATCTGCGGCCAATGGGCAATCACAGGCTTGAGCATGAAAGGCGTGAACAGCAAACCGGCCAGCAGCCAGCGATAGAAACCGATCTCGGCGGGGAAAATCGCCCCGGCCGACATTTTGGTGATCACGGTGTTGCCGGCCCAGATAAAAATGGCCAGCAGGGGATAAGCGTATTGCATCGAGAAAAACCAGAACGTTAATGAAGCGCAATTATCCACTGTCTGGATGCAAGCCTATACTCCGATCCAGACAACCCGCCCTTGATTCCGGACAGCATGACCAGTAAACACATCGACCTGCTGGATTTCAGCGAACTGCCGGCCCCGGTGTACTTCCGTTATGCCGACTTCGGCACCCATGAATACGCTTCGGCGCACCGGCATCCCTGGGGCACGCTGGAATATGCGGCCCACGGGGTCTTACACATGGATGTCGACGGCAGCCGTTTCCTCTCGCCGCCGCAATACGCGGTGTGGGTGCCGCCCGAAGTCGAGCACAGTTTCTACAGCCATCAGCCGATCAATTACCGTGCGGTCTGCCTGGCGCCGGCGGTCTGTGATGATCTACCGCAACAGGCCTGCACGCTCGCCATCAGTGACATCCTCAAGTCGATCCTCAAGGACTTCGCCGCCCGTGACGTAAAGATTCCCGAGCTCGCCGCGGATAAACGCCTGGCCCAGGTCCTGGTGGACCAGTTGCAACAGGCGCCGGTGCATGAATGTTACCTGCCCTATGCCTGCACGCCGGGACTGCTGGGCATCTGCGAAGCCCTGCAAGCCGAACCGGGTGACAACCGGCCTTTGGCGCATTGGGCGGCGCAGGTTCACGTCAGCGAACGGACACTGGCGCGGCAGTTTGTCCGCGAGTTGGGCATGAGCTTTGGTGAGTGGCGCCAGCGGCTGCGATTTCTGGCCGCGATTGAAGCGCTGGACAGTCATCGCAGTATTCAGGAAGTTGCTTTCGACATGGGCTACAGCACGGCTTCGGCATTTATTGCGATGTTCCAGCGTCAAGCGGGTTGTTCGCCTGACTATTATCGGCGATCCATGCGCCGCTCCTCAGCCGCACGCAGAACACCAGACGCTTGAGGGAGCGGCTCGCGCAACCGGCCAATGACCACCCGGAGGAAGGTGTAACAACGCTTGACTACACTCTGGGTGAATGCCGCATCGCTCGGTGCGGCGATAAGGAGAAAACTCCATGAAGATCATGCGTGCCCCTTTGTTGATGGTCGGTTTGCTGCTCTGTTCCCAAGGCTTCGCCGCAACTGACCAGCAGAACAAAATGACCACCTGCAACGCTGAGGCGACCGCAAAAACCCTCAAGGGCGATGAGCGCAAGGCCTTCATGAGCAATTGTCTCAAAGCCACCCCGGCCGCCAACGATGCCGGCACTGCCTTGACCCCGCAGCAAGAGAAAATGAAAACCTGCAACGCCGATGCGGCCACCAAAGCCTTGAAGGGCGATGAGCGCAAGGCGTTCATGAGTGATTGTCTGAAGAAGAAATAAACATTCAGCGGGATTTGTGGGGGCTGTGAAGCCTCATCGCGGGCAAGCCCGCTCCCACAGGTTTCTCTGTTGAACTCGATTTCCCTGATCAACCGCAGACTCGTGGGCGCGGGCTTGCCCGCGATGGAGCCGGAACCGGCGCTGCAAAAAGCAGATCAACCCCCGACCACGTTCGCCCCACACAATCCCTAGTGCTGACACCGGATCGCTGGCAGACTGCCAATCCTTTTACGCCGTTCGTTTTGAGGCAGTATGCCAACGTTTTCTCAGCGTCAAGTTTTGCTGATCATCAGCTGGGTCATTATCTTTGGCGGACTGCTGCTGGTGATCCCGCTGCGTTTGCTGCCCAGCCTGCTGGCCGGGTTGCTGGTGTTCGAACTGGTCAACATGCTCACTCCGCAATTGCAGCGGCTGATCGAAGGCCGGCGAGCGCGCTGGCTGGCGGTGGCACTGCTGGGGACGTTGATTGTCAGTGTGCTGACGCTGATCTTCGCCGGCGCCATCAGTTTCCTGTTGCACGAAGCGGAAAATCCCGGGGCTTCCCTGGACAAATTCATGGGCGTGGTCGATCGCGCCCGGGGTCAGCTTCCGCCGTTCATCGACGCCTATCTGCCGGCCAGCGCCGCCGAGTTTCGCGTGGCGATTGGCGAATGGGTCAGCAAGCACCTGAGCGATTTGCAATTGGTGGGCAAGGACGCGGCGCACATGTTCGTGACGCTGTTGATCGGCATGGTGCTGGGGGCGATCATCGCTTTGCAGCGTATTCCCGACCTGACCAAGCGCAAGCCCCTGGCCGCCGCGCTGTTCGATCGTTTGCATCTGCTGGTCCAGGCCTTTCGCAACATCGTGTTCGCGCAGATCAAGATTTCCCTGCTCAACACCTTCTTCACCGGGATCTTCCTGGCGGTGGTGCTGCCGATGTTCGGCATCAGTTTGCCGCTGACCAAAACCCTGATCGTCCTGACGTTCCTGCTTGGCCTGTTGCCGGTGATCGGCAACCTGATGTCGAACACCCTGATCACCATCGTCGGCCTGTCGCTGTCGATCTGGGTGGCCATGGCGGCGCTGGGTTACCTGATTGTCATCCACAAGCTCGAATACTTCCTCAACGCGCGCATCGTCGGCGGGCAGATCAGTGCCAAGTCGTGGGAGTTGCTGTTGGCAATGCTGGTGTTCGAGGCCGCGTTCGGCCTGCCGGGGGTGGTGGCTGGGCCGATTTATTACGCGTATTTGAAAAGCGAGTTGAAGCAGGTGGGGATGGTTTGATGGGCGGTTGATCTGATTGTGGCGAGGGAGCTTGCTCCCGCTGGGGCGCGAAGCGGCCCTAAAAATGGGACTGCTACGCAGTCCAACGGGAGCAAGCCCCCTCGCCACAGAGGATCGGATCAGCCCAGCGGGCCATAGCGTTTTGCAGCCTCGATCGCCAGACCGCTGCCGATACTGCCAAAGATGTTCCCTTCCACATGCCGCGCATTCGGCAGCATCGCCGAGACGCTGTTGCGCAATGCCGGAATCCCGCTCGAACCCCCGGTGAAAAACACCGTATCCACCTGATCCACCCGCACATTGGCGTCAGCCAGCAACTGGGTGACGCTGTTGCGCACGCGCTCCAGCAGGTTGTCGATGGCCGATTCGAACAGGGCGCGGCTCAGTTCGACGCTCAGGCCGGCTTCGATACGGTCCAGCGGCACGTGACGGCTGTCGGCGTGGGTCAGCTGGATCTTGGTTTCTTCCACTTCCATCGCCAGCCAGTGCCCGGCGCGCTGTTCGATGAGCTTGAACAGGCGATCGATGCCGCCGGTGTCTTCGATGTCGTAGCGCATGCTGCCCAGGGCCAGAGTCGACTTCTGCGAATACACCGAGTTGATGGTGTGCCAGGTCGCCAGGTTCATGTGGTGGCTGGTGGGCATGTAGGCGCCACTCTTCATCCGGCTGCCGTAGCCGAACAGCGGCATCAGGCCTTGCAGGCTCAGCTGCTTGTCGAAGTCGGTCCCGCCGATGTGTACGCCGCCGGTGGCGAGGATGTCGTCGTGGCGGTTGTCGTGGGTGCGACGCTCCGGTGACAGGCGCACCAGCGAGAAGTCGGAGGTACCACCGCCGATGTCGACGATCAGCACCAGCTCTTCTTTTTCGATGGTCGACTCGTAGTCGAACGCCGCCGCAATCGGTTCGTACTGGAACGACACTTCCTTGAAGCCGATGGCGCGGGCCACGTCTACCAGGGTGTTTTCTGCTTCCTGGTCAGCCATTTCGTCGTCATCGACAAAAAACACCGGACGACCCAGCACCACTTCTTCGAATTCCCGACCGGCGGCTGTCTCGGCGCGCTTCTTCAATTGACCGATGAACAGCCCCAGCAGGTCCTTGAACGGCATCGCCGTGCCGAGAACGCTGGTGTCGTGCTTGATCAGCTTGGAGCCCAGCAAGCTCTTGAGCGAGCGCATCAGGCGGCCTTCGTAGCCTTCCAGGTACTCGTGCAGCGCCAGCCGGCCGTACACCGGGCGGCGTTCTTCCATGTTGAAGAACACCACCGAGGGCAGGGTGATCTTGTCGTCCTCCAGCGCGATCAGCGTTTCCACGCCGGGGCGCAGCCAGCCGACAGTAGAGTTGGACGTGCCAAAATCGATACCAACGGCACGGGCTGGAGATGCGTTGTTCATGTCTTTCAAGTTCCGGTTAAAAAACGGCCGCGCAGTGTATGTCAGTGCGGCACAGAATCGAAGGCCGACTATCCGCTAAATCTTGCCATTTAGCGCCTTGAAAGATGCCGCATCACCCCCAAACTACCCTGCATCAACCGGACAGCCGCGCAACGACTGCAAGTCGTCCCGCCTGCTGCCGATAAACTTCTGATGCGCTGCCCGGTCACAACCTTGAGATCGGTCAAGCCCTGTGCTGCAAATAAGTGCATGCTGTGGCAGGTGGCGCGATTTCGATAACGGATGGTGATTCCCGCGATGGACTTCAAAGACTATTACAAGATTCTCGGTGTGGAGCCGACGGCAGACGACAAGGCGATCAAGGCCGCCTATCGCAAGCTTGCGCGCAAATACCACCCCGATGTCAGCAAGGAAAAGGACGCTGAGGCCAAGTTCAAGGATGCCTCCGAGGCCTATGAAGCGCTGAAAAGCGCCGACAAGCGCGCCGAATACGACGATTTGCGCCGTTACGGCCAGCACGGCCAACCGTTCCAGGGGCCACCGGGCTGGCAGAGCCGTGGCGGTTTCGGTGGCGGCGGCCAGGATACCGGCGATTTTTCGGACTTCTTCAGTTCGATCTTCGGTAATCGTGGCCCAGGATTTGGTGGTGGAGAGTCGCGCCGCAGCACGGGGCGTCGAGGGCAAGACGTGGAAATGGAACTGGGGATTTTTCTCGAAGAGACCCTCTCGAACGAATCGAAGAAGGTCACCTTCCAGGTACCGCAATACAACGCGGCCGGCCAGCACGTCAGCAACACCCCGAAAAGCCTGAACGTGAAGATCCCCGCCGGCGTGGCCGACGGCGAGCGCATTCGCCTCAAGGGCCAGGGCGCACCGGGCATCGGTGGCGGTGCCAATGGCGACCTATACCTGACCATTCGTTTTGCGCCGCACCCGAAATTCGATGTCGAAGGCGAAAACCTGATCATCACGCTGCCGCTGGCACCGTGGGAACTGGCGCTGGGCGCTGAAGTGGCCGTGCCGACCCTGACCGGCAAGATCAACCTCAAGGTCCCGGCCGGCAGCCAGAACGGCCAGCGCATGCGCGCCAAGGGCCATGGTTTGCTGAACAAGGCGGGTGAGCGCGGTTACCTGTTCGTGCAACTGAAGGCGGTCATGCCGAAGAAATCGGACGATGAGATCAAGGCCTTGTGGCAGGAACTGGCGAAAAAAGCGGCATTCGACCCGAGAGAAAATTTCTGAATTCAGAGACGGAGTAGCCCATCATGAGCAACCCCCTGATCGTTCAACTGGACCTGGCAGAATTCTGTGAGGCGACCGACCTGTCGGACGTCTACGTGATCGAAATCGTCGAGCACGGCATCCTCGAACCTCAGGGCAGCGTGCCCAAGGACTGGCGCTTCACCGATTACGAACTGACCCTGGCCAAACGCGCCGCCAAGCTGCGGCGCGATCTGGAACTGGAATGGGAAGGGGTTGCGCTGGCGCTGGACTTGCTCGAGGAAGTCCAGCAGCTTCGGGCGGAGAATCGGATGCTGAAGCAGCGGTTGGGACGGTTGGTGGTGGAGTGATTTTTCGAAACTTGACGCCGAACCTGTGGCGAGGGAGCAAGCTTCCTCGCCACAAATGCATTCTCTTCACCACAGCCCACCAACCGTAAAGGCGCTAGACCTTCCGTGGCAACACCACCGTAAACAACGTCCCATCCTCTTCGCTCGAGGTGACCTCAATCGTCCCCTTATGCGCGTTCACCACTTCCTTGACGATAAACAACCCCAACCCGAGGCTGGTTGAAGGCTGGCCCGGTTCTTCGTCTGTGCTGCGCACCAGGGGATCGAAGATCGTGGCCATGGCGTCTTCTGGAATAGGCGCGCCGAAGTTATGCACCGTCAGGCGCACCGCCTGCGGTTCGCCCTTGAGGGTCACCATCACGTCGCGTTTGTTCGAGCCGTGCTGCAAAGCGTTGCCAATCAGGTTCTGCAAGAGCTGAGCGAGTCGACCGGCATCCCACACGCCGCGTGTGTCACCGTGTATTTCCAGGGTCGGGTCGCATGCAGGGTTGCCGGCGCACGCTTCGGCAATCGCTGCATGGGCCACTTCGGCCAGGTCGATGGGCGTTGGCTCGATTGGCAGGCTCTTGCCCAGGCGGCTGCGTACCAGCTCCAGCAAATCGCCGACCATCACTGCCATGTGCCGCGTGCCCCGCTGGATGTGGGTCGCGCAGGCCAGGGCATCGCCCTCCAGGACGGTTTTGCGCAGCAGTAATTCGATGGACATGCTGACCGCTTGCAGCGGCGCGCGCAGGTCGTGGCCGAGGATCGCGAGGAAGATGTCTCGCGAGCGATCGACCTGTTCGGCATAGGCCGCCGTGGATTCGGCCAAGGCTTCATCAACGGCTTCATTGAAGCGGATCATGTCCTGGAAATAAGCCATGTCCGGGGATTCCAGGCTGTTGACCCACAGACGGATCACGCAGGCGCGCAGATGGCGAAATTCGCTGGTCATCTGCACCAGGTCAAACCCTACGGTGTGGCGCAGTTCACCGTGGCTGGCACCGGCCTCGTCCAGGCTCGGGGTTTTATCCGGGCCTTCTCCCTTGGCCTTGGCGGCTTGTTCACTGGGCGTTTGCGGTTTGGACATGTCCCGCGAGGCGGCCAGCAGAATCGCCTTCGCGTGGTCGCGCAATGCGGCACTGTCCATGGATTCGGCGGCCGGGGTGATGGTTTTGGCGAACTGCTCCCACTCATCGACGATGCGATCAACGTTTGCTGCGATGAATTCGGAAAGACGCATAGTGGATACCTGAACATGAATCGAGGGACAGCGATTCGAATAGTAGTCCCTTTGGCGGGAAAAACACGACCACTCATACAGCGGCATAAAGCCCGGCTGCTGTGGCGGTATTTATGTATTGGCGGCTCTTTGATTTTCGAACGGACCGAGCGCTTTAGCGCGCTGGTTGAACAGTAATTTGCTCTTTTGTTTCGGGCGCCGGTGGATAAGTCTGTTGTCTCCTTTCCTGTCACCAAGGTGATTGAACAGTGTCTGATTTGCATGGAAGCAACTCGCTGGAAACGCCCGCCCAAACCAACGGCGTTCATTACGATCATGTACTCGGCGCCATCCCCGGCGCGATAAAAAAGGCCTCGGTAGCGAGGTTGAAAACCCTTGAAACACTTCAGCCCGAGAGCCCCGAGTGGTACAGCGGCGCCCGGGATGTCGACCGCCAGTACCTCAAAGAACTGATTGAAGAGCATGGACGCTTGCAAGGCGCACTGGACAAGACCCTGGGTGCCTTGCAGCACGACATCAACGCATTTGCCGAGCCATTACTGAGTGCGGCGCTGACGACGGAGTTCAATGGCGTCGAGAATATCGACACGCTCAGCGTACAACTCGTCGTGCCCAGCAAAATTGGCTTTGTCATTGATTCCGGGGCCAGTCACGTTCGACAGTCCACGCTACTGGAAGCGGCGCTGCACAATTTCGACGCGTCGGAAACCAACGACGATGCCTGGCGTAACAGCTCCGGCATCTACCGCAAGGATGCCCACGACAACCTCGCGCTCGAATCCGCCATCTCCTTGCCCGGGTTTGCCTCGATGTGCCGCCGCCTCGACATTGGCGGACAGTTCCAGCGGCATATCAAATCCATCCTGCTGCCGGCGACGGCTCAAGCGCGACGCGCCTTGCAGGACGAGTCGGTGTCCAGTGAAAAAGCCGCTTTTCAGCTGGCGTCACTGGTTGCCCGATTGAAAGGCGATATCAGCGACCATGCCTACGGCAAACTCGGGCAGATACGCGAGAGCCAGGCCAATACCACGCTGTACGACCGGCCGCTGCAATGCCACCGACTGTCGCTGATGGGCTTTCAATTGACGGGCATCGTGTTGTTCAGTGCCGTCAGCGAGCCGTCGCAGATCAAGCAGGCGATCGATGCCTTGACCCCCGACTCAGTGAAGTTCTGGAGTGAATGGTCGCAGCGCCTCTCGATATTGCCGGGGGCGGAGTACGAGCGGTTCAAATTGCTGCAGGCGTTTTTCGCCAATGGGCCGCAGGGCCTCAACGATGAGCTTTTGCGCCGTGACGACATCTACCATCAAAGTCGTTTGTCCGGTCACGTGATCGCCTATGTGCCGGATGATCCGGAACATCCGCTCAAGGAATACCCCTCGCTCGCCGCGTTCATGAAGACCCTGATCGGTCAGCTGCGAGACACGCAATACCAGACCTTTTTCAGCCGGTTCGTGGCGCAAAAGGACAAGGGGCTGTTTTTCAACCGGGTCAACGAACGCCTCAAGACGGTGACCTGGCAGCAACGCGAGCCATTGGACATGGGGCCATGGTGGCGTGAAACCGCGGTCGAGAATCCCGATGCAGAACCCATCACCAATCAGATCACGGGCGACCTGTGGGTGACCTTGTTCGTTGAGCGCCGCGACAAGGCCATCGCCGATGCCCGACGCATCGCGGTGCCGACCGACGATGAGGACGCCAGCGCCCGCTTCAAGCGCCTGACCAGTTACCTGAACATCGGCTGGAACGTGTTCAATTTCGCCGCGATGCTGGTGCCCGGTCTGGGCGAAGCGATGCTGGGCATCATGATTGCGCAGATGCTCGCCGAGGTGGCCGAAGGCATCGAAGACTGGAGCAAAGGCGACAAGGAGGAGGCCTCTGCCTACTTCAACGGAGTGCTGATCAATTTTGCGCAGTTAGCGCTCATGGGGGCGGCCCATGGGTTGCCAGGCCGGCCACTGACGCCGATCAAAGTCTCGCCCTTTGTCGAAGGGCTCAAGCCTGTCGAGGTCGCAGACAAGCAACGGTTGTGGAATCCGGACCTGACGCCGTATCAACAATCGGTCACCTTGCCCAAGAAGGGCGTCGTCGGTGAAAAAGGCTTGTACCGGCACCTGGATCAGGATCTCTTGCGCCTCGACGACAAATACTACGAAGTCAAACAGGACCCGGACACGGGTCAGCATCGCCTGCAACACCCTTCACGGGCCAATGCCTATCAGCCCTTGCTGGAGCACAACGGTGCCGGCCTGTGGAAGACGGAACTCGATCGACCGCTGGAATGGGATCGGCGTCAATTGCTCCAGCGTCTGGGCGCCTCGGTCGATGGGTTTAGCGATCAAACGCTGGAGCAGATCCTGACCGTCAGTGGTATTCACGAAAACGCATTGCGCCGGTTGCACGTGGAGCACGAAACCCCGCCCGCGCTGCTGACCGATACCCTCAAGCGCTTCAAGGCGTACGCCGACGCCGAGGCCTGCGCCGAACAGGTCCTGGCCAATCGGGTCGACCGGGAATGGGCCGATCTTGCCGTGCGCTTCATGACTGAGTTGTCGGGCTGGCCCGAGGGCAAGGCCATCGAAGTGTTCGAGGGGCCAGGCCTGTCGGGGGCGGCTTTCAAGGAGGGCTATGCCGACGCGTTGCCCGCCGATACCTTGCAGATGACCTGGCAGGATTTACTCGCCGGTGCGCTGCCTGCACGTGTGGTCGGGTTCCTCGATGAACCGGCCCTTCGCGAGATGCTTGGGCAGTGGTTTTCCGCCGACTCAACGGCGCGCACCAAGGCCTTGCGCAATCGCCTTGCCGAACAGGCGCTGGGCAGTAAAAGGCGTTTGTTCGACAAGCTTTACGAGCGCCGCGAGCGTACAGACGATGCCCGTGTGAGCTTGCTCAAAGGGCACGAGTCGTCGCTTTCGACCAGCGTGGCACAAGCCCTTGTGGAGCACGCGCAACCCTCGGACCTGCAACATTTGGCCGAGAAAGAACGCGTGCCCCTGAGACTTTCCCAACAGGCGGCGGACGCGGCACAGCAGCTACGACTGGCACGCGCGTATGAAGGCCTGTACCTGGGCGAGCTGCACAACAGCGACACCGAGCGCCTGGAGCTGCACTCCCTGGCCGCCTTGCCGGGCTGGCCTTCGGACCTGCGACTGGAGATTCGTGAACGTTCTTTCACAGGGACGCTGCACGACAGCCTCGGTGCAGAGGATGCGCCCATCCGCAAAGTATTGATCCGGGGCGGGGATGGCCGATATGAAGCGCGGGACGCGGGCGATCAACACCTGCACGGCGCGGACAATCTCTATGCCGCCGTGCTGCACGCATTGCCCGATTCACAGCGCGTCACCCTGGGTTTTGACATTCATGACGCGGTAGGCCTTGAGCAGGCAGTAAAGACAGCGCCACTGGATCGAACGGTGTTCGAGCCGATCCTGCGCGACAACCCGGTGTTCAAACCGTCCTACGACCCGAGCGTCATGCGCTTGCGCGGCGGCATGCCAGGTTATGCGCAGGTCCCGCGCGGCATGGGATTGCGCCGGCGGGTCCGCTCGCTGTACCCGGCCTTCACCCCGGAAGAAGTCGAAACGCTGTTGGCCGGGTTCAGCCAGAACGGTGGCTCGGTTCATGAACGCCTGAGTGCGCTGGAGGCCGAGTTCGATCAGTTGAACCGCACGATGCAAAACTGGATGAACTCTTCGACGGCGTCCTGGCGTTTAACGCCGTCTGGGATTGCCGAATTGCGTGCCCGCGAGCGCTTCTGCAAGGCGATCCGGCAGAGCTGGCAACGCACCGGACCCGAGGGCGTACAAGGGGCGGGTGCGGTGCGTCCGCAATGGCTGAAACTCGACGATTTTCCCTTGATCCATCGGCTGCTTGAGACGTTGCCGAAACTCGAGGCCAATTTCGACCATGTCACCAACCTGAGCCTGCGCAGTGGCGAATTGCGTAACGAGCATCTGTCGTTTCTCGCTTCGTTTCGCCGGTTGCGTTACCTCAACCTGCAAGACAACCTGCTGACCGCCATTCCAGAGGTGCTCGGTGAGATGAATCATCTCAGCGACCTGTCCCTCAGTGAAAATCGTATCGAGCTGGACGACGTGGCGGTCGATCGCCTGAAACGGCTGGTGCATCTGCGTTCGCTGGGCTTGCGTGGCAACCCGTTGAAGCTCCTGCCGAACATCAGCCGGATGCCGCAGTTGCAGGTCATCCTGCTCAACGAAACCGGCCTGGACAGTTGGCCTGTCGGGCTGTTTTCCCAGTCGCGGCCGCGCAGTCTTTACCTCGATCTGCGACACAACCCGATCACCCGCATCCCGACAGTCGCGCCGGGTTCGTTCCGCGCCGAATTGCTGGCGCGAACATTGATCAGCCATGAGCCGCGCTGGATTTCCCCGGAAAACCTCGAAACCCTCAAGTCTTACATCGAATCGGTCGGCATGGATCCCGACCGGCCGTACCCGCCACGCGGCACGCTCGACAGCGCCGACTGGTGGATGGGCATGACCGAGCGGCAGTGGCAGGAAAAAAAGGAAGTCTGGAACCAGGTCGAGGATGAGTTCGACTCGGTGCCGTTTTTCGATGAAATCCGCAAGCTCACGCAATCCGCCGACTTCACGGCAGGCGGCGACTACAAGGTGGACCTGACCGGCAAAGTCTGGCGCATGCTCCAGGCCATGGCCAAAGACAGCGAGCTGCGGGTCAAGCTGTTTAACGAAGCCACAACCCCTACCGCGTGTGTGGACGGCAGTACGCAACTGTTCAATGCCATGGGCCTGCAAGTGCTGTTTCATGAGGCCCGTGCGCTGGGCAGCGCGGACCTGGTCGAGGCGCGGTTGCTGGAGTTGGCACAAGGCAAATCGCGCATCCGTGAACTGGATGCGATCGCCCGTCGTCGGGTCGCCGCGCGAAGGGCAGCGGGGGAACAGTTTCGACGAGTCGATGAGCAGGGCAATGTCTCTGGCACCATTGATGAAGTGGAAGTTCACCTGGCCTACATGACCGATCTGGCTCAGCGCCTGGATCTGCCGTGGCAGGCGCGGGGCATGCAGTTTCGCAAGATTGCCGGGGTGACCAAGGAGATGATTGAAGAGGCGTACACCTATATTGCGGCGCTCGAAGAAGGGGAGTTGCTTGCGGACCGGATCCTCGAACAACCTGAATGGAGAACCTGGCTGGAGTCTTCCAGCCGCGAAGCACTGAGCGGCTTGAGGCGAAAAATCGACGCCACGACGGATTTGCAGGATGCGTTGCAGCGTCGATCCGAGGCCGCAGAACCGGCCGCCAAGGCGGCTTTGGAAGCGGAAATAAAATCCCTGTGTGGTGAATTGGGCAAAGACGAAAAAACGTTCGCCGAGGGGCAGGTCATGAGTGATGAGGACTACGCCCAGACACTGGCTGAGATCGCCCGACAGATCGATCAAAAATTGAAATCGTTAACCCAACAAGCGATCGAGCGTGCCGGGTTACGGCGGCTCCAACGTCGTTGATTAAACGGCATTTGCCCGGGCCTGTTTAACCGCTGTCAGGGTTACTTCCCGAAAGCTACAAAACCTTGTGCCATTGCCTACAGGTGCGCCAGAATCCGCCGGCTTGTGCGCCTTGCGGCCACTCGGTAGCTTGATTCGCGTCACTGGTTGTCAGTGATCGGGTTTAGTAGCCCGTGGTGTTATCAGCAAGGTGCAGAGGCTCTGTCAATCAGGTATCCCATCCCTGAACTTGATGGCAGCTGTGCGCAGGGCGCTTCGGCGCGCCGGTAAATGCTGATCTCCCCGGTCTACTAACCTGCGTACAGCCGCCACCCTTCTTTTAGTAGGGAAGTGTTGGCGGCTCCATTCAGGAGAAATCAGCGTATGTTCAAAGTAACGCCAAACCCGCCAGAAGCCGATCCCGCATCGCCCTACGATTCCCTCGATTCCAGCAAACTCCACGAAGCCGCCGAACGCGCCCTCGACCACCACTTCCCGCCCGTGCAAAAGAAGCCACCGAAACGTGCAAGCCAACTCTTCAGCGTCTGCCCGGACGTCAACACTGAATCACTCCTGGCCAATGCCTCGGAAGATCTGCTGTCCATCAGCGCCATCGCCGCCGACCTCGCCGAACATGTGCAGGGCTCAAGCCGCTCCGTTGCCTTGGCACTCAGCCGCATGGCCGACAGCGTGCATCTGTTGGTGGATAAAGCGCTGGATCATCTGGATGAACCGGAAATGGCGGCGATAGTCGCCAAACAACAACGTCGAGCCAGTTGATTCGCAACGCATGAAAAACCCGATGGCAGTCAACCGCCATCGGGTTTCTATCAGGTGCACCAGGCATAGCGCGTTGCGCGTAAGCGCAACCAGTTAGGCTGTGGTGGCCTCGCTGGTGACTTGGAGGCGAAAGTCCTCTGCACACCCGGCAAGGGGAGGTGTTAGCCAGAGGCAAGGATGTCGTAGGAAAAAGACGTTTTCCTTTGGGGAAATTTCTTAATCGTTCCTTTGACCCTGCCGTGAGGGTCGTGACGCTGATAGCGTCCGCGGCATTATTTCAGAACCCCTTTCCATAGGATAAGGATTTTGAAATGTATGCACCCTTTCAGCCGTCGTATACCAACGACGTTTCCTCAGAGTTCCTCAGCCGAGCCGATGGGACTACGGCGCAGATTGTCACGGGCGCGGGACAAGGGAATAGCGATTTAGCGCTGGTCGGCAGCCGTCTTTGCAAGGGCGACGAAATCATCAACACACCGCAAGGCGCTTACCTGTTCATTGCGCGTGAAGGTGTATCGATAGCTGAGGATTTTCTGCCCTCTACCACTGAGGAAGAAATCCGATGAGCAAGGGATATTTCATTGGTCTTGATGACAAGACCACCTGTGGTGGCAAGGTCCTGGATGGCGATACCCGAATCATGATGTATGGCATCGCCCATGCTCGCGATGGTGATCGAGTCACCTGTGGCAAGGACGGCAAGACCTATCAGATCGTCGGTGGCATCTCCAACATGATTAGTCATGGCAGGGCCATGGCGGGCACACTCGATAGCTACAGCAACTGTCCCTGTAAAGCTGAACTGATCCCCTCGGTGTTCACGGCCACCTATCGAAAGGAAGTTGCACCGGCTGCCGATCGACGCGCCGCTCAATCGGCCTCTGCTCAGGTCACCAGTCACTCGGAGGCGTCCCGCCCATCCGGCTTTGCGCCTTCGAACCCTCCTGTACCTGTGATATTCGGCCGCGTAGAACCTCAGGAACCGGGGTTCCATGTGGTACCCAAAAGCATGACCCGTGAAGCCTTGGAGGCCACGCTGTTCGCCAGGCGTGATCCGGGCGTGATGAGCAAGTTCCAGGCGCTGAACCCTGGGCGAGGCGAGGTCAAGGCAGGGTCGCTGATTGTATTGAGCGATCCGAATAACGCGGCCTGCACCTACGAGGAAGCGCTGTTGATGGAGGCCGCGCAGCAGGTCAAGGCGGACCTCGATCCGCTGACACCGGATGAAGCCGATTTCATGTTCCGCCACGCGGCTGAAATCGCCAGTTTTACCGGCCCGACTTCGACCTGGCTTGGCGTTGGCGCGGCGGTGATGGAGAAACACTTAAACAATCTGCGCGACACTCTTCAAGCCATGGAGCGCCTGCATCAGGACAGCTATCGTCAGCAGGGTCATCTCAAATCGCCGCAGTTCTTCGCCGAGCGCCAACGCTTGCTCGCCCAACTCGATGCCCACTTGCTCAACTCCACCCGCCTGCGTGGCCAGACTACTTTGGGTGAGCACCCGAAGTTGAAGACGGCGCTCGGCATTTCCAGTCGTAGTCTGGTGCACCACTGGGACAAGGCTGGTGCGCCGGGGCAAATACCGGGTTACGCCAACCATGTGAATGCGACCAGTCGGGCGGCGAAGTATATGAGTGCCGGTGGTTACATTGGCATTGGTATTGGTGGTGTTTCTTCGCTATTGGCCATTCAGGAAGTATGTGTTGGCGACTCTGGAGCTGCTTGCGAGAAGATCAAGTTCACCGAAGGGGGCAAATTTGCTTTGTCGACGTTAGGCGGATACGGGGGAGGAGAGTTGGCATTTTTAGCTAGCGGTCCCATATGTCTTGCTCTAGGGTTCACTACAGGGATAGGGGGGGTTATCTGTGTTGCGGGTATGGTCGGGACCGGCGCATTGGTAGGCACAACTGCGGGAGGCGAGGGCGGAGAGTTCTTGGGAGAAAAACTGTATGAGCTTAAAATACAGTGATTGGCTCTTGGTCTCATTGGGCTGCCATCATTGTTGTTGGCGGGCCTTTTATGTTGATTGTCCTAACTTTTGCATACAGTATTTATTTGAGTTTTCATTTGGATCTGATGTTGGATTCCTTAAAAAACTGTCGACATATCGTTATTTGGGGAAAGGGCCTGCGGAACCAAGGGTGGATGGGACGGGTGTTGCTAGTCGCTAAGATTGCGGGAATGGTAATGTGGCCAGGTCCGGGTATCCGTACCGGTCAGATGGATCCAGTTGATATAAAAAACTTCCCTCCTCACTTGAAGCGGCTCCTGAAAATAAAAATAATCATTTCGGCGATTATCGTAATCTGGGGAGCGCTTGCGTTCGCGCTAGTAAAGCTCGGTTAATCTAATAAGCAACCTCCAATTGAAAGCGATCAAGGTTATTTTCAGTCGAAATGTAGTTCTTAATTGGGCACGCCAATCAGGTATCAGGCGCTGCCGAAGAGACTGTGGGACAGACTTGGACTGGTCTCGATACTGGATACGATCAATCGGTTTAATCGCGTCAGCCTGAACCGCCGCATACGGAACCGTATGTGCGGTGGTGTAAGAGGACGGCGGCTGCAAAGCCGCCTCCTACTCGATTTTCTCACGCAGTCCCGTGAGACAAAGCTAACGCAATGCCTGTAGGAGTAAGCTTGCTGGCGGTGCCCCCGAATGCGTTGCGTTTATCCAGTCCACACGCTTTATCGTTGACGACCGTCGCTGCGATGCGGTGACCCGACAAGCCAGCTCATGCAAAGGACGGGGCCCTCGTTGCAATGCCCCCTTTTTTGGGTGAGCAGATCATCTTCAGAACAGAAAATACCGCTGCGCCATCGGCAGCACATCCGCCGGCTCACACCACAACAAAACGCCGTCAGCCTTGACCTGATAGGTCTGCGGATCGACGTCGATGTCCGGCAGGTAGTCGTTGTGGATCAGGTCGGTTTTCTGCACGTCGCGGCAGCCTTTGACCACGGCGATTTTCTTCTTCAAACCCAGCGCTTCGGGCAGGCCGGCTTCCTGCGCCGCCTGGCTGATGAAGGTCATGCTGGTGGCGTGCAGCGAGCCACCGTAGCTGGCGAACATCGGGCGGTAGTGCACCGGTTGCGGGGTCGGGATCGAGGCGTTGGCATCGCCCATCAAACTGGCGGCGATGGCGCCACCCTTGAGGATCAGCGTCGGTTTGACACCGAAGAACGCCGGGCGCCACAGCACCAGATCCGCCCATTTACCCACTTCCACCGAACCCACTTCATGGCTGATGCCGTGGGTGATCGCCGGGTTGATGGTGTATTTGGCGATGTAGCGTTTGGCGCGGAAGTTGTCGTTGCCTGCGCCGTCACCGGGTAGCGGGCCGCGCTGTTTTTTCATTTTGTCGGCGGTCTGCCAGGTGCGGGTGATGACTTCGCCGACGCGGCCCATGGCCTGGCTGTCGGAGCTGATCATCGAGAACGCGCCGAGGTCGTGGAGGATGTCTTCGGCGGCAATCGTTTCGCGACGGATGCGGCTTTCAGCGAAGGCCACGTCTTCGGCAATGCTGGGGTCCAGGTGGTGGCAGACCATCAGCATGTCGAGGTGTTCGTCGATGGTGTTGCGGGTGAACGGCCGGGTCGGGTTGGTCGAGCTCGGCAGCACGTTGGCGAAGCCGCAGGCCTTGATGATGTCCGGCGCATGACCGCCCCCGGCACCTTCGGTGTGGTAGGTGTGAATGGTGCGGCCCTTGAAGGCGGCGAGGGTGGTTTCGACGAAGCCCGATTCGTTGAGGGTGTCGGTGTGGATCGCCACCTGCACATCGTACTCATCGGCAACGCTCAGGCAGTTGTCGATGCTTGCCGGCGTGGTGCCCCAGTCTTCGTGCAGTTTGAGGCCGATGGCGCCGGCCTTGACCTGTTCGATCAGCGGCTCCGGCAGGCTGGCGTTGCCTTTGCCGGTGAGGCCAATGTTCATCGGGAAGGCGTCGGCGGCTTGCAGCATGCGCGCCAGGTGCCACGGCCCGGAGGTGCACGTCGTGGCGTTGGTACCGGTGGCCGGGCCGGTGCCGCCGCCGATCATGGTGGTGACGCCGCTCATCAGCGCCTCTTCGATTTGCTGCGGGCAGATGAAGTGGATGTGGGTGTCGATGCCACCGGCGGTGAGGATCATGCCTTCCCCGGCGATCACTTCGGTGCTGGCGCCAATGGCGAGGGTGACGCCCGGTTGCACGTCCGGATTGCCCGCCTTGCCGATGCCGGCAACACGCCCGTCCTTGAGGCCGACGTCAGCTTTGACGATGCCCCAGTGATCGATGATCAGTGCGTTGGTGATCACCGTGTCGACCACTTCGGCGGCCAATAACTGGCTTTGGCCCTGGCCGTCACGGATGACTTTGCCGCCGCCGAATTTCACTTCTTCGCCGTAGGTGGTGAAGTCCTGTTCCACTTCGATCCACAGTTCGGTATCGGCCAGACGGACCTTGTCACCGACGGTGGGGCCGAACATGTCGGCGTAGGCCTGACGGGAAATTTTCATTCGTTTGCCTTGAGATTCAATTGAATTTGAAATCGTTCGCTGCGTTCACTTTCGCGAGCAGGCTCGCTCCCACAGTTGATCGCATTCCCCTGTGGGAGCGAGCCTGCTCGCGAAGGGGCCGGAACGGACACCGCCTTAATCAGAGATTCCCCATGATCCGTCCGGCAAACCCGAACACCCGGCGATGCCCGGCCAGGTCGACCAACTCGACTTCCCGACTCTGCCCCGGCTCGAAACGCACGGCGGTGCCGGCAGGAATGTTCAGGCGCATGCCGCGGCTGGCGGCGCGGTCGAAGTTCAGGGCGTCATTGGTTTCGAAAAAGTGGTAGTGCGAACCGACCTGAATCGGCCGGTCACCGCTGTTGGCCACCGTCAAGCTGATTGTGCGGCGGCCGGCGTTGAGTTCGATGTCGCCGGGCTGGATCTGGTATTCACCGGGAATCATCAATGGGCTCCTTGGAGAATCTTGTAGAAGAGGGCGGTGGGTTTGTAGCGGCCACTCGGGTCGCAGGCGTAATCGGGAATTTCCCCGGCGCGGGTGTAGCCCAGGGCTTTGTAGAAATCTTCGGCGGGCGAGCCTGCCTCCGTGTCGAGGAAGAGCATGCCGCGCTTGTGTTGCAGGGCGGCCTGTTCCAGCGCACTCATCAACTGTTGGCCCAGACCCCGACGCCGGGCATGCTCGCGCACCAGCAGTTTCTGCACTTCGGCGCGGTTCAATCCGTTGGCCTTGCGGCACAGGGCCAATTGCACGCTGGCTTGCACCTGTTCGTCCTTGACCACCACCCACAGCAGCACATTGCCCTTGATCAGGTTGTCCTGAACCTCATCGAAATAGGCGTGGGCCTGCGTCGCATCGAGATCGGCCATGAAGCCGACGCTGGCGCCATAGCCGACGGCGTCGAGCAGCAGATCAATCAGGCCCTGACGGTAGTGCGCGAAGCTTTCTACGTTGACGCGTCGCAGTTGGGCGGGGTTCATGGGCGATCACTCCTTGTTGGCGGCAGGTGGCTGTGCGCCAGGATTGAGGGTCAGTTGCATGAAGGTCAGGTCCAGCCAGCGACCGAACTTGGTGCCCACCTGTGGCATCTGCCCGGTGGTGATAAAACCGATGCGTTCATGCAGGCGAATCGAGGCGGCGTTGCCGCTTTCGATGGCCGCGACCATGACGTGTTTGCCACAGCCTCTGGCGCGCTCGACCAGCTCGTCCATCAGCTTTGGCCCCAGGCCATTGCCGCGTTGATCGCTGCGCACGTAGACCGAATGCTCGACGGTGTGGCGGAAGCCGTCGAACGGACGCCAGTCGCCGAACGAGGCGTAACCCAGCACGGTGTCGTCTGCGTCGACGACCACCAGGACCGGATACCCCTGGGATTGCCGGGCGCTGAACCAGGCCTGGCGATTGCCGAGGTCCACGGCCTGTTCGTTCCAGATCGCGGTGGTGTTGAGCACGGCGTCGTTGTAGATGTCGCGGATCGCCGGCAGGTCGGCATGCACCGCATCGCGGATGGCGTAAGTCATGGCGTGACCTCAGGCGATCGGTTGGTGGACGGTGACCAGTTTGGTGCCGTCAGGAAACGTCGCTTCGACCTGGATCTCCGGAATCATTTCCGGGATGCCGTCCATCACTTGTTCGCGGCTGAGCAGGGTGGTGCCGAAGTGCATCAGTTCGGCCACGGTCTGACCATCGCGTGCGCCTTCGAGCAGCGCTGCGGAAATGTAGGCCATGGCCTCCGGGTAATTGAGTTTCACACCGCGAGCCAAACGCCGTTCGGCGACGAGGCCGGCGGTGAAGATCAGCAGCTTGTCTTTTTCGCGTGGGGTCAGGTCCATTGTTGGAATCCATCTGGGCAGATAAAAAGTTCGGAACTGTTAATACATCACCTGTAGGAGCCGGCTTGCTGGCTCCTACAGGGGGGATTGTGTTCAGGTGTTCCAGATTCGCGGTGGGACGGCTTCGCGACCGAGTAACGCCGGGCGAAGCAATCGCCACAAATCTATCAGCCAGCCTCGCGCCAACAGCGCTTCGCTGGCCAGGCACCGGGCAACCAACAGCCCCGGTAATTGCGTCAGATCCCCACGCACATCGTTGGGCAATGAACGGCAACGCTCCAGCACATCACTATCGATCTCCCCGGTCACCAGCAAGGTGGCAAACACCGGTTGCCCATCCAGCCCAATCGGCGAATCGAGCAAACCGTCAGCCCCGACAATGCGCTGGCGTTCGTGCCAGAGCAACTGGCCGTCGCGGCGGACATCCAGTTGCGCCTGAAAATGCCCGAGGTCGAAGCGCTCGCCGCTGGCCGGACGGCCCAGGGCCACGACGTCCCAGTAGAACAAACGGGCATCGCCTTCAAGGTCGATAGCGGTGCTGAGTTCGGCCTGCGCCGCACTGAAAATGATCGTCTCCTGGGGCAGCCATTCCAGTGTCGCACCGGCTGCCACCTGCAAGCTCAGCCGCTGCCAGGCGGGGCCGGCCGCGCGGTACCACTTGGCGGCGCCGGGGCTGGTGATCTGCGCCCAGGCGCCAGTGCCGACGCTGGCCGAGATGTCCAGCCGGTCACCGCCGGCAATCCCGCCTGGCGGGTGGACGATGATGTGCTGGCAGACTTCAGGCCCTTCGGCATACAGGTGCTTTTGCACCCGCAGCGGGCCTTTGTGTCGGCGCTGGACCGGGCGAGTGGTGTTGTCGAATCGGGCGTAGCCCAGTTCCAGTTCGGCATGCCAACTGGGGGTAAACAAAACGCCGGATGCAGGAAGAGTCATGATCAGTGCTTATCGAGGGGGGCCTCAGGAGGGTTGCAAAGGCTGTGCCGCAGGGCGTTGGCGGCAGCAAGGGGCTATGAACCGTCGCCGCGCACCAGTTGAGGGCGCGGCGTGGAGGGTGGTGCGACAAATTGGTGCCTGGAGCCTGCGGTGAACAAAGACTCAGATCGTGACCAGCCCGCGCACCCCTTCAGCTTCCATGTTCTCGCCGCGGCCCTGTTGCACGATTTCGCCCCGGGACATCACCAGGTATTGATCGGCCAGTTCGGCGGCGAAATCGTAGAACTGTTCCACCAGCAGAATCGCCATGTCACCACGGGCGGCGAGTTTCTTGATCACCGCGCCGATCTCCTTGATCACTGAAGGCTGGATGCCTTCTGTGGGCTCATCGAGGATCAGCAGACGAGGGCGGCTGGCCAGTGCGCGACCGATCGCCAGTTGCTGTTGTTGGCCGCCGGACAGGTCACCGCCCCGACGTTGCTTCATTTGCAGCAGCACCGGGAACAGCTCGTAGATGAACGCCGGGACTTCTTTCGCCTCGCTGCCGGGAAAGCGCGAGAGGCCCATCAGCAGGTTTTCTTCTACGGTCAGGCGGCCGAAGATTTCCCGGCCTTGGGGCACATAGGCGATTCCGGCGTGCACGCGCTGGTGTGGCTTGAAGGCGGTGATCGCTTTGCCTTCCCAATTGACCGTGCCTTCTTTGGCCGGCAGCAGTCCCATCAGGCACTTGAGCAAGGTGGTCTTGCCTACGCCGTTACGCCCGAGCAGGCAGGTGACTTCACCGACCTTCACGTCAAACGTCAGGCCGCGCAGGATGTGGCTTCCGCCGTAGTATTGGTGCAGTTTTTCGACTTGCAGCATCTTTGAATTCCCCTCAAATCCTTTGTAGGAGCCGGCTTGCTGGCGATGGCGGCGTATCAGCCAACATCAATATTGCCTGACCCACCGCGATCGCTGGCAAGCCAGCGCCCACAGGTTTTGTATTTGCAGAGCTATCGACCGAGATAAACCTCGATCACCCGCTCGTTATCCTGCACCTGTTCCAATGAGCCTTCGGCCAATACGCTGCCCTGGTGCAACACGGTGACGTGGTCGGCAATCGAGCCGACGAAGCCCATGTCGTGTTCCACCACCATCAGCGAATGTTTGCCGGCCAGGCTTTTGAACAGCTCGGCGGTGAATTCGGTTTCGGCGTCGGTCATGCCCGCCACCGGTTCGTCGAGCAGCAGCAGTTGCGGGTCCTGCATCAGCAACATGCCGATTTCCAGAAACTGCTTTTGCCCGTGGGACAGCAAACCGGCGGGGCGATTGACCGAGGCGGTCAGGCGAATGGTGTCCAGTACTTCGGCGATGCGATCCTTCTGCTCGCCATTGAGCCGCGCCCGCAGGCTGGCCCACACCGACTTGTCGGTTTTCTGCGCCAGTTCCAGGTTTTCAAACACGCTCAACGCTTCGAACACCGTCGGCTTCTGAAACTTGCGACCAATACCGGCCTGGGCGATCTGCACTTCGCTCATCTGCGTCAGGTCCAGGGTTTCACCGAACCAGGCTTTGCCATGACTGGGCCGGGTCTTGCCGGTGATCACGTCCATCAGCGTGGTCTTGCCCGCGCCGTTGGGGCCGATGATGCAGCGCAGTTCGCCGACGCCGATGTACAGGTTCAGATTGTTCAGGGCCTTGAAGCCGTCGAAGCTGACGCTGATGTCTTCCAGGGTCAGGATCGTGCCGTGACGGGTGTTGAGGCCCTTGCCGGCGCGCTGGCCGAGACCGATCGTGTCGCGGCTGGTGCCAGCGTCCTTGTTGGGCTCCACGGGGAAAAACGCCGGTTCGAGCATGAATTCAGCGGTCGCAGTGGTTCTCATTGTTCACCTCTTTTCTTCAGCAAGCCGATCACACCCTTGGGCAGGTACAAGGTCACGACGATGAACAGCGCGCCGAGGAAGAACAGCCAATACTCGGGGAACGCCACGGTGAACCAGCTCTTCATGCCGTTGACCACACCGGCGCCGAGCAAGGGGCCGATCAAGGTGCCGCGTCCGCCGAGGGCCACCCAAACAGCCGCTTCGATGGAGTTGGTCGGCGACATTTCGCTCGGGTTGATGATGCCGACTTGCGGCACATACAACGCACCGGCCAAGCCGCATAGCACCGCGCTCAAGACCCACACAAACAACTTGAAGCCACGCGGATCGTAGCCGCAGAACATCAGGCGGTTTTCCGCATCGCGCAGTGCAGTCAGCACCCGGCCAAACTTGCTTTGCGCCAGCCGCCAGCCGATGAACAGGCTCGCCACCAGCAACAGCACCGTGGCGAAAAACAGCACCGCGCGGGTGCCCGGTTCGGTAATGCCGAAGCCGAGAATCGTACGGAAGTTGGTGAAGCCGTTGTTGCCGCCGAAGCCGGTTTCGTTGCGGAAAAACAGAAGCATGCCGGCGAAGGTCAGGGCCTGGGTCATGATCGAGAAATACACGCCCTTGATCCGCGAACGGAAGGCGAAGAAGCCGAACACCAACGCCAGCAACCCCGGCGCCAGTACCACCAGGCACAAGGTCCAGAGGAAGCTGCTGGTGCCGGTCCAGAACCATGGCAGTTCGGTCCACGACAGGAACGTCATGAACGCCGGCAAGCCATCGCCCGAGGCCTGGCGCATCAGGTACATGCCCATCGCATAACCACCGAGGGCGAAGAACAGACCATGGCCGAGGGACAGCAGCCCGGCATAACCCCAGACCAGATCCAGTGCCAGGGCGACGATGGCGTAGCAAAGAATCTTGCCCACCAGCGTCAGGGTGTAGGCGGACACATGCAGTGTGCTGTCCGCCGGCAACAGCGACAGCAGCGGCAGCGCCAACAGCAGCACAAGGATCACTGCACCGATGGCTATCGAGATTTTCGGGCCGGCTTTCTGTGTAGCGGTAACGAGCAGGGGCTGGTTCATCAGTCGATCACCCGTCCTTTGAGCGCGAAGAGGCCTTGCGGACGTTTCTGGATGAACAGAATGATCAGCGCGAGGATGAGGATCTTGCCGAGCACGGCACCGATTTGCGGCTCGAGAATCTTGTTGGCGATCCCGAGGCCGAACGCGGCGAACACGCTACCGGCCAGTTGCCCGACACCGCCGAGCACCACCACCAGGAACGAGTCGATAATGTAGCTCTGGCCGAGGTCCGGACCGACGTTGCCGATCTGGCTCAAGGCCACGCCGCCAAGGCCGGCGATGCCCGAGCCAAGGCCAAAGGCGAGCATGTCCACGCGTCCCGTGGGTACGCCGCAGCAGGCAGCCATGTTGCGGTTCTGGGTGACGGCGCGCACGTTCAGGCCCAGGCGCGTTTTGTTCAGCAGCAGCCAGGTCAGCACCACCACAAACAAGGCGAAGGCGATGATGACGATGCGGTTGTACGGCAGCACCAGATTGGGCAGCACTTGAATCCCGCCCGATAACCACGCGGGGTTGGCCACTTCGACGTTCTGTGCGCCGAACACCAGTCGCACCAGTTGAATCAGCATCAGGCTGATGCCCCAGGTGGCAAGCAGGGTTTCCAGCGGACGGCCATAGAGGTGGCGAATCACCGTGCGCTCCAGCGCCATGCCGATGGCGGCGGTGACAAAAAAGGCCACTGGCAGCGCGATCAGTGGATAGAACTCGATGGCCTGCGGCGCGTAGCGCTGAAACATCAACTGCACGACATAGGTCGAGTAGGCACCCAGCATCAGCATCTCGCCGTGGGCCATGTTGATCACGCCGAGCAGGCCGAAAGTGATCGCCAGGCCCAATGCCGCGAGCAGCAGAATCGAGCCCAGGGACATGCCGCTGAAGGCCTGGCCCAAGAGCTCGCCGACCAGCAGTTTGCGTTTGACTTGTGCGAGGCTGGTTTCGGCGGCGGTGCGGACTGTGGCATCGGCTTCGACGCCAGGGTCGAGCAAGCCTTCGAGACGGGTGCGGGCCAGCGGGTCGCCGGTTTCACCGAGCAGGCGTACGGCCGCGAGGCGCACGGCGGGGTCGCTGTCGACCAGTTGCAGGTTGGCCAGGGCAAGACTCAGGGCGCTGTGGACGCTTTCGTCCTTTTCGCCCGCCAGTTGCTGGTCGAGGAATTTCAACTGTGCCGGTTTGGCACTTTTCTGTAGTTGCTGGGCAGCGGCCAGACGCAGTTTGGCGTCGGCGGCGAGCAGTTGGTGGCTGGCGAGGGCGGTGTCGATCAAGCCCCGCAAGCGGTTGTTCAGGCGCAGGGTTTTCGGCTGGCCGTCGACGGTCAATTCGCCTTGTTGCAGGGCGTTGATCAGTTCGACGCGGGCCGGATCAGGCTGCGCGGCCCAGGCTTGCAGCAGCTTGGCTTGCTGCGCGGGATTGGCGGCGACGAAGTCTTCGGCGTCGCCGGCGTGAGTGGCCATCGGCAACAAAAGTGCGATGGCGAGGATGAAGCGGTAAAGGGCAGTGGGCATATCGAACGTCCTGGTCATACGCGGACCCTGTAGGAGCTGGCTTGCCAGCGATGGCGGTCTGTCAGACAGACCGCGTGATGCGGATCGCCAGCAAGCCGGCTCCTACAAAGGTGTTGTGTCGCGCTTAGTTGCTCTTCATCGCGTAGTCCGGCTTCTTGTCGTTACCCGGGATGAACGGGCTCCATGGCTGGGCGCGGATCGGGCCTTCGGTCTGCCATACCACGTTGAACTGACCGTCCGCCTGGATCTCGCCAATCATCACTGGTTTGTGCAGGTGGTGGTTGGTCTTGTCCATGGTCAGGGTGTAGCCGGACGGCGCGGCAAAGGTCTGGCCGCCGAGGGCTTCACGGACTTTGTCGACGTCGGTGGACTTGGCTTTTTCAGCGGCCTGCGCCCACATGTGGATGCCGACGTAAGTGGCTTCCATCGGGTCGTTGGTCACCGCTTTGTCGGCGCCCGGCAAGTTGTGTTTCTTCGCGTAGGCTTTCCAGTCAGCGACGAATTTTTTGTTCGTCGGGTTCTCGACCGATTCGAAGTAGTTCCATGCCGCGAGGTTGCCCACCAGCGGTTTGGTGTCGATGCCGCGTAGTTCTTCTTCGCCCACCGAGAACGCCACGACCGGCACGTCGGTCGCCTTCAGGCCCTGGTTGGCCAGTTCTTTATAGAACGGCACGTTGGAGTCGCCGTTGACGGTGGAGATGACGGCCGTCTTGCCGCCGGCCGAGAATTTCTTGATGTTGGCGACGATGGTTTGATAGTCGCTGTGACCGAACGGGGTATAGACCTCTTCGATGTCCTTGTCGGCCACGCCCTTGGAGTGCAGGAACGAACGCAGGATTTTGTTGGTGGTGCGCGGGTAGACGTAATCGGTGCCGAGCAGGAAGTAGCGCTTGGCGCTGCCGCCTTCCTCGCTCATCAAATATTCAACGGCCGGGATCGCTTGCTGGTTCGGCGCAGCGCCGGTGTAGAACACGTTCGGCGACATCTCTTCGCCTTCGTATTGCACCGGGTAGAACAGCAGGCCATTGAGCTCTTCGAACACCGGCAATACCGATTTACGCGACACGGACGTCCAGCAACCGAATACCACGGCGACCTTGTCCTGAGTCAGCAACTGGCGGCCCTTTTCGGCGAACAACGGCCAGTTCGATGCCGGGTCGACGACCACCGGTTCCAGCATCTTGCCGTTCACGCCGCCCTTGGCGTTGATCTCGTCGATGGTCATCAACGCCATGTCTTTGAGCGACGTTTCGGAGATCGCCATGGTGCCGGACAACGAATGCAGAATACCGACCTTGATGGTCTCGGCGGCCTGGACAGTCCAGGTCATGCCCATCGCGGCAATGCTTGCCGTGAGTGTGAAAGCCTTGATCAAACTGCGACGCTTCATTGTGCGATCTCCATGAACTTATGAATTTTCTTGGTGGCAGATGCGGACTACTGAAGGGTCTTTAGCAAGGGCTGTGCCCGGTCGGGCAAAGGCAGGGAAATGTCGTTTTAGAGCGGTTGCACAGTTTGACGGCGCACCATGAAGGGACGTGTCTGGCGCATTGGTGCGTCGTGCTGCGCCAGATTGGGGCGAGCAGCGCCGCTCCCACATTTTGATCGGGGTGAGTCAGCGGCGGCGCATCAGGCCGATGAAGAACAGGCCGCCGATGGCCGCGGTGGCGACGCCGATGGGCAGGTCTTCGGGGGCGATCAGCGTCCGGGCGGCGACGTCGACCCACACCAGAAACACGCTGCCAAGCAACACGCACACCGGCAGCAATCGGCGGTGTTCCGCACCGACCAGCCGCCGCGCAATGTGCGGCACCATCAACCCGACAAAGCCGATCGAACCGCTGATCGACACCAGCACCCCGGTCATCAACGAGGCGATCACAAACACCCGCAAGCGCACCGATCGCGCATTCAACCCCAGAGTCACCGCCGTCTGTTCGCCCGCCATCAACGCGTTAAGCGGTCGCGCCATGCCGAGCAGCAGCGCCAAGCCGAGCAACACACTGGCGGCCGGCACCGCGAGCAACTCCCAACGCGCCAGCCCGAGCCCGCCGAGCATCCAGAACATCACCGCGGAACTGGCGCGATGGTCGCCCATGAACAGCAGCAAGTTGGCCACCGCCATCATCACGAACGACACCGCCACGCCACACAGCAGCAGGCGATCACTGTCCAGGCGACCATGGCGGCTGGCGATCATCAGCACCACCAGCATGCTCAGCAATGCACCGATGAACGCGGCAATCGGCAGCGTCAGCAAGCCAACGATTTCACCAACGTGCAACACCACGATCACCGCACCCAAGGTTGCGCCGGAGGTGACCCCGAGCAAATGCGGATCGGCCAGCGGATTGCGCGTCACGGCTTGCAGCACCGCGCCGATCAACGCCAATCCAGCACCGACCAGCGCACCGAGCAACATGCGCGGCACGCGGATCAGCCAGACGATGTGTTGCTGCCCGGCGCTCCAGTCCGGCACACCGAAACCGAACAGTTTGTGCAGCAGAATCCGCCACACCACGTCCACCGGCACCCGCGCCGGGCCGAAGCCCAGCGACACCACGCACGAAACCAGCAACAGTGCGCCGAGGGCGATCAGCAACAGGGCGTAGCGACGATTGATCATGCGCCGTGGAAGCCCTTGGCCAGGGTTTCAACCGCCAGCACGTTATCGATCCCCGGCGTGGCCTGCACATAGGGGATGACGATGAAGCGCTGGTGCTTGATCGCGTCCACCGATTGCAGCGCCTTGTTGCTGCGCAGGAATGCAATTTTCTGTTCGGCAGTGACTTCGCCGTAGTCGACGATCACGATCACCTGCGGGTTACGCTCGACCACGTTCTCCCAGTTGACCCGGGTCCAGCTCGCCTCGACATCGTCGAGAATGTTGCGCCCGCCCGCGGCGTCGATCAGCGCTTGCGGCATGCCCAGGCGACCGGACGTCATGGCCCGGTCTTCACCGCTGTCATACAGAAAAACCCGGGGTTTATCGGTCGGCAGGTCTTGGCGAACCTTGGCGACTTGCGCCTGCATCTGACTGATCACGGCATTGGCGCGATCCTGCACGTCGAAGATTTTGCCGAGGTTACGCAGGTCGTTGTAGGTGTCTTCAAGGCTGGCCGGTGGACGCTTCATCACAAAGGCGCAGGACTCGGTCAGCTCGTAGACATTGATGCCCAGCGGTTGCAGGGTTTGTGGCGTGAGATCGCCGCCCACGCGCATGCCGTAATCCCAACCGGCGAAGAAGAAGTCGACGTTGGCGTTGAGCAGGGTTTCCACCGACGGGTATTTGGCCGCCAGCTCCGGCAAGCCATCGAGGATGCTCTGCATCTGGGGCGTCACCGCTTTCCAGCCACTGACACCGCTGTAGCCGACCATCTGCGGCTTGAGGCCGAGGGCTAGCATCATCTGGGTCATGTTGATGTCGTGGCTGACCGCGTGTTTCGGCGCCTGCTGGAAGATCACTTCGCGGTTGCAGCTCTGGATCGTCAACGGGTAGTGCGTCGCCTGGGCAAATGCCTGGGCGCTGCCCAGCAACAGAACGAGGAAAAGACTGGAGCGCAGCAGATTCATGGTTGGGTTATCCAGGTCATTCGAGGGTAGCCGTGCAAGGGGTGCTCATCGATCAGCGCTTCGACGCCGAAGACGTTGCGCAACAACGACGCATTGAGGACTTCTTTGGGAGTGCCGCTGGCCACGATGCGGCCGTGATTGATCACGTACAGCCGGTCGCAGAATGCGGCGGCCAGGTTGAGGTCATGGATGCTCGCGAGGGTGCCGATCTTCAAGCGCTTGACCAACTGCAACAACGCCAGCTGATAGCGCGGGTCGAGGTGGTTTGTCGGCTCGTCGAGGATCAACAGTTGCGGTTGCTGGGCCAGCGCGCGGGCCAGGATCACCCGCTGTTTTTCGCCGCCGGAAAGGGTGGTGAACGCGTGGTCTTCGAAGCCCTTGAGGCCGACTGATTCCAGGGCCTGGCAGGCGAGGTTTCGATCCTCGGCCGTGTCGCCATCGAACAGGCCTTTGTGTGGCGTGCGGCCCATGGCGACCACTTCCTCGACGGTCAGGCCGAAGGCATCGGGAAACTCCTGCAGCACCACGGCGATACGTTGCGCACACCAGCGTGAAGATTGCTTCCAGACGTTTTGATGGTCGAGCCGGACCTCGCCGCTTTCCGGTTTGCTGAAGCGCCAGGCACAACGCAACAGGCTGGTCTTGCCGCTGCCGTTGGGGCCGATCAACCCGACAAACTCACCGGCGGCCACGTGCAGCGAGGCATCACGCAGCTGGAACTGGTGATGACAGTGGCCGTGACCGAGGGGTGTCCAGGCGAGGTTTGTGAGGTTCAGCGAGGTCATGCAATGGCTCTGAAGGTGAAGCTAATGGCGCCATCGCTGGCTTGCCAGCGATGAGGCCCGAAAAGGGTGATGAGCGGGGGGAAGTCTACATGGCTGATCCTCCCGCGCATCTCAGCTGCTTCAAGATGATGATGAAGCCGACTCAGCTTGCCGGGTGAAGCGCGACAGCACCAGTCGATCGAGCAACCACACCACCACCAGCGAAGCCCCCACCAACGGGAATGCCACCGCCAGCGCGAACATGATGACCATCGCGGTTTTCCACTTCGGCAGGTCGTGGCGCAGCGGCGGTACGCCGAGCTTGCCTTGCGGGCGACGCTTCCACCAAATCACCACGCCGCTGACGGCGCTGAGCAGGATCATCAGGCAGATCAGCAGCACGATGATCTGGTTGACCACACCGAACATCTTGCCCTCGTGCAACATCACGCCGATTTCCGTGGCGCGGGCGACGGCGCCGTATTGCTCGTAGCGCACGTCGGCAAGGACCTTGCCGGTGTACTGGTCGACGTGCAGGGTGGCGTCGTTGCGTGGGTCGTCGGCGAACACGGCGATGGTAAAGACGCCGGTGGCGGTGGTCGGGAAGGTGATGCTGTAACCCGGTTCGACATTGCTCCGGGTGGCGATGTTTTGCACGTCTTGCAGGCTGATGGTCGGCGCGGCCGGGCCGGCGTGTTCACTGCCGTGGGCCATGTGTTCGGCATGATCGCCGGACATCGGCATCGGTGTGTTTTCCATCGCCCAAGGCACGGTCTGGCGGGTGGCGCTGTTGAGGCTGCGTGCTTCGACGTCGGACTTCGGCACGTCATTCCACATCGCCGCCGGAAAGACGTTCCACACCGCCGCGTATTGCTGGCCCCAGAACCCGGTCCAGGTCATGCCGCTCAACAGCATCACTAACAGCAGGGACGCGCCCCAGAAACCGGTGACGGCGTGCAAGTCGCGCCACAGAATGCGGCCGCGACTGTTCAGGCGTGGCCACAAGATGCCGGCCGCCTGACCGCGCGGCCACCACAGGAACACCCCGGAAACCACCAGCACCACGCCCCACCCGGCAGCCAGTTCCACCAGCCGGTCACCGACGGTGCCGATCATCAGCTCGCCGTGGATCGCCCGGGCAATGGCTTGCAGGTTCTTCTTGGCATCTTGTTCGCCAAGGATGTCGCCGTGGTACGGATCGATGAACACATTCAGCTCGGTACCGTCGTTGGTCACGACAAACTGGGCGCTGCGCTCGGCGCTGACCGGTGGCAGGTACTGCTTGATCGTGGCCTGTGGATACGCGTCTTTCACGCGTTTGAGCAAGTCATCGGCCGGGATCGTGTGATGGCCGGCCGGGACGTTGAGCAGGCTGCTGTACATCAGTGAGTCGAGCTGCGGCTTGAACAGGTAAATGGTGCCGGTCAGGGCCAGCATCACCATGAAAGGCGCAACGAACAATCCGGCATAGAAATGCCAGCGCCACGCCAGGTTGTAGAAATTCACTTTGGGCTGTTTCATCACGTGTGCTCCGCTTGGCTGGATCTTTTCGTTGTTGGTTTGCGGTTGCTGCGCAACCGGTCGCGAGCAGGCTCGCTCCTACAGGGGAGCGGGCTTGCCGCGGTGCTCTTAAAAGCTCATGTCCACCTTGGTCCAGAGCGTGCGCCCCGGTTCCTTGATGGCTTGCGGGTCATTGGCCGGATAGCCGAAACCGGCGTTGCCGGCCAGGTTCAAGTGTTCGGCGTAAGCCTTGCCGAACAGGTTGTCGACGCCGCTGCTGACCTTCCAGTGCTTGTTGATCCGATAGGCGCCGTTGAGGGAGAACACGCCGAAGCCCGGCGTCTTGTCGAAGTCCTTGCCGACCACGTTGCCCTTGTTCTGGTCGATACGGTTTTGCGCGGCGACCACTCTCCACAGTGCGCCGGCGCTCCAGTTGTCTTCGCTATAGGTCAGGCCGAAACGTGCATCCAGCGGCGGCATTTGCGGCAATGCACTGCCATCGCTGCTGTTCTTGCCCCAGGCGTAGGCCAGGGTCGCATCGGCTTTCCAGTTTTGGGTGAGGTTGTAGGCGGCGCCCAGTTCGCCACCCATGATTCGCGCGTCGATGTTTTCGGCTTGCGAGGTCATGCCCATCATGCCGGGCGTGTAGTTGAACAGGATGTAGTCGCGGACCTGGCCGACATAGCCCGAGGCCCAGGCTTCGAGGTCCTCGGTCTTGTATTGCAGGCCGAAGTCGAGCTGGGTGGTTTTTTCCGGTTTGATCGAGTCGAAGGCATTCACCGATCCGACAGGGCCGGAATTGGGCGAAAACAGCTCCCAGTAATCCGGGAACCGCTGGGTGTGCCCGACGCCCGCGTACAACGTGGTAGGGCTGTCAGCCAGGTCGTGTTCGTAGCGGATGAAGCCGCTGGGTAGCGTGTCAGCGCGGGTGTCATCGGCCGTCGGGTTCGGGCGGGTCATCATTCCCGAGCCGGTGGTCTGGCGAAAATCCTTGGCTGAAGCGCGGTCCAGGCGTGCACCGCTGATCAAGCGATCACGCTCGGCGGCGTACCAGGTCAGTTCGCCGAACACCCCGTAGTTATGGAAGTCGGCATCCTTGGTGTAGGGCAGGTCCTTGTAGGTATCGACGCCCATGGCGCTGCGCTGACGGTGTTCGTTGGTCTGCGCATCGATGCCGCTGATCAACTGCACGTCGGTCCAGCGCCAGGTGCCCTTGATTCGCGCGCCGAGGGTACGGCGGTCGACGCTGGACGCCATAGGCCCGGCCATCATCCCGGTGGCGGACGGTGTGCGCAGGGTGTAGTTGTCCATCACATGGTCGGCGTAGTTGTAGTAGACCTGTGCCTCGAGTTTTTCCAGCACATCGCTGATGTTGGACTTCTCGAAGCGCAGGCCCAGGCTTTCGCGCTTGAATTGCGAACCGTCCATGCCGCGACCGGCGTACCGAGCCTCGCCGTCGCCCTTGCCGGCGGTCAGCTCCAGCAGGGTATCGGCGTCCGGGGTCCAGCCCAGTGCGACGTCGCCGTTCCATTTGTCATAGCGCGAGGCAACGGTGTCGTTGTTGCCGTCCTTGTAATCATCGGCCTGGGCGGTGTTGCCGATCACCCGCACGTAACCCAGTGGCCCGCCCGCGGCGGCGTCCACCACTTTGTCGAAACGGCCATTGGAACCGGCCAGCACGCTGGCGTTAACCCGCGTGCCGAGTTCGCCGAAGTTTTCCGGCTCGCGGTCGAAGAGGATGGTGCCGGCCGAAGCGCCCGGGCCCCAGAGTACGGTTTGCGGGCCTTTGATGACGGTCAGCTTGTCGTAAGTCTGCGGCGAGATGTACGAGGTGGGTGCGTCCATCCGACCGGGGCAAGCGCCGAGCATCATGCCGCCGTTGGTGAGGATGTTCAGGCGCGAACCGAATATGCCGCGCAGCACCGGATCGCCGTTGGTACCGCCATTGCGCACCTGGGCGAATCCCGGGATGGTTTTCAGATAGTCCGAGCCATCGCTGGCCGGCACCGGTTGGCGCGGCTCTTTCGGGTTGGTGACGATGGTCAGCGGCGAGCTGGGGGCAATGGCGGTAATGACCGTCGGGCTCAGTTCTTCAGGGTGACCGGCGTGTTCATCGGCCAGCACCGGAGGCGTCAGCAAGGCCCCGCACAGAATGGCGGTGGCGTGCCGGAAACGAATGCTGGATTCGTTTTGGGTCAAAGAGGCTTGGGCAGGGCTCAAGCGTGTGTCAGCAGAAAACCTGGACATGACAATTTCCATCGAACAGTCGTAAACGACACGGCGGACAACCGGTGCAATCCCTGTGGGAGCGGGTTGTCTTGCGGGCCGTGTGAAATCAGAAGTGGCTGTTTACGCGACGATGGGCGGGGCGCGGGTGCGGGCGCCGGGGAAGAAGGTTTGCCGGGCATGGCCCAGGCGCGGGGAGGGAATGGTGAACGTGTTGACGGGCGGGATATTGAAGGCGACGAAGGACCCGCCGCCGGTCAATGCCGGGCAATTGAACAGCAGGCTGCAATAGCCGCATTTTTCCCAGATCGCATGGTGCCCGGACGCTGGCGGGCAGTGTTCGGCGGTCGGTTGTGCGCCGTGGTCGGCGTGGTCCATCGCCGACATGTCCATGCTCATGTCCATCGACATGTTCATCGACATCGGGGTGCTCTGACCCATCGGCATCGACTGAGAAATCAGTGGACCGATAAAGATCATCAGCATGGCAAACAGGCTGATCCAACTGCCGCGCGTCAAATTTGATAGCTGACGACGGTGTGCGGATGGCCTGGTGCTTGGCGGGCGCATGGACGGATTCGGCTCAGCGGGTTACTGAGCGTGAGCGTGCTGTTGCATGCTTTCGGGCGGCTGCTTCTGCACCGCCACTTCGACCGTCACGTCACCGGACTTCTCGAAATGCAGGGTCATCGGGAAGCGCTTGCCGTCGGCGAGCAGGCTACGGTCTTTCAAGTTCACCAGCATCACGTGGTAGGCCATCGGTGCAAACGAGACGTTGCCACCGGCAGGGATCTCCACGCTGGGGACCGGCTGCATTTTCATCAGGTCGTTTTGCATCACATGCTCGTGCAGCTGCGCTTCACCCGCGATCGGCGAGTCGACGCTGAGCAAGCGGTCGGCAGTTTTGCCCGCGTTGTGAATGACGAAATACGCGGCGACGGTAGGTGCGTTGGGCGGCAGCTCCTGCGACCACGGGTGAGCGATTTCCAGTGCGCCGACTTTGTATTCGTGGGCATTGGCAAAGCAGGCAGGCAGCAGCAACGCGGCCAGAACGATGAGTTTTTTCAACATGGCAGTTCTCCAGAGCGATTCAAAACGCAGGTCAATTGCGAGAAGGAATCACACCAGAGGGGAGGCACGGGGATTGAGGCTTGGCCATTGCTGGCGCGGTGTCGGCGCGCTGAGCGCCGAAGGTGGCAGGCTTCGATTGGACTCGAACTGCGCAAAATACAGTTGCGGCTCATGGCCGGGCAACGCCACCAACGGGGCGGAGCCTGAGCAGCACCAGCAGTGCTGCATGTTGGAATGATCGTCGTTTTGCGGCGCTTTCTGCTCGATGTCGCCCAGGGAAATCGCCACCATCCTGGTGCCGCTGGACGAGCAGAAGCTGCCCCACAACAATTGTTCGGCCGGCGATTTCGCCGCCTGCGCCATCGCACCGGTCATCGGCATGGCGAGCATGTTGAACAGCACTGCGAAGCAGGCGATCCAGGCAATTGCAAGCCGTTGTCGGGACATGGGACAAAATCCGGTGGGTGGGCGATCAGGCGCGGGCTATTTAGCCTGATCAGGGCCGATAAGTAAAAAGAGTGCGTGCGGTGTGGTGTCGCATCTCATCAGACAACAGTGGCATGCAAACGCAGACCGAGCGCCTTCATAACCTTCATGATAGTCGCGAATTCCGGATTGCCAGTGCTGCTCAGAGCTTTATATAGACTCTCACGTCCCAAGCCGGCATCACGGGCAATTTGTGTCATGCCCTTTGCTCTGGCGATGTCGTTGAGAGCCGCTCGAATCAGGACGCCGTCACCGGCATCTTCTTCAAAGCAGGCATCCAGGTAAGCCGCCATTTCTTCCGGAGTCTTGAGAAACTCGGCGGCATCAAAACGGGTGAATTGTTCGGCCATGATCTACTCCTCATTACCGATGTTTTGTGCCATTTGAATGGCACGTTTGATATCTCTTTTTTGAGTCGACTTGTCTCCGCCTACCAGCAGCAGATAAACCCTTTCGCCTTTGCGTGTGAAATAGATCCGATAGCCGGGACCATGATGAACGCGCATTTCATAGACCGTTGCACCAATGGAGTCACAGTCACCAAAGTTTCCATGTTCGGCAGCGCGGAGTCTGGCAATGATGCGAGCCTTGCCAAGGGTGTCCCTCAGTGAGTCGAGCCAATCGGCAAATATTTGGGATCGTTTGAAGTCGATCATGTCTGAATCGTATTCCTTGGGATACAAACTGACAAGCGCCGCTTTTCTCTGGATGAGGCTGGCCACCCACTGTGAATGTCGGGCTTGTACTTGCTCGGATTAAAGGAACTTGAATATGGGCTTGAGATATAGAGAGGAACAGCCAGCATTTTCCTGGAATATTGCCAGCAAATTCGTAGGTTTCTGCAGTCCTTAGGAAAGGTCCGACAGGGATAGGTTTTCCAGTAGTTGTCGGACCGATTCAAACTCCCGCTCAACCCCCGGCAACACCGGCCGCTTCAAAACAATCACCGGCACCCCACGCTCGCGCGCCACCTCCAGCTTTGGTTCTGTCGCGGTGCTGCCGCTGTTCTTGCTGATCAGCACGTCGATCTGCCGACGTTCAAACAACGCTCGTTCATCGTCGATCAGGAACGGCCCCCGTGCGCCGATCACTTCGCAGCGTGCGTTGCCGGGGTAAACGTCGAGTGCGCGCAGGGTCCAGAATTGTTCAGGGGGAATTTCGTCCAGGTGTTGCAACGGCTCGCGGCCGAGGGTGAACAGTGGGTGGCGGAAAGGTTTCAAGGCTTCGATCAGTTCGGCCCAGTCGCTGACTTCATGCCAGTCATCGCCAGCCTGCGCTTGCCATGCCGGACGTCGCAGCGCCCAGCAGGGAACCCCGCTCAAGTGCGCTGCAGTTGCGGCGTTCTGGCTGATTTGCGCGGCGTATGGGTGAGTGGCGTCCAGCAACAGACCGATGCCCTCATCGCGAATGAATTGCGCCAGCCCCTCGGCACCGCCGTAACCGCCGACGCGAACCTGGCATTGCAGATCCGTCGGCACGCGGCCGATCCCGGCCAGGCTGTAAATGTGCTCCGGCCCCAGCGTGCGGGCGATGGCCAGCGCCTCGGTGACGCCGCCGAGCAGCAGAATGCGTTTCATTGAAAAGCTCCCGCATGCCCGACGATCCCGCCCTGGCGGTCGATGGCAAACACTTCGACCTGAACCTGCGCCGGGACAACGCTGCGGGCGAACGCCAGGGCGTGCTGGCACACCGCGTCGCCGAGGGCGATGCCGGCGGCGCTGGCCATGGCCAATGCCTGCTGACTGGTGTTGGCCTCGCGGATGCCCTGCTGCAACGCGGCATCGGCACCCACCGCTGCGGCCCATTCGGCCAGTTGCGGCAGGTCGATGCTCGAATGCCGGCTGTGCAAGTCCATGTGCCCGGCGGCCAGTTTGCTGATCTTGCCGAAGCCGCCACAGAGGCTGAGTTTATCCACAGGCACCTTGCGCAGATGCTTGAGTACCGCGCCGACGAAATCGCCCATCTCGATCAGGGCGATTTCCGGCAGGTTGTAGACCCGGCGCATGGTGTCTTCGCTGGCGTTGCCGGTGCATGCGGCGATGTGCAGGTAACCGTTGGTTTTCGCGACATCGATGCCCTGGTGGATCGAGGCAATGTAGGCCGCGCAGGAAAACGGCCGGACGATGCCGCTGGTACCGAGGATCGACAGGCCACCCAGAATTCCCAGGCGCGGGTTCATGGTTTTCAAGGCCAGTGCTTCACCGTTTTCGACATTGACCGTGACCTCGAAACCGCCGCTGTAGCCGTGGTCTGCGGCGAGTTGGGTCAGGTGATCGCCGATCATTTTGCGCGGCACCGGGTTGATCGCCGGTTCGCCGACGCTCAGCACCAGCCCGGGGCGGGTGACGGTGCCGACGCCGCGTCCGGCATTGAAGCGCACACCGGGCTCGCCGAGCAGTCGCACCTGGGAGTAGAGCAGGGCACCGTGGGTGACGTCGGGATCGTCCCCGGCATCCTTGATCGTGCCAGCCTCCGCGCCGTCGTCCGTCAGTCGACAGAACTCAAGACGCATCTGCACCTGTTTGCCCTTGGGCAAGATAATTTCCACCGCGTCCGCCGCCGTGCCAGTGAGCAACAGGCGAGCTGCCGCGAGGCTGGTCGCCGTGGCGCAGCTGCCCGTGGTCAGGCCACTGCGCAGGGGGGCAGGTTGTTCGGCCGTTTCGTCACGCATCGAGAGGTTTCGTCGTGTCCAGTAACGTAATCGGCAAGGCCTGGCGCCAGGTGTCGAATTCACCCAGCGCTTGCGCCTGGGCGATGTGGATACTCGTCAGTTCCCCGCCGCGCTGTTCACGCCATGCCATCAGGGTCATTTCACTTTGCAGCGTGACCGCATTGGCGATCAGCCGGCCACCGGGTTTGAGGGCGGCCCAGCAGGCGTCCAGCACGCCTTCGCGAGTGACGCCGCCACCAATGAAAATCGCGTCCGGGCGCTCGAGGCCTTCAAGTGCTTGCGGCGCTCGGCCACGGATCAGTTGCAGGCCCGGCACGCCGAGGGTGTCGCGGTTGTACTCGATCAATGCCTGGCGCCCCTCATCGGCCTCAATGGCCAGTGCCCGGCAGCTTGGGTGGGCACGCATCCATTCGATGCCGATCGAGCCGCTGCCGGCGCCGACATCCCACAGCAATTGGCCGGGAGTCGGGGCCAGGCGGGCGAGGGTGATCGCCCGGACGTCACGCTTGGTGATCTGACCATCGTGCTTGAATGCCGAGTCTGGCAGGCCGGCCAGGCGTGACAGGCGTGGCGCGGTCGGTTCGGCGGCGCAGTCGATGGCGATCAGGTTCAAATCGGCGATGGCCGGGTCGGCCCAGTCGCTGGCGATGCCTTCGATTCGCCGCTCGGCTTCACCGCCCAAGTGCTCCAGAACAGTCAGACGGCTCGGCCCGAAACCGCGCTCACGCAGCAGCGAGGCGATGGCGGCGGGGCTGTTTCCATCGTTGCTTAATACCAGCAGGCGCACGCCGCTGAATAGTTGCGCGCTGAGAGCGGCGATGGGGCGGGCAACCACCGACAGCGTGACCACTTCCTGCAATGGCCAGCCCATTCTGGCGGCGGCCAGCGAGCAAGAAGAGGGCGCGGGCAGCGTCAGCATTTCTTCGCCGGGCAAGTGCCGGGCGAGGCTGGCGCCCACGCCGAAGAACAGTGGGTCACCGCTGGCCAGTACACAGACAGGCTCGCCGCGCAGGGCCAGTACCGGCTGGATGGAGAACGGGCTCGGCCAGCATTCACGCTCGCCGCGAATGCACGGCGGCAACAAATCCAGGTGCCGTTGGCCGCCGAAGATCCGTGAGGCACGCAGCAGCGCATGCCGGGCGTTTTTGCCCAGACCTTTGAAACCGTCTTCACCGATGCCTACTACTGTCAGCCAGGGCGTCATGCCTGCTCCTTGATAAATTGCCCCATGACCGGGTTCGGGACTGGGCGCAATGATACCGCGCCGCTGCGGCTTTTTATGCATTCCGCGCAGCTCGCGCCGCGACCGTTACATATCCTGTGTTACTCGGCAGATTGTTGGCCGGACGGGCATCTGCTTAGTTGTCATTGTGAGTTGACGCTGGATCAACCCATCCAACATACAAAAAGGAATTTTATGTTCGAGACACCTATCGAGTTTCCGGCGCTGGAGCAGCGCCTGGCCTTTCTTGGATTGACCGCTGCCGCGCCGGTCACCGCACGCTTGCAGACCGTCACTTTGCCGCTCAGTCAGCCCGCCCCTGTCCGGGCTGCCATCGCTGGGAGCAGCATTGTTTCGATGGCCGAGGGGGTATCGGCAGACGATGAGCAAGATGCCCTCGACTGCGCGCTGTACCTGGAGCAATACACCGACACGCGTTACGACCGGCAAACCCAGTGGTACGAGTGGCTGCAACATTTCACCTTGGGGCTCTGGCATTTTGGCTGGATTCATCAGCGTCCGGTCATGCTCGACAGTCGGCATATCGAGCTGCATGAACCCATTTCCAGTGCGATTCTCGACACGCTCAGGCCCAATGTCAGCGACAGCATGTACAGCGCCGCGATGCACGCTTTCGAGGCGTTGAAAGACAACCTCCAGGCATCGATGCTGCTGGCGCAGAAAAGCGCAAGGGAACGTGGACGGCAATTTCAAACGATGCCCTGCGCCTACGATGCCAACGGGCGACTGACCCTCATGCTGATCCACTCATGGTATGTCGCTGCCGTTGAGCCGGCGCAGTTTCTGTTTCTGAAGTGGCTGGATCACGATGTCACGTTGATTCAGCATTACGGGACATTCACCCTGGACAGGAAACGTTTCGACCCCTTGGCGGCAGCCATGCGCGACAAAATCACCGAGCGCAGCCGAGAGTATCTGCTGCGCCTGTGAGGCGCGGGGCGTTCGTTCGAGCGTGTCGGACTGCTGGAGGATTTAACCTTCCCGTCGTCCGACAAGCTTTTCATCCCCCGTTGCAAAGCAGGCATAATACCGCCCGCTTCGCCCGCGAAGTGCCTCGCCACCTGAACGGGTCATCCCCTTGAACGAACGCCCAGTATCCACTGCCTTACGCCCCTCGGCCTGTCCGGGGTTGCTGCGTATTGTCCCGGCACTGGATGGCGGGATCTGCCGGATCAAACTCAGTGGTGGTTCGATCAGCAGTGCCCAGGCCAATGCCGTGGCGGACGCCGCCGAGCGCTTCGCCAGCGGTGCGATCGAGGCGACCAATCGCGCCAATCTGCAACTCCGCGGCATCGGCCGTGAGCCAGGGGCATTGATCGAGCGCTTGCTGGGCGCCGGGCTCGGGCCGCAAAACGCGGCGGGCGATGATGTGCGCAACCTGATGCTCAGTCCGGGTGCCGGGATCGATCGCAAGATGCTGCTCGACACCCGTCCCTTGGCCGAGCAGATTCTTGCCACGCTGCAAAGTCACCCGCCGTTCCACGACCTTAGCGCCAAGTTCGCCGTCCAGCTCGATGGCAGCGAGGCATTGGCGATGCTCGAACATCCTCACGACCTGTGGCTCTCGGCGTATGCACGTGACGGCGAGGTACGGCTGGCTTTCGGCCTGGCGGGTTGCCCGCTGGACGCGGCTCAAGGTTCGGTGTCGCTCGACGATGGCCACCGCCTGGTGGTCGCGGTGCTTGAGTTGTTCCTTGAGCTGGCACGTCCTGAACAAACCCGGATGCGTCATTTGCTTTGCGATTACTCGGTCGAAGATTTCCTGGCGCGACTGGCTGGCCGCGTCTCCATTCAGGTCATGACCAACTGGCGGCGCAGCGCGGATTCGAGCGTTCTGCACATCGGCGCACACCCCCAGGTTCAGGCTGATCTTGTCTACGTGGGCGCCGTACCGCCACTGGGACGGCTTGACCCGACGATGCTGCGGGGCGCGGCACAGCTGGCCGATGAATTCGGCGACGGCAGCCTGCGGTTCACCCCGTGGCAAACTTTGCTGTTGCCCAATGTCCGTTGCGAGCACGCCGCTGAAGTCACCGCACGCCTTGGACAACTGGGCCTGTTGTGTGACGCCGGGCATTCGTTGAGCCGGTTGATTGCCTGCACCGGTTCCAACGGCTGTGGCAAAGGCCTGGCCGAGACCAAAGGCGATGCCTTGCAACTGGCCGCTTTGCTGCAACGTCACGGGCACGTGCTGAATGTGCACTTGAGCGGTTGCCCACGTTCCTGTGCCGCCGCGCACAAGGCGCCAGTCACATTGCTGGCCGTCACCCCCGGTCACTACGATCTCTATTTTCGCGATGCCGCGCAGCCCGGTTTTGGCGCGCTGCACGCACGCAACCTTACTATTGAAGCGGTCGCGACCCTGCTCGACGCCCGCTCAGGGAGCCCCCTTGATGCTTGATTACATCCGCGACGGTCAGGAGATTTATCGCAACTCCTTCGCGATCATCCGCGCCGAAGCCAACCTGGCGCGAATCCCGGCCGATCTGGAAAAACTCGCGGTTCGGGTGATTCACGCCTGCGGCATGGTCGAGGCCATCGACGGTTTGCAGTTTTCCAAAGGCGCGGGCAAGGCCGGGCGCGATGCGCTGGCTGCTGGCGCGCCGATCCTGTGTGATGCGCGGATGGTGTCCGAAGGCATTACCCGAGCGCGCCTGCCGGCGAACAATCAGGTGATCTGCACCCTGCGCGACGAGAGCGTTCCGGAACTGGCTCGTGAATTGGGTAACACCCGTTCAGCCGCTGCGCTGGAGTTGTGGCGCCCGCATCTGGAAGGCAGCGTGGTGGTCATCGGCAATGCGCCGACCGCACTGTTTTACTTGCTGGAAATGCTCGACGCCGGCGCACCGAAACCGGCGCTGATCCTTGGCTTCCCGGTAGGCTTCGTCGGTGCCGCCGAATCCAAGGCAGCGTTGGCGGCGGACAGCCGTGGCGTGCCTTTCGTCATCATGCAAGGTCGCCTGGGCGGAAGCGCCATGGCCGCCGCGGCCGTCAATGCCCTCGCCACGGAGATCGAATGATGCACAAACCAGGACGTTTGATCGGCCTTGGCGTGGGTCCCGGTGATCCGGAACTGATCACCGTAAAGGCCCTGCGCCTGCTGCGCGAATCGCCGGTGGTGGCGTACTTCGTCGCCAAGGGCAAAAAGGGCAATGCATTCGGCATCATCGAGGCGCATCTGCAAGCAGCGCAGAACCTGTTGCCACTGGTTTACCCGGTGACCACCGAGGCGTTGCCGGCGCCGCTGTCCTATGAACAAGTGATCAGCGACTTTTACGATGACGCCGCCGCCGAACTGGCGACGCATCTCGATGCCGGTCGCGACGTGGCAGTGATCTGCGAAGGCGATCCGTTCTTCTACGGCTCCTACATGTACCTGCACGACCGGCTCGCCGAGCGCTATCAAGCCGAAGTCGTCCCAGGCGTGTGCTCGATGCTCGGCGGCGCCTCGGTGCTGGGTGCACCGCTGGTGTATCGCAATCAGAGCCTGTCGGTGTTGTCCGGCGTGCTGCCCCACGACGAACTCAAACGTCGCCTGGCCGATGCCGACGCAGCGGTGATCATGAAACTGGGGCGCAACTTTCCCAAGGTTCGTCAGGTGCTGGAAGAACTCGGTCTGGCCGAGCGTGCGTTGTACGTCGAACGCGCGACCATGGCCAATCAGAAGATCGTGCCGCTGGATCAGGTGGAGCCCATGTCTTCGCCGTACTTCTCGCTGATCATCGTTCCCGGCGAAAGGTGGCAAGGCTGATGACCCGATCCGATCCGGCGATTGTCATTCTTGGCAATGGCAGCCTCGCCACCGCGCGCGTGCTTCAACAGGTTTACCCCGGCGCCCTGATCCATGGGCTGGCCGAACGGGTCGATGGCGCGGACCGTGTCTATCACGACTTCGGCGCGACCCTGCGCGAGCTGTATCAACAGGGCACGCCGATCATCGCGTTGTGCGCGGCCGGAATCGTGATCCGCACACTGGCGCCGTTGCTGCTGGAAAAGGGCGCCGAGCCACCGGTGCTGGCCGTGGCCGAGGACGGTAGCGCAGTGGTGCCGTTGCTCGGTGGCCTGGGCGGCGTAAACGTGATGGCGCGAGAGATTGCTGCGCATCTCGACGTCGCGCCGGCCATCACCACCAGTGGTGAATTGCGTTTCGGCACTTGCCTGCTCAACCCGCCCAGCGGCTATACCTTGGGCGATCTGGAACTGGGCAAGCGTTTCGTTTCCGATCTGCTCGCCGGCGAAACGGTGCGCATCGAAGGTTCGGCGCCCTGGCTGGCGCAAGCGCAACTGCCTGAGGATGCACAGGCGCGGCTGGCGGTGCATGTCAGCCATGCCGAACGCAGCCCTGCGGCCAACGAATTGCTGATCTATCCACGCAGTGTGCTGGTGGCGGTCAGTGCCGACGTTACCGATGTGCCGAACCTGGTGCGCGAGGCTCTGCATCGGTCCAGAATCGCTGTGCAGTCGCTGGCGTGCCTGCTGGCTCCCGACAGCGCAATGGCCAGCCCGGCGCTGCGTGAGGCTGCACTCGAACTGGGTGTGCCGTTGCGTTTTGCCGCTGCTGTTGGCGGTGCCTGTGAACTGGCGCGCCAGGCTATCGGATCGGTCGTTTCGGTTGTGGGTGATGATGCCGTTGCCGTGGCGCTGGCCGAGCAGCCACTGGACCCGATGCACATTGGCCGTGCGCGCGGTCGCCTGGCGGTGATTGGTCTGGGGCCGGGTGCAGCCGAGTTGATGGTACCGGCAGTGAAGGCCGAACTCGCCCGCGCCAATGATGTGCTGGGTTACGAAACCTATGTACGTATGGCCGGGCCCTTCCGTGCGGATCAGGTGCTGCATTGCACTGACAACCGTGAGGAAATGCAGCGAGCACGGCACGCGTTCGAACTGGCGGCCCAAGGGCGATCGGTTGTGGTGGTGTCGTCTGGTGACCCGGGTGTGTTCGCCATGGCTGCCGCGGTGCTCGAAGCGCTTCATGAATCCACGGATGCTCATTGGCACAACGTCGAGCTCGAGATCCTGCCGGGCGTATCGGCCTCGCTGGCAACCGCGGCCCAGGCCGGTGCACCCTTGGGTCATGATTTCTGCGTGCTGTCGCTGTCGGACAACCTCAAGCCGTGGTCGATCATCGAGAAACGCTTGGACCTGGCCGCTCAGGCGGACCTGGCCCTGGCGTTCTACAACCCGATCTCCCGTTCACGGCCGTGGCAACTGGGGCAAGCCCTGGACATCGTCGCCCGGCACCGCGTGCCTGAAACACCCGTGGTGCTGGGGCGCGATATCGGTCGTCCGGGGCAGACACTGCGGGTGACGACGCTGGGGCAACTCACCCCGGATCAGGTTGATATGCGAACCATGGTGCTGATTGGCTCGTCGACGACTTGTGTGTTTGCTCGAGCAGATGGCGGAACGTGGGTTTATACGCCTCGCTGGTACGGTAATAAGCCGTAAGTTGGATAAAAGGCCGGCGCAATGCCGGCCTTTTAGTTTGTTTGGTTTTCTTTGATTGAAGTGCGGCGAATTAGTCTTTCAATATCTTGTGGTTCTTTCTGGTTTGACCGATTTAGGTCTGGTTGCTAAGTTTTGTTCACCTGCAGGAAGCAGGCTCAACTAAATGACAAGGAAGTCAACAAATGAATATCAATGAACTTATGGACGATTCGTTCGACTATGTTGCTCAGCGGGAGTATTTCAAGTCGGCTGAGATATTTCAGCCGAGGGCGCGTATGGCGCGAATGAGTCTGGCCTCGGAACAACAGGGTAGTGAGTCGGCTGCGGTGTTGGGGACAACGGTCGCGGCCTATGATGATGAGCTGTCCTATGAGGATCGCGAAGCTTTCGATGACACGATTCTTTATGCGGAAATACGCGCGGACAAACTCTTCCATCGCGAAACCCAGCGCCGCGAGTGGTATGGCGAATACAGCAAGGCACTGACCATGTGCGGCTGGCCGACCATGAACGACCCTTACAAGGAATACATCAGCCGGGAGCTGAACTTCACTTTGGATGAGGCTGCATTGCAGATCATCGCCTTGGCCGCCGGTGCCGACAAACTGAAGGTTTTGCCGCTGATCTCCGCAGCCTTCAATTCGCTGGAAAAGAACGACGGGGCTCTAAAACTGATAGAGCTGAAAAGTAAACAGAATAAGTCCGGCAACTTTCAGGCCACCCCATGTCTGTTGTTGGGTGGGCGGGCAACTATGATTGCGTGCGCCATACAAATGGAAGCCAAGGAGCTCATTACAAAATTTTTGTTCTTCAAGTATCGAGGTGAGGAAGTCAGGATCTACAATGCAGCTACGAGGCGCGTATTGAATCGACGTGCTTACAATGTCGTTAAGAATGTTGTTCAGGCGGCAGTCGATAAAGCCCGACTCGATTACTTTAAAACACCGCTGTAAACATTCTTGAGAACTTCCACACTGGAAGTTCTCTTTTTTTGTATTCGAGTTGCAAGGTGAAACATGGAAAGTTTTCGTCAGGAATCATTTGTCGACTCCGGGCTTCTCGGTGTCTTGTCGCTTTCATTGGATCAGCAGATGAAATGCGACACTTTGTATTCTTTGCTGGCTGCTCGGGTGATGGCTTCAAACAGTTTTCCCGACGTCGGTGACTTCCCGCAATGGCACAGCAGGTTTGTCCAGGCCCTCGAGCGATGCGGGTGGACGCTCAGGCGTGAGCAAGACCTGAAACCCGTGTTTGATCTGCCATCCACGGTGACGCTGCACAATGTGTTTGCGCAGGCGATGGCCGGCGAGGCGCTGCAGGAACCGTGTGAGCTGGCGGCCGAAGCATTGGATGCTTTCGCGCAGCTGTCGACGGATGCGCCACCGGCGGTGCGCTTTCGCGAGCGATCGTTCAGTCAGCGCAGGGTGAAGGTGGAAGATGGAAAGGAAGAGCAACGCTTCACAGTGCATTGGCTTCTGGCAGTGAGCGCCCGCAAAGCCTGCATCGACCTGTTCCATCTTGAGTTTGAAACGGCCCAATGCGTGGATGAGCAATTTCTGCAGCAGGCCTTTCTGCCGTCCAGCTTCACTTCACCCGTACTTGTGAAGCATCACGCGTTCGAGATGGCGGTGAGGGCATTTGCCCGAAGCAGGGCGCAAATCGTCGCGTTTGTGCAGGGGCATCAGCTGCTGCCGATCACGCCCGGTATCGGTTTGACGCCGGCGAGCCAGGCCTGTGGCGCCGTCATGGCACCAGATACCCCTTCACCCCGGTGAAAATAATCTGCGCCGCCAATGCACACACGAACAACCCCATCAATCGGCTGACGATTTGTAAACCCTGGTCGCCGAGAATACGCTCGATGTGATTGGACAGGTACAGCACAACGCCTACGGTGAAACTGGCCAGGGCGATGCTGACGATGGCGGTGAGCTTGTCGTCCCAGTGCGGCTGGCTCACACCCATCACCAGCAATGCACCGATGGTGCCGGGGCCGACTGTCAGCGGAATGGTCAGCGGAACGATGGTCACGTCCTGCTGCACGTTGTCGGTCTGTACCGCCGACTTGCCTTGGGCCATGCCCAGCGCCGAGATGAACAGTACGCTGCCGGCGCCGATGCGAAATGCATCCACGGTGATGCCGAAGACACTGAAAATCACCCGGCCAAACAAGTACAGCAACACGCTGGAGACCAGCGTGGCAATGGCCACTTTCCAGGCCAGCCGCCGTTGTTCCTTGCGTGAGTAACCGCGGGTCAGGCTGATGAAGCAGGACAACACGAAGAACGGGCTGTAGAGCACCAGCATCTTCAGGTAAACGCTGAACAACACGTGGAGCATGGTGCAGGCTCACTGGCGAGGGAAGTCGAAGGGGAGTCTATCAGGCGTCGCAGCGTCTGTCGGCTCAGGACGTTGAGGTCGCGTTGCGGTTTTGCAGGTCACGCTGGGCCACCCAGTGTTCGATCAGTTCGCGCAATTGCGAAAGCTCCACCGGTTTGGCCATGTGTCCGTCCATGCCGGCCTGGCGCGCGCGCTCCTTGTGTTCGGCGAGGATGTGCGCAGTCAACGCCACCACCGGAGTGCGAGTGCGCTGGTTGCCGACTTCCCAGGCACGCAGTTGCTGGGTGGCCGAGAAACCATCGAGGATCGGCATTTCGCAGTCCATCAGCACCAGGTCATAGCGCTGGGCTTTCATCGCCTGTAGCGCTTCTTCACCATTGCTGGCGGTGTCCGGTTGCAGATTGAGCTTGCCCAGCATGCCACGGATAACCTTGGTCGAGATGCTGTTGTCCTCGGCGACGAGAATGCGGAAATCGCTTGGCACCTTCACCGGCAGGGTAGCGCTGGATGACGAGTGAGGCACCACGGCGAGCCCCTTGTTGCGCTGGGTCAGTTCGTCGGCCAGGGTCGTTTTGAGGGTGTAGCCGGCCACCGGTTTGGCGAGGATGCGTTTGACCCCGGAGTTGCGCGCAATGATTTTGCTGGGGGCGTTGCTGATGCCGGTGAGCATGATCAGCAGGATGTCGTGATTGAGACTCGGATCTTCCTTGATCTTGGCGGCCAGCTGCATGCCGGTCATGCCGGGCATGTTCTGGTCCAGCAGGACCACGTCGAAGTAGTCACGCAAGTGCGCTTTGGTGCGCAACAGCGCCAGCGCTTCCTTGCCGGATGGAACCGCGCTGACGTTCAGGCCCCAGGCGCTGCATTGCTGCACCAGGACTTTGCGGCAAGTGTCGTTGTCGTCCACCACCAGCACCCGCGCACCTTGCAACGGGCCGTCGAGATCGGAGGTCGGGTGTTCGAGGCGTTCCGGGTCCAGTGGCAATGTCAGCCACAGGGTGCTGCCCTGCTGGGCGCCACTCTTGATGCCGAACTCGCCCTGCATCAAGCGAATCAGCTGACGGGCGATCACCAACCCCAGGTTTCCACCCAGGCGGTTGGCCGAGAGGAAGTGCTTGCTGTGCAGTTCGGCGTGCATCAGCGCATCGCGTTCTTCGGCATCCATCGGCTCGCCGCTGTCTTGTACGGCGATGCGCAGGCGTGGTTTGGCGCTGCGCTCATCGAGGGCAACGACAATCAGGACCTCGCCTTCGTCGGTTTTCTTCAGGGCGTTTTCAAGCAGGCTCAGCAGTGTTTGGCGAAGACGTGTCGGGTCACCACTGATGACCCGTGGCACTTGCGGCTGGATGAAACTGATCAGCTCGACGTTCTGCTGTTCGGCCTTGGCGCGGAAGATACTCAGGCAGTCTTCGATCAACGCGTTGAGGTCGAACTGCACATCATCCAGTTCGATCTGTCCTGACTCGAGCTTGGAGATGTCGAGAATTTCGTTGATCAGCGTCAGCAGTTCGTTGCCGGCGCTATGGATGGTTTGTACGTAGTCGCGCTGCTTGACCGACAAGGGCGTGCCCAGCAACAGCTCGGTCATGCCCAGCACGCCGTTCATCGGTGTGCGGATTTCATGACTGATTTTTGCCAGGAACTCGGCCTTGGCGTTGATCTCGGCGTTACTGGCGGCCAGGTCGCGACTGATGCTGAAACGGTCTTCGGTGATGCTGCGTTGGCGCTCGCTCAGGGCAATGCTCATCAGCAGGCCGCTGATGCAGATGAACACCAGCAGCGTGGTGATCAGACCGTGGGGCTCGACCAGTGTCAGCCCCAGCAAGGCCGGCAGGATAATCAGCGTACCGAGGTTGAACGCCACCATGGCCGCAACGAACAGCCGCGCAGGGCGATAGCCTTTTTGCCAGTGAAAGGCACTGACGAACAGCATGGTCAGGCCCGCAAGGGCGACCAGGCCGTAGGTAATGATGTTCAAAGGCAATGTATTGACGAACAGCAGCAACAGGCCGCAGATCGTGATGACCAGGATCTCGCCCAGCAACAGCCGATTCAGCGGGTGTGGGCCGAGGGGGGCAAAAAAGCGATAGGCGAGCATCAGGCCGCAGGGCGCGGTCAGCAACAAGGCGAGGTAAGCGCCGGGCGTTTGCACGGCTTGCCAGCTTGGCAGCCATGGCCCTGCGAGGTTCAACAACAGCACCAGGCTGAGCATCAGCAGGACTTCACAGGCCGCCAGCCACAGACTGCTGCGCGAGCGGGTGTAGGCGTAGCGGATGAGGTTGTGCAGGATCAGCATGGCGATGCAGCCCAGCAGCAGTCCGTAGATCAGCGTCTGGGTCTGATTGGCTGCGGTCATGACCGCCGATTGCAGGGTGATGTAGGGCCGCAGCTGGTTTTCGGAAATCAGTCGCAGGTACACATCCAGTGATTTGTCGCTCTGTGGCAACGGCAACATGAAGTCGCTGCTGGGCAATGGCCGATCAGTCTGCGGTTGTTTGTTGCCGGTACTCGATTGATCGATCAGGTTGTCGCCATCGAGCACATACAGGTTGAGATGCGACAAGTCGGGAGCGAACACCCGCAGCAACTGTTCATGCTTGCCGGGTGCGAGACGGAAACGGATCCAGAGTGCGCCGTCGGGCTCGGCTGCGGTGAGGCGGTCGAGTTCGATGGGGCTGAATTGGTTGGTGTAGCGGGCGGAACGGATGTCGCTCAGTTGCAGATCGCCCTGTTCGTCGAGCAATACCGCCCAGCCACTGCCTTGCGCGGCCTGGGCCGGGAGCATGCAGAGCAAAGTCAGCAGAGTGACGGTGAAACCTATGGCAATCCTGAGCCAGCGCACGGCGAAATCCCTTCGTAGGTTGATGCCAGATTATAACTATGCGCGGCGCCGGAATAGTCAGGCAAGGGCTTGCAGCCCTTGCCCGGCTCAAAGGATAGCTTATTCCGGATTTTCGCCACGCTCGCGGGCAATGGCGCGGTAGCCAATGTCCTTGCGATAGAAGCAGCCTTCCCAATCAATGCTGGCCGCCAGCTTGTAAGCCTGCTGCTGGGCAGCATCAACGCTGGCGCCCATGGCCGTGGCGCAAAGCACCCGACCACCGGCCGTTACCACCTGACCGTCCTTGAGCGCAGTGCCGGCGTGGAAGACTTTGCCTTCCAGCGCAGCCGCTGCGTCCAGGCCATTGATGGCCACGCCTTTGGCGTAATCACCAGGATAGCCGCCCGCAGCCAGCACGATACCGACGCTTGGACGTGGATCCCATTGTGCTTCGACCTTGTCCAGCGCCTGCGCCAGAGCGGCTTCAACCAGCAGTACCAGGCTCGACTGCAAACGCAGCATGACCGGCTGGGTCTCAGGGTCGCCGAAACGGCAGTTAAATTCGATCACTTTTGGGTTACCAGCCTTGTCGATCATCAGGCCGGCGTACAGGAAGCCAGTGTAGACGTTGCCTTCCTCGGCCATGCCGCGAACTGTCGGCCAGATAACCAGGTCCATGACGCGCTTGTGCACTTCGGCAGTGACCACTGGAGCAGGGGAATAGGCACCCATGCCTCCGGTGTTCGGGCCGGTGTCGCCGTCGCCGACGCGCTTGTGATCCTGGCTGGTGGCCATCGGCAGGACGTTTTTGCCGTCGACCATGACGATGAAGCTGGCTTCTTCGCCGTCCAGGAACTCTTCGATCACGACGCGCGAACCGGCGTCACCGAAAGCGTTGCCGGCGAGCATGTCGCGTACGGCGTCTTCGGCTTCGGCCAGGGTCATGGCAACGATCACGCCTTTACCGGCGGCCAGGCCATCGGCCTTGATCACGATCGGTGCACCTTTTTCACGCAGGTAAGCCAGGGCCGGCTCGATCTCGGTGAAGTTCTGGTAGTCGGCGGTCGGGATCTTGTGGCGCGCCAGGAAGTCCTTGGTGAAAGCCTTCGAACCTTCCAGCTGTGCAGCGCCAGCGGTCGGGCCGAAGCAATCCAGGCCACGGGAGCGGAACAGGTCAACGACGCCGGCAACCAGCGGCACTTCCGGACCGACGATGGTCAGGGAAACGTTTTTCTCGGCGAAGTCCGCCAGTTGTTCAAGGGCCAGCACGTCGATGGCGACGTTCTCGCACTTGGCTTCAATGGCCGTACCGGCATTGCCCGGGGCCACGAAAACCTTCTGCACACGCGGATCCTGAGCCACTTTCCAGGCCAGGGCGTGTTCACGGCCACCGCTGCCAATGATCAAAACATTCATTTCAAAAACCTCGGATGACGCTAATTCTGTGGGCAGCGCTGAAGCTGCTTTTCTGTGGGGGTTGGCTTGCCAGCGATGCAGGCGACTCGGTTCATCAGTTAGACCGAGGGGATGCTATCGCTGGCAAGCCAGCTCCCACATTTGGATCGAGTTGAATCAGTGACGGAAGTGGCGCATGCCGGTGAAGACCATCGCGATGCCTGCTTCATCCGCCGCAGCAATCACTTCAGCATCACGCATCGAGCCGCCCGGCTGGATCACCGCCGTGATGCCGACCTTGGCCGCGTTGTCCAGGCCATCGCGGAACGGGAAGAACGCGTCCGAGGCCATCACCGAGCCTGCCACTTGCAGGCCAGCATGTTCTGCCTTGATTGCAGCGATGCGAGCCGAGTTCACGCGGCTCATCTGGCCGGCGCCGACACCGATGGTCTGACGGTTCTTGGCGTAGACGATGGCGTTGGACTTGACGTACTTGGCGACTTTCCAGGCGAAGATCAGGTCGTTGATTTCCTGTTCGGTCGGAGCACGCTGGGTCACGACTTTCAGGTCGTCTGCACCGATCATGCCGATGTCGCGGCTCTGTACCAGCAGGCCACCGTTGACGCGCTTGTAGTCCCAGGCCGCCGCGCGGTCAGCCGACCACTCGCCGCAGGCCAGCAGGCGTACGTTGGCTTTGGCGGCGACGATGGCACGGGCTTCTTCGCTGACGCTTGGGGCAATGATCACTTCGACGAACTGACGCTCGACGATCGCCTTGGCGGTCTCGGCATCCAGTTCACGGTTGAAGGCAATGATGCCGCCGAACGCGGATTCGGTGTCAGTGGCGTAGGCCAGGTCGTAGGCCTTGCGGATGCCGCCTTCGGCATCAGGGCTGACAGCCACGCCGCACGGGTTGGCGTGCTTGACGATCACGCAGGCCGGCTTGACGAAGCTCTTCACGCACTCCAGCGCGGCGTCGGTGTCGGCCACGTTGTTGTACGACAGCTCTTTGCCTTGCAGTTGGGTCGCGGTGGCAATGCCGACTTCGGCAGGCTTGGCTTCCACATAGAACGCCGCGCTCTGGTGCGGGTTCTCGCCGTAGCGCATTTCCTGGGCCTTGATGAACTGGCTGTTGAAGGTGCGCGGGAATTCGCTGCGCCCTTCGGTGCTCAGTGTGTCGGCAGCCTGGTTCACGGTGCCCATGTAGTTGGCGATCATGCCGTCATAGGCAGCGGTGTGTTCGAAGGCCTTGAGCATCAGGTCGAAACGCTGAGCGTAGGTCAGGCCACCGGCCTTGAGGTTTTCGAGGACGCTGGCGTAGTCGCCGGCATTGACCACGATGGCCACGTCTTTGTGGTTCTTGGCAGCCGAACGGACCATGGTCGGGCCGCCGATGTCGATATTCTCGATGGCGGTCGGCAGGTCGCAGCCTGGCTTGTTGATGGTGGCTTCGAACGGGTACAGGTTGACCGCAACCAGATCGATCGGCTTGATGCCGTGCTCGTTCATGATGGCGTCGTCGATACCGCGACGACCGAGGATCCCGCCGTGGATTTTCGGGTGCAGGGTTTTCACCCGGCCGTCCATCATTTCGGCAAAACCGGTGTAATCAGCGACTTCCACAGCGGCAACGCCGTTGTCCTGCAGCAGCTTGAACGTCCCGCCGGTGGAGAGGATCTCGACGCCCAGGGCTTCAAGCTCTTTGGCGAATTCAAGGATCCCGGTCTTGTCGGAAACGCTGATCAAGGCGCGGCGGATCGGCAGGCGGGTAGTCTGGTCGGTCATTTCAATTTCCATCAAAAGCAAAGGAGTCAGCAAAAAAGGCGACCGGTTTTACGCGGGCGCCTTTCTGGTTTGATTGAATGCTTACAGCAAATCGTACTGCTTGAGTTTCTTGCGCAGCGTGCCCCGGTTGAGTCCGAGCATCTCGCTGGCCTTGGTCTGGTTGCCCTTGACGTAGTTCATCACGCACTCGAGCAGGGGAGCCTCGACTTCGGAGAGCACCAGGTTGTACACATCCGTGACGGCAGCGCCCTCAAGGTGGGCGAAATAATTGTGCAGCGCCTTCTCGACACTCCCGCGAAGGGTCTGACCTTCTTCGCTCGGGGTATTGAGGTGCTGTTTCAAATTCACGTTGTCGCTCACGGGTGTTGTTCCACTCACTAAAGTCTCGGTCATCATCGTCATGCGGCCACCCCCTCTCCGTCCCCTGTCAGGCTCTTGTAACGCTCATCGAAGAAGCCCTGAACGTTGGCGCATTGTGCTTCCGTATCTTCCAAACGATTGAAGTGGGCGCGAAACTCCCTGGCGCCCGGCAAGGTTGCGAGATACCAGCCCACATGCTTGCGGGCAATGCGTACGCCCATCACGTCTCCATAGAAGGCGTGCAGCGCAGCCAGATGCTCTAGCAGAATGCGTTCCACTTCGATCAGTTCCAGCGCCGGGAGCTTCTCGCCGGTGCGCAGGAAATGGTCGATCTCGCGAAAAATCCATGGCCGCCCCTGGGCAGCCCGGCCAATCAGCAGGCCATCGGCACCGGTCGCGTCGAGCACGTATCGGGCCTTTTCCGGCGAATCGATATCGCCGTTGGCGAAAACCGGCATCGACACGGCCTGCTTGATCGCGGCAATGGTGTCGTACTCGGCTTCACCGGTGTACAGATCGGCACGGGTGCGGCCATGCACCGCCAGCGCCGTAATGCCTGCCTGCTCGGCGATCTTCGCCACCGTCAAGCCATTCTTGTTGTCCCGGTCCCAGCCGGTACGGATCTTCAGGGTCACCGGCACATCAACCGCAGCCACGACGGCTTGCAGGATCTCGGTGACCAATGCTTCATCCTTCAACAGTGCGGAACCGGCAGCCTTGTTGCAGACCTTCTTTGCCGGACAGCCCATGTTGATATCAATAATCTGCGCGCCCAGCTCGACGTTGGCCCGGGCCGCATCCGCCAGCATCTGTGCATCACCACCGGCGATCTGTACCGAGCGTGGCTCGGGATCACCCTCGTGGATCATGCGCATCCGCGACTTGCGGGTGTTCCACAGACTCATGTCGCTGGTGACCATTTCCGAGACGACCAGTCCCGCGCCCAATCGCTTGCACAGCTGACGAAAGGGTTGGTCGGTGACCCCCGCCATCGGGGCGAGAATCAAGCCGTTATGCAATGTGTATGGACCGATGCGTACCGCCGACATAGGACTTCCCTGTTGTGGGGCCGGATCATGAGAGTTCGAAAAAGGGTTGGCATGATACCCGCTCTCGATGACTGGATAAAGGTCGAATTGAACAAAATCTGAACAGTTACTTTGTTATCGCCAGCGGTTTGGTCCGGACAGGGGAAGTCAGAAAGCTGCCGTCAATTGAAGAGCGATGAACCGTTTCACTCGGGCGAGTGGAAGCTCAGGCTGTAGTTCACCGCTTTGGCGCCTGGGTCGAGAATATCCAGTGCGATGTGGATCGGTGTTTGCGGAGGCATTTCTGCCATGCCTTCGAGGTCGCCGCTGAGGTATTCACCGGGTTTGAAGCGGCGGCTGGCGATCAAGTGGCCATTGAGATCGGCAAAACGCAGTTCCAGGAGCGGGAAGGGCTGGGAGAAGGGTGCGCGGTTATAAATGATGGCGTCCACCACCAGTGCACCACTGAACTCCGGGTGACTACGGACCACCAGGTTGCTGCTTTTGATTTTGGCGATGTCGACCTTGGAGGGCACCGTGCAACCGATTTGCGGGCACAGTTGCTGGAACCAAGGGCGATATTGGTCCTGGCGCGCCAGTTCGTCGAAGTGATAGGCGACGTACTGGCTGACCAGCGCGCCGGCGCCCAGCAGGATCAGCAGGAACCAGAAGAATCGGCGACCCCATGGTGAGCGGCGTTTTTGCCAGTCCAGTTGCAGCGGGTCATCGGTCAGGTCTTGCAGGACTTCGTCGCGAACGCCCGCTTCGCTGCGTTCGCGACGCTTGCGCAGCGGTTCAATCGAGGGCAGGTCGTCGTCGGGTTCTTCAGGCACCGTAGCCGACAGACGTTCGTTGCGCGTTGGTGCATCGATGGGGTCATGCAGGCGCAACTGCGGCGGCGGCAGTTCGTCGTCGAGGTCTACCGGTTCCAGCGACAGCGACGGTTCGGTGCGGGCGAGGATGCCTGTTTCTTTCAGCGGTTCTGCTGGAGCAGGCGTGTCGAGGTCGTCAAGATCGTCGATCGCCTGTGCACGGTCGGCGGCCGATTCGCTGAACAGACTGTCGCTGGTCCAGGGCTCTTCCTCGTTTTCGACGTTGTCGCGGCGGGCACTGAGGCTGTCTTCGCGGGGGCGGCCGAATTCCGTGGTGGGCTGGATTTCCCGCTGTTCAAGCCGGGCCAGTTCCTCGTCGAGGTCGAGGCTGTCCAGATCCAGTTCGGCAGCGCTCCATTGCTTTTGGCTGATGGCGCGCGGTTCTGCGGGCTCCGGCACTTCGACGACCGCAGGTGCAACCGGTGCGACAGGTTCTTTGCCGGCTTGCTCAAGCAATTGCTTGGCGGCATTGAAAACCTGCAGGCATGAGCCACAGCGAACGACACCGCGCGCCACGCTCAACTGAGCATGGCTGACGCGGAAGCTGGTTTGGCAATGCGGGCACTGAGTGACGAAGCTATCGGTCATGCGGCGATCCGGATTATGCAGACGCTCATTCTAGCGCCGACGGCCTGTAATGCGCACCCAGCCATCGCGATTGGCGATCGGATCCAGATCGAAGTCTTTGGCGTAGGCCGCAGCGACGTCCTCGCCTTGCTCGGCAAGGATGCCCGAGAGCGCCAGGCGACCGCCGGATTTGACCAGGCCGGACAACTGCGGCGCCAGGGACACCAGCGGACCGGCGAGGATATTGGCCACCAGCACATCGGCCTGAACTGGCGGCAGAGCTTCCGGCAGATACAGTGGGAACAATTCATCGGCGATGTTATTGCGCCCGGCGTTATCGCGGGAGGCTTCCAGCGCCTGCACGTCGATGTCAGTGCCGACGGCTTCCTTGGCGCCCAGCAGCAGGGCGGCAATTGCCAGAATCCCCGAGCCGCAGCCGAAGTCCAGCACGTTGCAGTCTTTGAGGTCCTGACCGTCGAGCCATTCCAGGCACAGCGCGGTGGTCGGGTGAGTGCCGGTGCCGAACGCCAGGCCCGGGTCCAGCAGCAGGTTCACGGCGTCGGGCTCGGGAGCGGCATGCCAGCTCGGCACGATCCACAGGCGCTGACCGAAACGCATCGGCTGGAAACCGTCCATCCAGCTGCGTTCCCAGTCCTGGTCTTCGATCACTTCACTGTGGTGTTCGGGTAGCGGGCTGCCGGTCAACAGCTCAAGGTGGGCCAGTACCGGGCCCGGCTCGGTGCCGCCTTCGAACAGGGCCAGCAGGTGGGTGTGGGACCACAGCGGCGTGGTGTTGAGTTCCGGCTCGAAAATCGGCTGATCTTCGGCGTCCATGAAGGTCACCGATACGGCGCCCACTTCAAGGAAAGCGTCTTCGTAGGTTTCGGCTTGTTCTGGGCTGATGGCGAGACGGACTTGCAGCCAAGGCATGGCGGGCACCTTTGAAAAATATTGATTGCAGCCTAGCGGGCTGCGAGAAGCGCGCAAGTTTACGCGAGCGCGAAGGTTTTGTGGGAGTGGCTTGGTTTCGCAGTTCCCTGTGGGAGCGAGCCTGCTCGCGAAAGCGGTGGGGCAGTCACTTCTAATGTTGGATGTGACATATCCTTCGCGTGCAGGCTCGCTCCCACAAGGGGCTTGGTGCTCGGCAGGATGAAACCTTCAGATACAACAAAGCCGCCCGAAGGCGGCTTTGTCAGGTGCAAGGTCGAAGCTTAGTGCTTCTCGCCAGCCAGCTTGTGCTCGAGGTAGTGAATGTTCACGCCCCCTTTGCAGAAGCCTTCGTCGCGGGTCAGGTCGCGGTGCAGCGGGATGTTGGTCTTGATCCCGTCGACCACGATTTCGTCCAGCGCATTGCGCATGCGCGCCATGGCTTCGTCACGGGTTGCCCCGTAAGTGATCAGCTTGCCGATCAACGAATCGTAGTTAGGCGGAACGGCATAGCCACTGTACAGGTGCGAATCGACGCGAACGCCGTTGCCGCCTGGTGCGTGGAAATGCTTGACCGTGCCCGGGCTCGGCATGAAGGTTTTCGGGTCTTCGGCGTTGATCCGGCATTCCAGCGCGTGACCGCGGATGACCACGTCATCCTGGGTGAACGACAGCTTGTTGCCGGCGGCGATGCTGAGCATCTCCTTGACGATGTCGATACCGGTGACCATTTCCGAAACCGGGTGCTCTACCTGGACACGAGTGTTCATCTCGATGAAGTAGAAGCGACCGTTCTCGTACAGGAACTCGAAAGTGCCTGCACCACGGTAACCGATGTCGATGCACGCCTTGACGCAGCGAGCGAAAACTTCCTGGCGAGCCTTCTCGTCGATGCCCGGTGCCGGCGCTTCTTCGAGAACTTTCTGGTGGCGGCGTTGCAGCGAGCAATCGCGGTCGCCCAGATGGATGGCTTGGCCCTGGCCGTCGGAAAGCACCTGGACTTCCACGTGACGCGGGTTGGTCAGGAACTTTTCCAGGTAGACCATCGGGTTGCCGAACGCCGCGCCTGCTTCGGAGCGGGTCAGTTTGGCCGAGGAAATCAGGTCTTCTTCTTTATGCACAACGCGCATGCCGCGACCACCACCGCCGCCAGCGGCTTTGATGATCACCGGGTAACCGACTTCGCGACCAATGCGCAGAGCGGTTTCTTCGTCTTCCGGCAACGGGCCGTCAGAGCCCGGAACGGTCGGTACGCCAGCGGCGATCATGGCGTGCTTGGCCGATACCTTGTCGCCCATCAGGCGAATGGTTTCGGCTTTCGGGCCAATGAACGCGAAGCCGGAGTTCTCGACCTGCTCGGCGAAGTCGGCGTTTTCCGCAAGGAAACCGTAGCCTGGGTGAATGGCGGTGGCGCCAGTCACTTCGGCCGCGGCAATGATTGCCGGAATGTGCAGGTAGGAGTGGGCGGCCGATGCCGGGCCGATGCAGACGGATTCGTCCGCCAGACCCAGGTGCATCAGTTCCTTGTCAGCCTTGGAGTAAACGGCGACGGTCTTGATGCCCATCTCTTTGCAGGCGCGCAGGATCCGCAGGGCGATCTCACCGCGGTTGGCGATCAGAACTTTTTCCAACTTCGCAGTCATCAAAGGCTCTCCGCGGTTCAAACGATGGTGAACAGCGGTTGGTCGTACTCAACCGGCTGGCCGTCTTCAACGAGGATGGATTCGATCACACCGCTGGTTTCAGCTTCGATGTGGTTCATCATCTTCATGGCTTCAACGATGCACAGGGTGTCGCCTTTCTTCACGGTCTGGCCGACTTCAACGAAGGACGGTGAGGTTGGCGAAGACTTGCGATAGAACGTGCCGACCATTGGCGAACGGGCAACGGTGCCGTTCAACGCTGGTGCAGCAGGCGCGGCGGGTGCGGCAGCGGCAGCCGGAGCGGCGGCAGCGGCAGGCGCGGCAGCCGGAGCTGGCATTGGAGCCGGAGCGTAGTACTGCTGAGCCGGGGTTTTGCTATGGCGGCTGATGCGTACGGACTCTTCGCCTTCCTTGATCTCGAGCTCGTCGATGCCGGACTCTTCCAGCAATTCGATCAGTTTCTTAACTTTACGGATATCCATGAATCATCAACTCCCAAGGGTCGGTCAGGGGCGTTTAACGCTTGTTGTTCAAGCTGTTGCCTGTATTTCAAGCTGCTCTAGTGCGGCCTCCAGGGCCAGTCGATAACCGCTGGCGCCAAGGCCGCAGATCACTCCCACCGCTACGTCGGAGAAGTAGGAGTGATGGCGGAAAGGTTCGCGTTTGTGCACGTTAGACAAATGCACTTCGATGAATGGGATGCTCACCGCCAGCAGCGCGTCACGTAATGCGACACTTGTATGTGTAAAAGCTGCTGGATTGATCAGAATGAAGTCCACGCCTTCGCTGCGAGCGGCGTGGATGCGGTCGATCAATTCGTACTCGGCATTGCTTTGCAGATACAGCAAATGGTGGCCGGCTTCGCGGGCACGGCGTTCCAGATCCTGGTTGATCTGCGCCAGCGTCGTGGCGCCATAGGTGCCCGGTTCACGGGTGCCGAGCAAGTTCAGGTTGGGTCCGTGCAGAACGAGTAGCGTCGCCATCGGCGGTTCCTTTGTTATCTGTGTGCAATTGTCAGAACCCGGCGACTATGCCGCAAAGCCTTTGTGACTGTCCAGTTCTCTGCAATAGCCAGCACGATGACCGATGTTTGCGCGAGATATATGACTGCTTGATTAAATCCGGTCATTCGCCCTGGCAACCCGTTCGGCGAAGTCCCGGGCATTGATCTCGCCAATCACCCGCACATCGGTATGTTCGACGCCGTCCTTGCCGAAAAACATCAAGGCCGGGGGACCGAACAGTTTGTAGCGGTCGAGCAAGGCGCGTTGTTCGGCGTTGCTGTCGGTAATATCGAAGCGCACCAGCCGATAGCCCTTGAGGCGTTCGACCACGGTAGGGTCGTTGAGCACTTCCCGTTCGATGACTTTGCAGCTGATGCACCAGTCGGCGTACCAGTCGAGCAGCAGCGCAGTGTTGGCCGTGCGGGCGTCGGCGAGTGCACGGTCGAGGTCCGCCGGGGTGTTGACGGTCTGCCAGGTGCCGGTTTCTTGCGCTGGTGCGTTACCGGCAATGATGCGCGGCTGGCCGATGGGGTTGAAAGGGTCGCTCTGCCCACTGAACGCGCCGAACCAGCACGCCAGCGCGTAAAACAGCAGGAACATCCCGAGTAGCTGGCCCAGGCGTTTGCGCGGCGGTTTGTAAACGAACTCCAGCGCACCCAAAAACAAGCCGACGCCACCGGCCAGCAGGCCGATCAGCAGCAGGGTGATCTGGCCCGGCAGCACCCGGCTGAGCAAGCCGATCGCCAGTCCCAGCAACAGCACGCCAATCGCATTTTTTACGTAGATCAGCCACGGTCCGCTCTTCGGCAGCCACGCCGCCCCCCCCGTCGCCACCAGCAATAGTGGCGCGCCCATGCCGAGGCCAAGCATGAACAGTTTCAGGCCGCCGCCCAAGGAATCGCCGCTGGCGCTGATGTACAGCAACGCGCCGGCCAGCGGCGCCGATACGCAGGGCGAAACCAGCAGGCTGGACACCACGCCCAGCACCGCCGCTCCCCACAGCGAGCCACCCTCGGTGCGGCCGGCGATGCGGTCGAGTCGGCTGCTGATGGCGTGCGGCAATTTGAGTTCGAAAACCCCGAACATCGCCAGCGCAAACACTGCAAAAAACATGGCGAAGGGCACCAGTACCCACGCTGATTGCAGGCGTGCCTGAAGATTGAGTTGTGCGCCGAACATGCCCATCAGGGCGCCGAGCAGGGCAAAACACGCCGCCATCGGCAGCACGTACGCCAACGACAGGTTAAAGCCGCGCAAGCCGCCGACCTGGCCGCGCAACACCACGCCGGAAAGGATCGGCAACATCGGCAGCACGCAGGGTGTGAATGTCAGGCCAAGGCCGGCGAGGAAGAACAGCGCCAGTTCGCGCCAGCTCCAGTGACTGGCTGTGGACGTGTTGTCGCTGCCGCCATTGATGCTCAGGCGCTCGGTTTCCGGCGGATAGCACAGGCCCTTGTCGGCGCAGCCCTGATAGGTCACCGCCAAGGTAAAAGCGCGTTGATCGGTGCGCGGCAGCTCTACATCGAGAATCCCGTGATAGACCTCGACATCGCCGAAGTACTCGTCGTGCTTCTTTTGGCCGTCGGGCAATTGCGCGGCCCCGAGGGCGACATCGGCCGGCTCGGCGCGAAACTGGAAGCGGTGACGGTAGAGGTAATAACCCTCGGTGGCGACGAAGCGCAGTTTGATCGATTGCGGTGTGCTTTCTACCAGGCTCAACTGAAAGGCTTCGCGCACCGGCAGAAAGTCGGCGCTGTTGTTGATCGAGCCCAGGGTCGAATTGGGGCGACTCTCCAGCAACCCGGCGGCGGTAGCCGGCAGGGCGAGCACTAAAAGCAGCAGGCAAAGCAAACGGCGCATGACAATCTCGCGTATCGGAATTGGGGGGATGATAGCGGACGCCGCGCGGGTGTGCAGTGTAGGTAGTTCCAGGGTGGATGTTTCGACGCCATCGCTGGCAAGCCAGCTCCTACGGGTACGGTGCAATCATGTAGGAGCTGGCTTGCCAGCGATGGCGATCTTTCAGACGCGGAAGGCTTGGACGGCTGTGTGTAAACGTCCGCCCAGCACCAGCAGGTTTTCCCCTTGCTCACGTCCTTCGCCAATACGCAGCAGGTTATCTCCACCCAGCTGATGAATCCGCTCGCTGTGATCGCGGATCTCGCTGACAGCGCCGCTCTGCTGCGCGGTGACATCGGCGATGCGCACGGCGGTGTCGGAAATGGTCTGGATTGCCCCGACGATTTTATCCAGCGCGCCGTCGGCCGCCTGCGCCTGGTTGGCGGTGGCTTCGGCGTGTTCGACCTGGGCGCGCATGCCTTCGACCGACTGGCGTGCGGCGGTTTGCAGGCCGGCGATCAATGTCTGGATCTCGGACGTGGCGCCGGCGGTGCGTTGTGCCAGTGAGCGGACTTCTTCGGCCACCACCGCAAAGCCTCGGCCCATTTCCCCGGCGCGAGCCGCTTCAATGGCCGCGTTCAGCGCCAGCAGGTTGGTCTGGTCGGCAATCGAGCGGATCACCGTCAGCACGCCGCCGATGGTCGCGGACTCTTCGGCCAGGTGCTCGATCATCTGCGCATTGCCCTGTACTTCGCCCACCAGCGCATGCAGGCCGGTGAGGCTCAGGCCGATGACTTTCTGCCCGTGCTCCACCGCCAGGCCAGCGTGACGACTGGCCTCGGCCGCCTGGCTGGCATCACCGGCAACTTGCTGAATGGTCGCTTCCAGTTCGCCGAGGGAATCGCGGATCAGCGCGGTGTCCCCGGCCTGGTGCTCAGCGCCGCTGTGCAGATCGTTGCTCAATTCGGCGAGGGTCCGGCTGCTGCCGGCGACTTGTTCGGCATTGAGGCGAATGGTCCCGACCAGGGTCACCAGATACGCACGCAAGCGATTGAGCGACGCTTCGATGTCATGCAGCTCACGGTTGGTTTTGCCCAACTGGATGTCCTGGCTGAAATCGCCTTCGGCCCAGGTCGACAGCGCCGGGGCGAGGTTGGTCAGGGTCCTGGCGAGTTTGCGTTGCAGGGTGTCGATCAGCAGTGCGATCAGCAAAATCATACCGATCATCACGCCTTGCATCAGTCGAACTTCGCCCTGGATCTGTCCGTGCTGGGCGCGGACCACCGGTTCCAGCCCGGCGATGGCTTGTTGCACATCCGCGATCTTGAGGTGGGTGGCCGCGCTGAGGTCGGCGCGTTTCTGGATCTGGTCACGGGTTCGTGCCAGTTCCGCGGGGTAGCGGGTGAGCAGGCTATTGAGTTCACGCTTGAAACCGACGCCGGCATCTTCGGCAACCGCTTTCTCGGTGTTTTCGAGGCCCATCATCGCGGCGAAATCATCGGTGTTCGATTCGCTGCTGGCGGTCACGCCGAGCAAGGGCAGGGCGTCCAGCAGCGCGGCCTGGGCACGAATGTTGGCAACTTCGCGCTCGACATCGGCGGCCAGTTCACTGCGGCCACTGCTGACCAGTTTGTCCCGGGCCAGCGACAGTTTGCCCAAGTGCTGCGATGCCGTGAGCAACGGCGTCAGATAGGCCGCGTTAGCGCTGGCGTACTGGCTGAGCTGGTCGAGGCTGGCGCTCAGTTCGCGCTCGGCTTGCAGCAGCAAGGCCTGGGGATCGCCCGCGAGCTTGCCCGCGGCGAGCAGGTCGGTTTTGCTGAAATCACTGAGGTTCGACAGGCTTGGACGCAGGGTCTCGGCCAGCGCCGGTGGCAACTCGCCGAGTTCTTTTTGCAGCTCGTCAATGGTCTGGCTGGCGCTGCTCAGGCGCAGGGCATCGCCGCTGGCGAGGTAATCCTCGATATTGCGCGCCACTTGATTCTGAAACTGTTGCGACAAACCCAGGTACCGCTCCATTAATAGATAGGGGCGTTCGAGGGCCTTTTGCGACCACCACAGCGTGGCGCCAAGGGCCACGCACACGGCAACTAAAAGGAGGGTGTTGAGATTGGTCAGCAGCTTGAGGCGCATCACGGACTACCAACGGCAGAAATGGTAAGCGCCTGAAGTTATTGCGTTTCTATTACAAGGTTATGACCGTAGGGGTCAATTGTGATGAAAAAGTGGCACTTTGCTTTGACGTCTCCGCGGCCTGGACACGGTTGCGTCCGGCCCCTTTGGCACGGTAAAGCGCTTCATCCGCCTGGCTGGCCATCGACAGACTGTCGGAGGTTTCACACAACTGCACGACCCCGGCGCTGAAGGTGCACCACAGGTCGTGGGGTTGGGCCGGGTAGTGAATTTCGGCAAAGCGCTGACGGATTTCATCGAGGACGTTGTAGGCCGCCTCAAGGTCGGTGTCCGGCATGACGATGGCGAACTCTTCGCCACCGTATCGTCCGATGAAGTCGGTCTTGCGCAGTCGCTGCTTGAGAAACAGCGCCAGGCTCTTGATGACCCGGTCGCCCATGGGGTGACCGTGGCTGTCGTTGACTCGCTTGAAGTGGTCGATGTCGAGCATGGCAAAGCTCAGCGGCTTGTTCTCGCGTCGGGAACGGAACGAACAGTCTTCGAGCAGTTGCAGGATGTGGGTGTGGTTGTACAAGCCGGTGAGGCTGTCGCGGACCATGCGCGCCTTGAGGTTACGCGCCCGTGCCGCGCGATTGCGCACGGTGGTGATCAGGTGCCGGGGCTTGATCGGCTTGGTCAGGAAGTCGTCGCCGCCTTCGCTCATGGCGTCGAGCTGCTTGTCCAGGTCGTCTTCGGCAGACAGGTAAATGATCGGCACGCTGACATAACGGTCGTTGTGGCGGATCACCTTGGCCAGTTCCGTACCGGTGCAGGCTGGCATGTACATGTCGAGGATGATCAGGTCGGGCTGGAAATCCGCCAGTTCGGCCATGGCCTGGATCGGCTCGATAAGCGTGCGGGTGACAATCCCGGCGCTGTTGAGCAGGCGCTCGGTGTGCAGGGCCTGGGCGCGCGAGTCGTCGATGATCAGCACTTTATAAGGTTCGTACTGGGCCACGCAGGTCAGGACTTCGATTTTCTCCAGCAGGCTCGACGCTTCGAGGGTGCCGGTGAGGAATTCCTGGCCGCCGGCACGCACGGCGGCGAGTCGGGTCGGGGTATCGGTTTCGTGCAGGCTGAAGAACAGCAGCGGCAGCTGATGATCGAGGCCTTCCTGGGCTTCTGCGGCCAGTTTCAGGCCGATGCCGGGGCCACTGAAGTCGACGTCCATGACAATCGCCGCCGGCAGGCGCTCGACCATCGAAGAGCGAAACGCCGATACGCTGTCCAGGGACTGGGCGCTGAGCCCGAAAAATTCCAGTTGCTTGGCCAGGCGCTCGCCACGGTCGTGATCCTGCAGCATCACGTAGATCGGCTTGCGCAGCGGCGGCAGGAACGTCTGGTCGAGTTGGTCGCCATGGCGCAGGCCAGTGCGGGAAAGGCGCTGCATCAAGCGGTTGAGGTCAGTGATCAGGCTACTGCTCAAGCGTCCGCGGTTGGCGTCGACGGCTTCCAGTGACTGACTGATGTGGCGTGCCAGTTGCGTATGTTCCGGCTGTTCGAAACGCTCGGCGAAGCGCAGCAGACGCAGGTTGGCCTCGCTCAATTCCGACAGATCGGTGATGGACCACTCGCTGCGTTGCAGGCGCTGCCATATCTCAAGAATCTGACGTGCCTGATGAATTACCCGCTGGGCAAAGTGGTGCTTGAGGCGCTCGCGGCTGGGATCTTCTGGCTCGGTCATATCCTGACTACTATTAGGGGGGACACTGAGATCGAATGGTGGCTCTATGCTAGCACCACTTTGCGATGACATGAGTGCTGTACGTCAATAAACTGCAAAGCGACCCCATTCAGTTTGTGACCGATGAGTCGGCTCTGGCCTTTAAGGTCAGCGTGATGGCGGCGTCGCGCCCCATCCTCGGCGGTTACGCAAGCAGTGTGGTGCTTTGCCAGTTTCAGGTTAATTTTCTGGAGGGCAGGGCTAGGGGATTCCCTGATGCGGCAACGCAACACCTGCAGGAACCAGCAAGCCGGCTCCTGCAGGTTTCCCGAAACGGCTTTTTGTCCGCTGACGCGGTAATTTTCCGTATCCACGCCACGGCGGGTGCCGGGCAAAGGCACGTTGTTGTATGGTTGTGGTCGAACCGATGAACTCAAGTGATTGAAAGGATATCGCCATGCTGAACTGGAAAAACCGCGCAGGCAGTGCGCCTGAACGTGCCGCCGAACCGAAGTCGGCCACCCGCAGTTATCTGGGCGGCCTGCTGTTCAGCCGCGCGCTGGCCACGCTGATCGGTCTCTACCTGCTGGTGGCGATTGCCCTGGGCTGGTACTGGAGCCAGGAACCCGCACTGTTCCCGGTGCAGCAAACGGCGCAAATGGCTGCCGAGAAAGAAGGCAAGCAAATGGTGGTCGGCTACACCACGGTCGAAACCCTCAAGACCGTTGCCGGCACGTTGCTGACCAAGCAGGGCGGCTACATTTCCAACGACCGCTTCCCGCCGGGCTTGTGGATGGACAACATGCCGAGCTGGGAATATGGCGTGCTGGTACAGGTACGCGACCTGAGCCGCGCGTTGCGCAAAGACTTCGCCCGCTCGCAGTCGCAGTCCGCCGAAGACGCCGATCTGGCCAAGGCCGAGCCGCGTTTCAACTTCGACAACAAGAGCTGGGTGCTGCCGTCCAGTGAGTCCGAGTATCAGGAAGGCATCAACTCCCTGAGCCGTTATCAGACGCGTCTGTCCGATCCGAACCAGAAGAGCGCGCTGTTCTATGCCCGCGCCGATAACCTGAACAACTGGCTGGGCGACGTTGGCACACGTCTGGGTTCGCTGTCGCAACGCCTGTCGGCCAGTGTTGGCCGGGTCAAGCTCAACACCGCGCTGAAGACCGAGGTCGTGGTCCCGGGTGTGGCGCCGCAGGTCGACGAAGAAGTCGTCGAAACCCCATGGATGCAGATCGACAACGTGTTCTATGAGGCTCGCGGCCAGGCCTGGGCTTTGTCGCACTTGCTGCGCGCCATTGAAGTCGACTTCGCCGATGTGTTGGCCAAGAAGAACGCCACGGTCAGCGTGCGTCAGATCATTCGTGAACTGGAAGCGTCGCAGGAAGCGGTATGGAGTCCGATGATTCTCAATGGCAGCGGCTTCGGCGTATTGGCCAACCACTCGCTGGTCATGGCCAACTACATCTCCCGGGCCAACGCGGCGGTGATCGACTTGCGTCAACTGCTGAATCAGGGCTGAGTCATGGTCGATAGCGCCAAAGAGGCTGCCCACCGGGCGGCCTCGGATGCCGAGCAAATCGCCTGGGTCGATGAACAGGACAACCTGCTCGGCGCGTTGGTACGCAGCGATCTGCGCGAGCGCGGGCTGATCGGCCGCGGCACCTACATTATGTTGTTCAACTCCGCCGGTGAGTTGTGCGTGCATCGGCGCACCCTGAGCAAGGCCATTTATCCGGGCTACTGGGACGTGGCGGCGGGCGGTATGGTGCTGGCGACCGAAACCTACGCCGAATCGGCGGCCCGGGAGCTGGAAGAGGAATTGGGCGTGAGTGGCGTGGAACTGGCTGCCCATGACCACTTTTTCTTCGAGGACACCGGCAATCGCCTGTGGTGTTCGGCGTTTTCTGCGGTCTGGGATGGCCCGTTGATCCTGCAGCCGGAAGAAGTGCTGGAAGCGCGCTTTATCCCCATCGATCAGGTCATGCGCGAAATCGAGCAAAAGCCTTACTGCCCGGACTCTTTGGCCGCGCTCAAGCGCTATCTGCGCTCACGTGGCGACGACGTCGCAAAAGAGGCATAAATTGGCGCCGATTGGCTCTTAGCAATCGGCGTTTTTGCCGTTACACTGCGCGACCTTTTCAAGCTGAACCGGTATTGCCTGGCTCAGTAGCGCTGCCCCTGCCTGAGTGGGGCTTCGCGGTCGAGGGCACTTCCCGAGTGCCGCGACCAGTCTTTGTCCTCCCAAGAGGATTGCCGGTGGCCAAAAAAGCCGCATCCTTCGCCGCCCTTGGTGGCCTGGTATTTTCCACCGACGCAGGTCGTCATTGCCCGGAATGCAGTAAACCGGTGGACGCCTGCATCTGCAAACAGACCGTTATCCCGGCCGGCGACGGCATCGCTCGCGTGCGTCGCGAAAGCAAGGGCCGTGGCGGCAAGACGGTGACCACCATCACCGGCGTGCCGTTGGCTGAAGACGCGCTCAAGGAACTGGCCACGACGTTGAAGAAACGCTGTGGTACCGGCGGGGCGTTGAAAGACGGGATCATTGAAATCCAGGGCGATCATGTCGAGCTACTCTTGGCTGAGCTGATCAAACACGGTTTCAAGGCGAAGAAGTCCGGCGGCTAGCAGCCTCTGTGAAAACCACCTGCGGCTTGATCCAGCCCTGATTGCCTTCAGGCCTGGCGTCGTCACCATGGTTTTCACAGAGCCTGTTCATGACCGGTTTCTAAACTCGTTGCGGTCGGCGGGGTCTACCCCCTCGTTGACGAACCGTCATTTTCATTCTTTAGACTGCGCCGGCCTGAATCCAGGCGACGCACTATGACTTCTTTATAGGGGACTTCGATGTCCGTACGACGCACACGCAAAGACGATGGCAGCCAATGGACAGTTGCGGACAGCCGCAGTGTTTACGGGATCCGCCATTGGGGGGCCGGGTATTTCGCGATCAATGACGCCGGTCGCGTCGAAGTTCGTCCGAACGGCCCGAGCAGTTCGCCCATCGACCTGTTCGAGCAAGTCGATCAACTGCGCAAGAGCGGCTTGTCGCTGCCATTGCTGGTGCGCTTCCCCGACATCTTGCAAGACCGCGTGCGTCAGCTGACGGGGGCGTTCGACGCCAACATCGAGCGCCTGGAATACCAGAGCAAGTACACCGCGCTGTACCCGATCAAGGTGAACCAGCAGGAAGCGGTGATCGAGAACATCATTGCCACCCAGAACGTTTCCATCGGTCTGGAAGCCGGCTCCAAACCAGAACTGCTGGCGGTGCTGGCGCTGGCGCCGAAGGGCGGCACCATCGTCTGCAACGGCTACAAGGACCGCGAATTCATTCGTCTGGCGCTGATGGGCCAGAAGCTTGGCCACAACGTCTTCATCGTGATCGAGAAAGAATCCGAAGTCGGCCTGGTGATCGAAGAAGCCAACTCGCTCAAGGTCAAGCCTCAGGTCGGTCTGCGCGTACGTCTGTCGTCCCTGGCCTCGTCCAAGTGGGCGGACACCGGTGGCGAGAAATCCAAGTTCGGCCTGTCCGCGGCGCAGTTGCTGTCGGTGGTCGAGCGCTTCCGCGCGGCCGGTCTGGACCAGGGCATTCGTCTGCTGCACTTCCACATGGGTTCGCAGATCGCCAACCTGGCCGACTACCAGCACGGTTTCAAGGAAGCGATCCGCTATTACGGCGAGCTGCGCAACCTCGGCCTGCCGGTGGATCACATCGACGTCGGTGGTGGCCTGGGCGTGGACTACGACGGTACGCACTCGCGTAACGCCAGTTCGATCAACTACGACATGGACGACTACGCCGGTGTCGTGGTCGGAATGCTCAAGGAGTTCTGCGACGCGCAGAGCCTGCCGCACCCGAACATCTTCTCCGAAAGCGGCCGTTCCCTGACCGCGCACCACGCCATGCTGGTGATCCAGGTGACTGACGTCGAGAAACACAACGACGACGTGCCGCAGATCGAAAACAAGGAAGCGCTGCCGGAAACCGTGCAGTGGCTGGTGGACCTGCTGGGGCCGACCGACATCGAGATGGTCACCGAAACCTACTGGCGCGCCACGCACTACATGAGCGATGTCGCTGCCCAGTACGCCGACGGCAAGCTGACCCTGGCCGAGAAAGCCCTGGCCGAGCAATGCTACTTCGCCGTGTGCCGTCGCCTGCACAACTCGTTGAAGGCGCGTCAACGTTCCCACCGTCAGGTGCTGGACGAACTCAACGACAAGCTGGCCGACAAGTACATCTGCAACTTCTCGGTGTTCCAGAGCCTGCCGGACACCTGGGCCATCGACCAGGTCCTGCCGATCATCCCGTTGCATCGCCTCGACGAAGAGCCGCTGCGTCGTGCGGTGCTGCAAGACCTGACCTGTGATTCCGACGGCAAGATCAACCAGTACGTCGACGAGCAGAGCATCGAAACCAGCCTGCCGGTGCACGGTTTGAAGGAAGGCGAGGACTACCTGCTGGGCGTGTTCCTGGTGGGCGCCTACCAGGAAATTCTCGGCGACATGCACAACCTGTTCGGTGACACCGATTCGGTGAACATCTACCAGAACGCCGACGGCAGCGTGTACCACGCCGGTATCGAAACCCACGACACCATCGAAGACATGCTGCGTTACGTGCACTTGTCGCCGGAAGAACTGATGACCCACTACCGCGACAAGTGCGCCAGTGCCCGCATCAGTGCCTCCGAGCGCACCCAGTTCCTTGATGCCTTGCGCCTGGGGCTGACCCGTTCGTCTTACCTGTCTTCCTGAGGTAAGCACCACGCTCATCAGGTTGTCTGAAAATTTTCCGCTCGCTGCGGAAATTTCAGATGACCTGGTGCGGCGACTCTCTTTTTCCAAGCGAAACGGCCTACGTCCTCGGCTATCCAAGTCATTTGGTCTTCTTTTCGCGTAGGTCATTTCCTAAGTTGTACTTCGCCTCTCTACTCGGCCATGTCTCTCGGCGAGAATCCCCGGCCGCCCCTCCTGTAGAGAATCGCCGATGTTCGATCCAGTCAACGAACCTGAATTTCGTCTGGACGTAGCAGGTCTGTCCGACGCCTTCGAGGTCCTGGCCTTTACCGGTAGAGAAGCCATCAGCGAGCCCTTCGTGTTCGACCTGCAATTGCTGGTCGATGACCCGGCGCTCGACCTCGCCAGCCTGTTGTACCGTTCGGCCTCCCTGCATTTCGGGCCGCAGGGAAACAGTATCCATGGCCAGTTGCAGGAACTTGTCCAGCGCGACCATGGGTCAACGCTCAGGCTCTGTCACGTGCGTCTTGGTCCGAGGCTGGCGTGTCTGGCCCAGCGTTTCAGCCAGCGGATTTTCAGCGCCAGGACGGTGCCGCAGATTCTCGATCAGGTGCTCAAGGAGCACGGCATTGTCGGCCAGAACCGGCGCTTCGAACTGGAGCGCGATTACCCGCTGCGCGATTACTGCACGCAGTACCGCGAATCGGATCTGCAATTCATTCAACGTTTGTGCGCCCAGCAGCGGCTGCATTACCACTTCGAACACCGGTCGCATGGGCACTGCGTGGTGTTTGCCGATGGCCAAGGACATTTCTGCAAGAGGGAGGCGGTTGATTTTCGCGCCGAGGGCAATCAACCGGCGCTGCGTCGATTCGAAGTGCAACGTTGTGTGGACAGCACATTGCAGAGCGCACAGGGGCATTCGGATCTGGCGACGCTGCGCAGTGGTCAGCTGATGCCGTTGTGCGGTCATCCCGTGCGCCAGTGGAACCATCTGTGGTTACTCACTCACGTTGAGCATCAGGGCAGCCAGGATTGGCTGGTGCCTTACAGCAACCAAGTACGGGCGATCCACTGCGAAGCGCCGTTTGAACCGCCGCATTGCGTAGTCAAACCCCGGATGCACAGCCTGCAGCGTGCCTGGGTGGTGGATGTCGATGAAGACCAGCCAGATCCATCCCGACCGGTGGCGGTGCAGTTTGACTGGCTCTATCAAGGCGAAGGGGCGGCGCCGAGCCACTGTTGGTTGCCGTTGGCGCCGGAGCTTGAGTCAGCCGGGGTCGGACCATTGAGCGAGGGGGCGGAGGTGGTGGTGAGCTTTATCGAAGGCGATCCGGACCAGCCGTTGATTACCGGGGTCATTCACCAGCCGGCGAGTGTGATGAAAGAGCAAGCGACGGAGGCGTCGAGCCGCGATGAAGACCCACCCGAAGGCGTGCAGGACTGGCTGCGCTCAGGTGAGCCCTTGTTGTTGCTCTGTCTGCTGCCCGGTGGCGGTAGCTTCAATCATTGTGCGCAGGCGCTCTGTACCTGTCGGGCGTTGACGCAATCTGGCCGGAGCGGTGCCGCATGATCGACGTGCACATGCCCGATGCGATCGCGCAATGGTTGCTGCTGGACAGACCGGGCGCGCCGCAGGCGAGTGTGACCGTGCAACAGACGTTGGCGCAGGCGAATCAGTTTTCACTGCTCGAGGGGACTGAATGGCATGCCCTGCGTGAACACGGTCCGCTGTTGATCGATCTGCGCACCTGCCCGGCGCTGGCAGAGGCTTGCCGACACGATGTGCAGCAGTGGCGAGGTTTGCTGCTGACCAGTGAGGCTGGCGCGACGACATTGCTCGCGCACTTGCGGCGCATGCTGACCGTCTCGTTCGGGTTGCATCATCGGGCCTTGCTGAGCTTCTACAACCCGCAGACCGCCAGTTACTTTTTCGACGCCTGCGATGCCGGGGAGCTGACTCGCTGGCTGGGGCCGGTCAGCCAATTGCGCTGGTTCGGCGGGACCTGGGCTGACCGGGCGATCGGCAGCCTGGGCTGGCAGCAGGTGCTCAACCCGGGGCTGGCCGTGCGCCCTTTGGCGCAAGAGGAGGACCTCAGTGCGCGGCAACGGGAAAACCTGCAAACCTGCCTGCTGGAACATCATGCCTGGCACTGGAGCCAGGCCACCGGCTCTGATTACACCCGCTTGTGGTCGCATCTGCAGGATGGCCTGGCGCTGGGTTTCAGCGAACGGCCGGTATTGGACGGCTGGTTGTGGTTGCGCTTGCAATACCCTGTTGCCGAGCCCCGGTTGCCGCTGCTGGGCAACACGCAGCAGGAGCGCCTGGATAACCTGCGCAACCGCTGGCAGGGCGACGATCCCCGGGCATGACGCTCGAGGTTGACGTCGCACCCTTGCCCAGCATGACAGCGGATCAATGAGCCCGAGCGAACCAGCCATCGTTGCGGCGCAGGCGCCAGGCGATGGCGCCGAGGGTCAGGCTGCGCAGCAACATGAACAACAGAAAGGTTAGCCACAGGCCGTGGTTGCCAAGCCCTTGTAGCGCCCAGGCGAAGGGCACCAGCAAGGCCACTGTCAGCAGCATGCCGTTACGCATTTCACGGGCACGGGTGGCACCGATGAAGAGGCCGTCGAGCAGGTAACTCCAGACCGCGATCAATGGCAGCGCGGCGAGGTAAGGCAGGTAAACGAAGGCGGTATCGCGCACGCTGGCAATGTCGGTCTGCATCGCGATGAACAGGTGCCCGGCAAACAGGAACAACACGGCGAACCCCAGGCTCGCCAGCAACGACCAGCCGCAAGCCACCACCAGAGAACGACGCAGCGCCTCTCGGTCGCGGGCACCGATGGCATGCCCGCACAGGGCCTCCACGGCGTGGGCCAGGCCATCGAGCGCGTGGGCGGTCAGCAGCAAGCCATTGAGCAGCAGGGCGTTGGCCGCGACAGTGGCGTCACCCAATCGCGCACCTTGTACGGTGATCAGGAAAAACACCGATTGCAGGGCCAGGCTGCGGATAAAAATGTCACGGTTGACCGCCAGCAAAGGGCGCCAGCTCTGCCACCAGCCCAAGGCTGCCCAGACGATATGGCCGGGGTAGGCGCGCAACGCCTGACGGGTCATCAACAGGCCGATCAGCGCGCCGGTCCATTCGGCGATCACCGAAGCCCGGGCGGCGCCGACCACGCCCCATTCCAGGCCCAGCACAAACCACAGGTTCAGGGCGATGTTGACCAGGTTGGTGCTCAGGAGAATCGCCAGCGGCGCGCGAGCGTTTTGCGTGCCGAGGAACCAGCCGACCAGCGCATAACTGGCCAGCGCTGCGGGCAGCCCGAACAACCGCGTATGGAAAAACTCGCGGGTCATCTGATCCAGTTCCGCCGACGGCTGCATGAAATGCAGCGCGACCCCACTCAACGGCACGCCCACGGCGCCCAGCACCAACGCCAGCCCCATGGCCAGCAACAGGCCCTGCAATAAAATCTGCCGCAGTGCCGCACCATCCCCACGCCCGGCAGCCTGGGCGGCAAACCCGGTGGAACCCATGCGCAGAAAGCCCATGGCCCAGGCCAGGAAGGTGTACAGACTGGCGCCGACCGCGACGGCACCGAGCTGATGGGCATGGGGCAAGTGACCGATGACGGTGCTGTCGACCAGCGCCACCAGCGGTACGGAAATATTCGAGAGAATCATCGGCGCGGCCAGCGCCCAGACCCGACGATGGGTAGGACGGTCGCGCCAGTCGGCAATCAGCTTGGACATGCAGGCTCCTTGGGGAGCGGGCATTGTAGCGACACATTTACCCTCTGCCGCGTTCGATTGCAGGAGCGAGCATGCTCGCGATGGTGTGTCAGGCGAAATTGATATCGACTGTTCGGACGCTATCGCGAGCAGGCTCGCTCCCACAGGGGATCGAGGCGAGTCAGTGCATGATCCAGCTGAGCAACCACAACCCCAGCATCAACCAGATGATCCCCATGATGATCGACGCATTCATGAACGCACGGATCGCCGACCACAGCAGCACCAGCCCCAGGATCAAGATAACGATGCTGACGATCGAGGTGTCCATGCCCAGCGCCCGGGACAAACCTTCGACAAAATTGCTGCTGGCACGGCTCACCAGCTGGAACAGGCCACTGAGGGCGTCAACGATAAAACGGATGACTGAGCCGAGGGCCTGACCGAGCCATTCGAAAAAACCTTCTACCTGCATGGAATGATCGTCCTGATAAGTTCGAGCGTTGGGCCATGGATCGCGGTGGCGAGTTCCCCACAAGCATAGAATGTTGTGCATGACCTGTGGGCGCGAGCCTGCCGCCCGATCTTTGTCACTTGCCTTCACCTGTGATCCCCCCGAAGCTATACGCCTTCAGGAGAGCCCGATGAACCTTGTTGAACTGACCGAACGCCTGCACGCCATCCGTGACCGCAATGACTGGCAGCCATTTCACAGCCCGAAAAACCTGGCCATGGCCGCCAGTGTCGAAATGGCCGAGCTGGTAGAGATTTTCCAGTGGCTGACCGAAGACCAGTCGCGGCAGTTGCCGGCGGACAAACTGGCCCATGCCGGCCAGGAAATCGGTGACATCGTGCTCTACCTATTATTGTTGTGCGGGGAGTTGGGGCTGGACATGAATGACGTGGTGCGCAGCAAACTGGCCGACAGCGAGCGGAGATTCAGCTGATGAGCGACCGTCATTTCGATCAACTGGCGACCCGTTTCGCAGAAAAAATCTACGGCGGTGCCAAAGGTGCAATTCGTCTGGCGGTGCTCCAGGCCGACCTGGCCGAAGCCCTGCCGGACCGGCCGCTGCGAGTGCTGGATATCGGCGCCGGCCTGGGCCACATGTCGTTGTGGCTGGCCGAGCGCGGGCATGAGGTGACGCTGGCCGAGCCCGCCGAACCGATGCTCGACGGCGCCCGCCAGCGCTTCGCCGAAGCCGGGCAAAGCGCAACATTCATTCAGGCGCCGTGGCAGGACCTGTTGGGCCAACTCTCCGAACCTTACGACCTTGTGCTGTGCCACGCCGTGCTGGAGTGGCTGGCCGAACCCCACGCGATCCTGCCGGTGCTGCATCAACTGACCAAGGCCGATGGCTGGCTCTCCCTGGCGTTCTACAACCGCGATGCGTTGATTTATCGCAATTTGCTCAAGGGCCATTTCCGTAAGATGCGCAAGAACGACATGGCCGGCGAGAAGCAGAGTCTGACCCCGCAACAACCCCTTGATCCACGGGAATTGGCGGCGCAACTTGAAGGTCTGTGGCGGGTCGAAACCCAGAGTGGCGTGCGGGTTTTTCACGATTACATGCCGGTGGAGTTCCAGGCCCGCGCCGAATTGGTGGACTTGCTGGAAATGGAGCTGGCCCACCGTCGCCACCCAAGCTTTGCCGGGCTTGGGCGTTACTTGCACTGGATCTGCCGGCCGGTCTGATCGGAGCGCGAAATGAAAACTCGTTCAGGGTTACTGCTGTTGTGTCTGGGGTTGGCTGCCTGTCAGGGCAGCAACCCGTATGTGGCGTCCTCCAAACCCATCCCGCCGGCGCCACCGCAAGCGGCCAACACCTTTGACCGCAGCGCTTATCCGGCACCGCCGCGTGACTACGGGCGCTATCGCAGTTGGGCCTGGCTCAACGGGCAAATGCCGCCGGGCACCGCGTGGGCAGATTCGGCCCAGGTCGCCGAAGCCGTCAGCAGCGCGCTGGATCAGCGTGGCTTGCGCCCGTTGCATGACAATCGGGCGGCGGACCTGTTCGTCAGCGCCGATTTGCGCATGGAAACCCGTTTGCGTCAGGTTCGCGACGATTACTACAACGGTGGCTATTACGGCGGTTATGGCGGTTACAACCGCTACAACAATGGCTACGGCGGCGCCTATGCCACAGTCCCGATCATCCGCACCTATCAGGAACAGGTCGTGGTGGTGCGTGTCGATCTGTTCGATGCGCAAAGCGGTCAACCGGTGTGGAGTTCCAGCGCTGAAACCAGCAACCGGGGCACCCAGAGCCAGCAAGTGGATGCCATACGGGAAGCTGTAGAAAAGGCCATGTCGGCGTATCCTCCCAGTTAGCTTCTGTCGATAAGAAGCCTTTCGCAGGATCATGTCTTCAATCGGAGAATCATCATGTTCCGCCGTTTCGCTTTACTGGCAGTGATCGCATTGCTCAGTGCCTGCGCCGCCAACCAGGTCAATCATGACTTCGACGCCAGCCGCGATTTTGCGGCCTATCGCAGTTGGAGCTGGAAAGACCCCGTCTTGCAATACCGCCCCGATGATCCACGCATCAAAAGCGACCTGACTGAGCAACGCATTCGCCAGTCGGTCAGCGAACAGCTGGATCAGCGCGGGTTGCGCCAGGCTGCCGCCGGCGCCAAGGGTGACTTGAGTGTGCAGACCTACCTGATTGTCGAAGAGCGTCAGCAACAGGTGACCACCAACTACGGCGGCGGTTGGGGTAACCCGTGGAACGGCTACTGGGGCGCGCCGATGTACAACGAAACCCGTCTGGTTAACTACAAGGTGGCGACCCTTCAGATCGACCTGCTCGATGGCAAGGACGGCAAACTGGTGTGGCGCGGCAGTGACGAACAGATGCTCAGCCGCACGCCGAATCCAACGGATCGCAGCAATGCGATTCGCGAAACCGTCACCCGGATCCTGGCCAACTATCCACCCAGGTAAAAACACCAGGCAAACCTTGCAGGAGCGAGCAGGCTCGCTCCTGCAGTTGTTTTTCGGTCGCAGAAATGGCGAGTTGCCAGCAGTCTCGCCAACCCTTGTCTACACTGTTTTGACCAATGGAGGTTGCGCTCGGCAACGCGCCGGCAAAGGAGTGCGCCATGTCTCCCCGCATGCAGTTTCGCGGCCCGGCCCGGCAACGGGGGGCAATCGGTTTGATGGCGGCCGGCACCCTGGCGCTGGCGCTGGGGTTCACGCTGCTGGTGATCGATACCGGCAGGCTGTACATGGAGCAGCGAAAGCTGCAACGGGTGGCGGACACTGCAGCACTCGAAGCCGTGAGCCGCGATGGCAACTGCAAGTCCGGGCAAAGTGCGACCACCTACGCCACCCAAAGCGCGACCCGCAACGGTTTTACCGTGAGCGCGGACAATACGCTGATCGTCAGTTGCGGCACCTTGCAAACCGGTGCAGAAAATCTTCGCGCGTTTGTCGTCGACGCCACTAAAACCGCTGCGGTCCAGGTCATCGTCAGCCGCCCCGTCACCACCAGTATTGCGGCCGGTATTGGGGCGCTGCTCTCCGGTGCACCGGTCAGCCTCACGACCCGACTCGATGCCACCGCTGTCGCCGCCGAACCGAAGATCACCCTGGCGCAACTGAGTATTCGCAGTACCCTGTTGAGCGTCGACAGTGCACGATCAAACCTGTTGAACCCGCTCTTCTCGACGCTATTGGGAGGCAACGTCAACCTGACCGTTGGCGGCTGGGACGGCTTGGTCAAGACCGATATCAACCTGCTGAAATTCATGGACCAGCTCGCCATCGAACTGGGCGTGTCGGCGGGAAACTACACGGCGCTGCTGAACACGCAAGGTTCCGTCACCAAGTTCATCAAGGCAGCCGCCAACGTGGTGAACCTCAACGGGGCCTCGGCTGAGGTCAAGACCGCCCTGACCAACCTGCAAGTGGCGGCCACCGGCGCTTCGCCGATCAAACTGGGTGATTTACTGACGCTGCAAACCGGTACGCAAGAGGCGGGACTGGATGCCACGGTACAGCTGTTTCAGTTGATTCAGGGTTTCGTTCAACTGGCCAATAAGAACAGTGCGGTGAACGCCGTGTTACCGGTGAACTTGTTGGGCCTGGCAGGCGTGACGACCTACATAAAAGTCATTCAGCCGCCGCAGTTCTCTGCGGTGGGTGACCCGGCGCTAGCGAAAGTCGCGCCGCTGGGGGTGAACAGGATTTATGTGAGTACGGCACAGATTCGTGTTTTGGTAGCGGTTGATTTGTCATTGATCGATGACGTTATGAAGGCAATCAACTTGATATTGAAGCCGATTGTGGCTCTGATTAACACGTTGCTGGCACCTGGCTGTATTTTCGGCGACTGCACTCAGACAGACTTGCAACTACTACCCAATGGCTTGAGCCTCGATCTCGGACTGGAGGTCGGCAAAGGCACTAGTTATGTCACCGACTATTCCTGCGCCACCCCGACAAGCAAAAGTCTGACTGCCACCACTGAGATTTCGACCCTGCAAGTCAAAGTCGGACAGATCAACGACGCGATCTGGCTCTCATCTTCCTCGGCGACAAGCCTGTCACCTTTGGCCTTGGTCGATATCGGTACACAAAATTGCAGAAGCCTATCTGACTGCGATCCGAGAATACCCTTCGGCGGTGGTGGAAGCGAAATTATGATCGATAGTCCGATTGCCGGAAAAACTGAGGCCAATTACACCTTTATCAACCCCCATGAGATCAACGTGTCACCGATCCCTACTCACTCCGTGACAATCTCTGGAGTGGTGGGCAGCTTGAAAAGCACTTTGGGGGGCGTCGATTTGATTGAACATAAGCCGAATTTCGGCAGTCTGCTGGGTGCTCTGCTCGGCACATTGTCGTCGGCGCTCTCTGATGTTATTGGTCTATTGGCTTCGGCCATCAGCGGTTTGCTCGCGCCGCTGGTCGACCCGATTGTCGACAGCTTGCTGGTGAACCTGGGCATCGACGTCAACAAGGTCGACGTCGGCTTCAACCTGACCTGCGGCGAGAAAGGCAAAGCCTACCTGGTAATCTGATCCGCCGGCACAACCGGCAGTTCGATGCAGAACCGCGCGCCCTCGGTGGAATTCCTGACGCTGAGTTTGCCGCCCATGTTCTCGACAATGCCGTAACTCACCGATAACCCCAGGCCGGTGCCGACGCCCACCGGTTTGGTGGTGAAGAACGGTTCGAAAATCCTTTCCAGCAAACGCTCGTCAATGCCGCCGCCATTGTCCTCGACCCACAGTCGCACCGACTGCTCGTGCCGCTCGGCGTACACCGCAATCCATGGTTTGAATTCAGGATGGCTTTCGCGTTTGCCGAGCAATGCATCCCGCGCGTTGACCATCAGGTTGATCAGCACTTGTTCGAGCTGATCGACATAACCGCGTACCTGCACTTCAAACGCGGTTTCGCTGATGCGCAGATCGACGCCTTTGCCGCGCATGCCCTCGGCCAGCAGTGACAGCGTGCCTTCGATGGCCTGGGCCGGGTTGAACGGGTGTTGTTCGATCTCCGAGCGACGGCCGAACACGCGCATGTGGTCGACCACGCGCGCGGCGCGTTGCACTTGCGTGTCGATGCGGTTGAGCTTGTCAGTCAGGTAGTCGACCTGCACGTCGCCGTTGCTCAGGCGCTTGAGCACATTGACGATGGCCATGCGCATCACGTTCAGCGGCTGGTTGATTTCATGGGCCAGGCCCGTGGCCATTTCGCCCAGCGTGGCCATTTTCGCGCTTTGCGTGAGTTGCTGTTGGGCGCGGCGCACTTCGGTGTTGTCGCGGCCCACGGCCTGCACTTCGAGCAACTGGCCGTGCGCGTCGAACACCCCGCGATCGGACCAGACCCACCAGGCGTGCTCCCGGCCCGGCAGTTGCAGATTGATTTCCGCGGTGCTGACCGGGAACTCCGGGCTCAGTTGGCTGAGGCGCTGGAGGAAGGACTCACGCTGTTGCGCGGACATCCAGCTACCGAGATTAACCCCCGGCAATTGCTCGGGCGCACACTCCAGATAGGTCGCCAGTGGCCGGTTGCCGAAGGTCAGCGTCAGGTCCGGCCGGTAGCGGCAGATCATCGCCGGAGAGTCTTCCACCAGAATCCGGTAGCGCTCTTCACTCTGCTTGATTTGCTCGGTGGCCAGGGTGACTTCGGTGACGTCCAGCCACAAGCCGACGGCCTCCACCGGCAGGCCCAGGTCATCACGCAGCAGCTTGGCTTCGTCGAGGATCCAGTGGTAATCACCACGATGGTCGCGCAACCGATAGCGGACGCGCACCGACCCTTCGCGCAGCAGCAAACGGCTACGTTCGAAATAGCGGTCTCGGTCTTCGGGATGCACCTTGTCCACCAGCGCGGCACCGGCACAATCGGCGAGCGCCCAGCCGAGCAGCGGCAGCAGACTGTCACTGTAGAAGGTCGGTTGCAGCGCGCCCTCGACATACTGCTGCACGTAAATCACGGCCGGGGAACTGGCGATCAGATTGTCCAGCCGCGCATGAGCGGTGGCTGCTTGTTGCTCCTGGTTCTTGATATCGCTGATGTCGAGCATGAACCCTACGAGGCGACGATGTTTGCCGACACCCAGCGCCTGGCCTTGCAGGCGATACCAGACCGGGGTGGCTGCTGCATCGGGGCGATACAGGCGCACGCACAGCAACAGAGGGAGGCTTTCGTCCTGCAACGCTTGCAGGCGACTGCGCAATTCTTCGCGGTCGGCGGGATGCACTTGGTCAAGCCAGTCGTGCAACGGCAAGCGGGTATCGACAAGATTCAGGGCGCTGGCCAGGGAAGGTGCCAGTTGCACCTGAGCGGTGTCGCTGAACATCTCCCACCAACCCGTGCCGAGCAGGGCTTGCAGCGATTCCAGACGCTCCAGTTGCAGATGATGGCGGTGCTCGCGCAGGCGCTCCAGCAGCGGGCTGGCGAGGGCTGCGGCGAACTGCAACCAGTCGCGCTCGCCGACGTCCGGCGCTCGTTGTTGCACCGTGTAGCAGCCGCACAATAGCCAGGCGACCACGCCTTGGGCATCGTGATAAGGCACGGCGAAACCCTCGGCATTGCCAAAGATGCTTTGCAGGCGAGGGTGTTCGATCGGGTTCAGCGCTTGAGGCGCGGAGCCGTTCAGGCTATCGAGGCCGGTGCCCAGGCGCTGAGCGTTTTGCCACAGGCGGGGCGCATCGAACCCTGCATAGTGCTGATGGATCTGCCAGCCCTGTTCCTCTTCATCGAGCAACGCCAGGGCGATACACGGGATGTGAAAACGCTGGGCCAGGCTTTGCAGTTGATCGGTCAGTACATCGGGTAAACGCGACAGGCTGCACAGGCGCAATTGCTCGCCGATGTGCACCGCGAGCAACTGGCATTGCTCACGCAGACGCGATTGGCGGCGGTCAACCAGCAGGTCACCGATGTCCAGCAACTGCAGGAGCCAGGCATCGGCCTGGGGCTGAATCCAGCCGCGCAGGTGCAACGGCTGGCCGCTGAGGCTGTAAAAATCCAGATCCAGATTCTGCCCCTGCCAATCAGCGGGCACGCCCTCGACCACCAGGCTGCAATGGGGCAGGAGAAAATCGAGCAGGTGCGGCGCGCGCGCGGTGGGCGTCTGCTGCGCCAGCGAATGCCGTAACGGGCCGGTCAGATGCAATACGCGTCCTTCGGCATCCAGATGCATCTGCAGGCCGATGCCGTGCACGCTCGGCGGCTCCGGGAGTGGCTGAGGCACTGGCGGATGGCGATTGAGCAGACGCCCGAAGAGTTTGTCGCCGGCACTCAAAACTGCAGGCTCGAACTGGCGGTGAGCGTCGCAGGCAAATCAGGCACCTTGCCGATCCCGGGCAACGTCAGGAACGGGATGACCGCACTGAGTTTGTTGGTGGGGTAATTGATGCTGACCTTCAGCACACCGGCCGTGTAGGTGGTGGTGGCATCAGTGTCGACATTGAAGTTCAGCCCGGCCGGAATCCACGCCAGTTGCCGGGTCAGTTCCTCTTTGACGACGGTTTTGAGTGCCGCTTCATAACCCGGCGTGTTCGGGTCCAGCGCCACGCTGCGGCGTATGGCTTCGGCGGTCGACTGGTTGAACGACTGCATCAGCAACAGCGGCAGGCTGTACGTGACAATTCCGTAGAACACCGCGAAAAAGATGACGAACACCAAGGCAAATTCAATCGCGGCGGCGCCTTTTTGTTTGCGGGGGAGGCTGGTTTTCATGAGTGCGTCTACCCTGACCATCACGAGGTAATGTCAGCATAGAATCATTCAGCCAAAACGGACGTTTTTTACCGGATGCAGAGCATTGTCTTACTGATCTGGCTGACGCTATGCGCAGCGCAGGATGCACGACAACGGCACATCGCCAATGGTTTGACCGTGGGCGCAGGGGCATTCGCATTGGCGTATCTGCTGTGGAGCGGCAGCACCTGGCTGGGCGCCCCCGCGGAGCAGGGCGGCTGGGCGGCGTTGCTCGCGCTGGCATTCACGTTACCCGGTTACGCGCTGCGAAGGCTCGGTGGCGGCGATGTGAAACTCATGATTGCGTTGGGGCTCGCGACCGACGGTCGGCATGTATTGGGCGTATTTATCGGCGCAGGCTTGGCCAGTGTGTGTTGGCTGCTGCTGGCGCCAAGAGTCTGGCTTTATATCGGTCAAGGGCTTAGAGATCGTCTGCTTTATCTGCAACCCGGAATGTCAAAAAAACAACCCTTCGCGCCCTTCCTGTTGATAGGGTTGTTGCTCACATTTGCCTGGCTCCGCTAGTCGTGCGGTTTTGTACAGAGTCAAAAAATACGACTACTTTCATACAACAACACGTTGTACAGCCAGCGGCTGTGGGTACAGGAACGGTCAGCCTTTGACCATGCAGGGAGTTGCACGTGAACAAGCGTACCTCGGCAGTAAAAATCCTTGTGGTCGACGATGAATCATTGATCGTTGAGGAACTCTGCGAGTTTCTCGAGGACAGCGGTTACCGTTGTGTGCCTTGTGAATCCAGCCATCAAGCCATCGAACGTTTCAATGAAGACACCGATATCGGATTGGTGCTTTGCGATTTGCACATGCCTGGCCTGGACGGGATTCAACTGGTTCAGGAACTGCAACGCCTGTCCGGCAAGCACCGTGCGTTCGAAGCAATCATGCTCACCGGGCGTGCGGACAAGCAGGATGTGATCAAGGCGCTGCGCGCCGGGATTGCCGATTACTACCAGAAGCCGATTGACCTGGATGAATTGCTCGAAGGCTTGCGGCGTCAGGAAGTGGCCTTGCAGGAGCGGCACAAGACGTTGCAACTGGGGCATCTGAATCAGAAGTTGCAGTATCTGTCTGAATCGATCGATGACCTGTATCAGGACCTCGACCGGGTTCGGCGTGCTCCGTTTGTGTCGGGCACCGTGGATTCGGAAGATGGCGCGGTCAGTGAGGCCGATCAGGTGGAGATCCCGGCGATTTTCAATCAGCTGTCGCCTCGCCAGCTGGATGTGGCGCGGCTGGTGGGCAAGGGGCAGACCAACTATCAGATTGCCTGTGAGCTGGGGATTACCGAGAACACGGTGAAGTTATATGTGTCTCAGGTTTTGCGGTTGACGCATATGCATAATCGGACGCAGCTGGCTTTGGCGTTGTCGCCCAGTAATTCGGGGATGCGGCAAAGGGTTACGGCGCACTGATTTCTTGTTTGTACACTGATCAACTGTAGGAGCCGGCTTGCCGGCGATGGCGGCCTGCCTGGCACCGCCATCCCGGTCTATTGCCCCGACCCACTGTCCACCGCCCCCCCGGCATCCTGATCAAAAAACTCCGGAATCTCATGCTGATAGCTCTTGAGCCAGCGTTGCATGCTCAGTTCCCGCTCAGTCGCGGTGGCAGTCTGTTTTTTTTGCGAGGCGGCCGCGTTGCTGCTTTGCAGTTGCAGCCAGCCTTCGGTTTCCTGTTGTTGCGGTGAGGCGGGGCCGGGGTCGATGGCGTGGGTGGTGAGGGGCAAGGCCAGGAGACCGAGGCAGCAGAGGGTGGCGGGTTTCATCCTTGAATCTCCTTATTGAAGGGTCGCAGGGGTGACAGCAGCGACTTGCGCGGCGGCGGTCGAGGCGGGTTTGGCTGGGGTCTTGAGTTTTTCCGCACGGGCCTGGGCTTCGGTGACCTGGGCCGGACTCAGGCCGAGGCGGCTGACCAGTTCGGCGGCGCGACTCCAGTCATCCTGGTAAATCAGCAGCGTCACCAGATTTTGCGCGGCCAGGGTGTCGGCTTGCCTGAGCTCCATGGCGGTGAGGAATTCGAATCGGGCGTCTTCCACCCGCAGCTGGTTGAGGTACACCACGCCCAGGTCATTGCGGATTTTTTCGTCGGTGGGGGCCAGTCGCGAGGCTCGTTGCAAGTGCGCCTGCGCCAAGCCGTTGTCGCCCCGGGCGGCGGCGAGTTGGCCCAGGCCGTGTTCGGCTTCGGCGGCCAGGCAGCTGCCGAGCAGGCTGCGGTACAGTGGCTCGGCTTCGCTGCGGCCGAGCAATCGGTAGACCTTGGCTTTGCGCAGGCGCACGTCGGCGAGGTTGTCCGGCAGGCTTTGCAGGTTGGCCAGGCTGGCGTGCAGTTTGCCGTCCTTGGCCATGTCATCGGCCAGGTTCAGCGACAGCTGTTGATCGGAGCTCAGCTTGCCGCAACTGGCGGAATCGGTCAGCGCGCTCCAGGGTGTTTGACCGGTGCTTGCGCAACCGCTGAGCAACAGCAGACTCAAACCGGCAATCATTGCTTTCATCACGATCCCTCTACGAAGCAAAAGCCCGGGCCAGGGCGGTGAGCCCCGGGCCGGCCAGGACGATCAATAACGCCGGGAAGAGGAACAACATCATCACGACGGACATTTTGGCGGACATCTTGGAAATGTATTCCTGCAGACGTGTCAGGCGCCGGTCATCGAGCAGCTGCTTGAGCGCCAGCAGCGATTTCATCGCGCCGCCACCCTGATGAATCAGCTGTTGCAGGATCACGCAGGTGTCGGTGAACTCATCCACCGCGAGCAGGCGCGAGGCCTTGTTCAGTTCTTCGGCCAGTTCCAGGCCCGAGTCGACGCGGGTCAATACCAGGCGCAATTCATGGGTCAGGATCGGTAGCAGTTGCTTGCCTTCGCTGCTCAGGACACGCAGCGATTGCTCCACGGCCATGCCCGACTCAAACAGAATGCGCAGCAGCGGAATAAAGGTGGAAATCTCGATCGCCAGTTTTTTCTGCCGATGGTGGGCGGCGGCGGCGAGCAGGCGTTTGGGCAACAGATAACCGATGCCGAGGGCGAACGCCGGGACGATCCACTGGTTGGCCACTTGCGGGAAGAACAGCCCCTGGATCAGCGCACTCAGGGCCAGTGCCAGCACCGGAACACCCACCTGGCACGCGGCGAAGATCGCGCGTTTGCGTGCGGTACGCCAGCCGAGAGCATTGAGCAGCGTTTGGGTTTCGTTATCGAGCCTGACCGATTGCTGGCCGACGCGGCTGCTGCCCAGCGCATGCAGCCATTGGCTGAGGCGGTTGTCGACCGGAGCCTTGCCATCCAGCCTTTGCACCACCTGGCGAGCACGCCGACGCAGCTCCAGCACGACACTGAACAGCATCAGCGATGCCAGCAGAAACAGCAGCGAGCTCAGCAGCATTGACGGGTTCATAGGCTTCGCAACATCCGCCACAGCGCCACACAGCCGAACACCTGAAAGCCCAGCGCGGCGATCAGCATCGTTTGCCCCGAGCCGTCGTTCCACATGGCCAGCAGGTACGTGGGATTGGAGATCAGGAAATAACCGGCGAGGGCCACTGGCATCGCCGCCAGAACCACCGCCGTGACGCGGGTTTCGCCGGTCATGGCGCTCAGTTGGCGCGCCGCCTGCTCGCGTTCGCGGATCATCTTGATCAGGTTCTCCAGCAGCTCGCTGGCATTGCCGCCGTAGCGATGGTTGACCTTCAGCCCGAGGGCGAACAGACGCAGTTCATCTTTGTCGTAGAGCTCGGCGAAGTCCGAGGTGGCGTCGGGCAGGCTGACGCCCAACTGCACGTTGCGCTGCACCCGGCCCAAGGCATTTTTCAGCGGATCCTCGGCGGCATTGATCGCACCCAGCACGGCGTCGGCGAGGGTGCGTCCGGATTTCAGGCTGCGTACCGTGTGATCGAGCAGTGACGGCAGCTGTTCGATCATGCGCTTGAGTCGGCGTTGATAACGCCATTGAATAAACACCCTCAGCAGCAGGGGTGGCAGCAACGACGCCAGCAGCAAACCGCCCCAGCCGCCCGCCACTCCACCGATTAAAGCCAGCAGCCCCCACAGCGCCAGCCACTGCCCAATCCGCTCAGTCGGCCGTCCCAGGCCGGCGCGCAAAAAGGCCCGCTCCAGCGCCGTCCATGAGGTTTTCTGCACAACCCGTTCCGGTTGCCCCTGGCTCAAGCGTTCCAGCACGCGCTGGGTGCCGGGCTGACGCAAGCCGCGATAAAGGAGGCGCGCCGACAGGCCGAGCAAGAGCAGGCAAACGAGGATGAGCAGCAGCGGTTTGAGCATGCCGTGGCCTTCAGTACGCCGTGGGAGAAAACGCCGACTCGCGACGCAGTTTGTCACCGGCAGGGTTGATCGCCTCGCGCAGAAAACCGAAGCCGTTGCGTCGGTCGAGGCGGAACAGCGTGTTGGTCACGTATACGTCTTCGCGGATGCCGATCACCTCCACCACTTCGCTGACGCAGCGCCGGCCATCGGGCATGCGTGTCAACTGAATCACCACGTCGAGCGCCGCGCAGATCATCTGGCGCAAGGTCCGTTCGGCGATGCTGCGCCCCGTCAGGCCGACCAGGGTTTCCAGGCGCAGCAAGGCGTCCTGGGCATTGTTGGCGTGTACGGTACTCATCGAGCCGTCGTGGCCGGTGTTCATCGCGGTCAGCACATCGACCACTTCGACACCGCGGATCTCGCCGAGGATGATCCGGTCCGGGCGCATCCGCAGGGCGTTACGGATCAGGTCGCTGGCCTTCACCTCGCCATGGCCTTCGGCATTCGGCGGACGGGTTTCCAGACGCACCACGTGCGGGTGGCCCAGTTGCAGTTCGGCGACGTCTTCAATGGTGACCAGGCGTTCATGAGGGTTGATCAACTGGCTGAGAATGTTCAGCAGCGTGGTCTTGCCGGTGCCGGTGCCGCCGCTGATCAAAATATTGCAGCGCTTGCCCACGGCTTCCTGGAGGAACTCGTAAATCGACTGATCGATGGTTTGCATGGCCATCAGGTCGGTGCTCTTGAGCATGTCCTGGCGGAATTTTCGAATCGACAGGCAAGGACCGTCCAGCGCAATCGGGGGAATGATCGCATTGACCCGGCTGCCGTCCGGCAGGCGCGCATCGACCATCGGCGAAGACTCATCGAGCCTGCGGCCCAGCGGCGCAAGAATGCGCTGGATGACACGCTCGACGTGGTGTGCATCGATGAAACGCAAGTCGCTCTGGTGCAGCACGCCGTCACGCTCGATGAACACCCGGTGGGGGCCGTTGACCAGAATTTCGGTCACCGCCGAATCGCGCAGCAGCACTTCCAGCGGACCGAAACCGGTGAGCTCGTCGACGATTTCTTCGGCCAGACGCTCCATCTCGTAACGGGAAATCGCCAGGTGCAGGCGCGCGATATACTCGGCGACTTTGTCGATGACGAACTGCGACAGCACTTGCCGCGAGCCTTCCAGCAGGTTTTTGCCCGACTCTTCGATGGCATCGATGATGTAGCGGTGCAGCACCAGTTTCAGGCCTTCGTGATCGGTATTGCCGGTCACCGCGCGCGGGCTGGCGCCGAACAGTTTTTCTGCGTTCATTGCGCACCTCTCAAGCGACTGAACCAGGACTTGGGTTTGGCCAGGCTTTCGGAGCGTTTGGCCAAGCGCTCACCGAGGACGCGCAGGCTTTGGGTGAGGACTTCTCGCGGCGCCAGTTCGAACAGGGTCACGCCCTGGTTCTTGGCGTTCAGGCGCACCTCCGGGCTGTAGGCGAGGGTGGCGATGATTTCCATGCCGAAGCTTTTGCCCAGGGCTTGTGAATCCGGCGCCACGGTGCGCAAGTATCGATCGACCAGCAACTTGGCGTGATCGAGCTTCATGCCTTTTTCACGCCACAGGTTGAGCACCGCCAGGTTGCGGCGGCAGTCGAGCACGTTCTGGTCGGTGTACCACAACAGCTTGTCGCAGTGGCTGACGAAGGTGCGCAGGGCTTCACTGTCGGGCTGGCCGGTGAGGTTCACCACAATGTGCTGGAAGTGTTGGCGCAGGGCGCTGAGCAGCATGTACAACTCGGCGGCGCTGGTGTGTTCCAGCGGTTCATCGTTGCTGGCATAGGCGAGCATACTCAGCCCGACTTCGCAGCGGGTGAAGGCGCTGTCGATCAGCGTCGCATCGAGGCGGCGGACATGGCGCAAGGCATCACCGAAATGAAACGAACTTTCCAGGCCGAGCAAGGCCAGGCTGTCGCCGCGAGGCAGTCCAAGGTCGAGCAGCAGCGTTTGCTGGCCGCTCTTCTGCACCACTTGCGCCATATGGTTGGCCAGCAGCGCACCGTCGGCATTGCTCTGCACGCCGTACAACACGGTCAGGCCGCCCAGGTGATTGCTCGGCGCCACGGCGGGCAGGCGCTTGCTCAGGCGCCTGACCAGCCCGGCGACTTCACTGGAGCGCGAACCATAGGCGACAAAATCCCGGGCGCCGGCGCGCATGGCGTTGAGGACCAGTTGGTTGTCCATGCCGTCGCCGAGCGCAACGATGGCCAGCATCGGTTTGGCTTCCAGCGCGCCTTCGATCAATGCGCACTGCGCGACCACGTGTTCACGGTCGAGGCCGACGAACACCAGGTTGGCGAATGTCACGTCCACCAGCGCCAGCAGTTCGTCGAGGCTTCCGGCACCGGCACTGACGACCTGGCCCAACGGGGCGAGGGCGCCCTGCAGCCACTCCAGATCGGTGCTGTTGCGCGTGATTGCAAGAAAGGTCTGACTGAGGTTCTGGCTCATTGCGATAACCCGCTGCGTTTATCGAAGTTGCCGTTTTCGAGGAAGTACAGGCGATACCAGTTCGGGTCGTAATTGCGCAGTTTTTCACCGGGCAATGACGGCAATGGCGCATTGGCGGCCAGCGGTTGAACCAGGTGCGGCGTGACGATCATCAGCAGCTCGCGTTCTTCGCGGTTGATCGAGGAGTTGCGGAAAAACGCGCCAAGAATCGGGATGTCGCCCAGTCCCGGAAACTTGCTGACTTGCGACGCGTTTTGCGTGCTGATCAAACCGCTGATCACGAAGCTCTCGCCGTCGGCCAGCGAGATGCTGGTGTCGGTGCGGCGGATGGTGAAGGCCGGGACGGTGGTGCCGCCGATGGTCACGCCATTGTTGTAATCGAGCTCACTGACTTCGGGGGCGACCTTCAGGGAGATCCGGTCATTGCTGACCACGGTAGGGGTCAGTGTCAGGCGAATCCCGAACTCCTTGTATTCGATTGAGTAACTGTTGCTGTTGGCGCTGGGTACCGGGATCGGTATTTCACCACCGGCCAGGAAGCTTGCGCTCTGCCCGCTGAGCGCCACCAGGCTTGGCCGCGCCAGGGTGTAAGCGAAGCCGCTGCCTTCCAGGGCGTTGACGATGCCAAGAAACTTGCTGCTGCCGCCGCCCCAGACGATGTTGAACATGTCGTTGGCCAAGGGAATGCTCGGCGCGGCGATACGCGGGTCGATGTTGAACAGCGGCACCACTCCCGGGGTGACGCCGGTGTTGGGCACCGTACCGGGCGCACCGAACAGGAAGTTGTTCGAGCCCTTGCCGTAGATCGACGTCCCGGCTTCCTTGAGCTTGGTGCGGCTGACTTCGACGAAGCGGATATCGGTCTGCACTTGCGAAGGCAACAGCGGGTCGTCCGATGGCATCCGCGCGGCGCTGGTCATGGCGGCGGTCGCACGGCCTTGAACGAACACCATGCTTTGACGCGGATCCTTGGAGCAGGCCGTCCAGACCATCAGGCTGGTGGCGCCGGAAGCCACGCCGGTCAGCAGAAAAGCCTGATTGCCATTGACCCGCACATCGGCGATTTTCGGGTCGCCTACGGCGATCCGGGTGATGGCGACCGGCGATTGCAGTTCCTGTTGCTGGCCTTCGCCAACTTCCAGCACCGCCGGCAACGAGCCCAGTGCCGTGCAATGACTGCTGGCAGCCAATGCGGCCGAGGCCGGCAGGCTGCCCAGCAAGGTGGCCCAGATCAAGCCGCTGAACAACGGCGTAAAACGTCTGCGCATTAAAGTGCGTCCTTGCTCGATTCAGGGAGTTTGTTGAGTGATTTCATTGCCGCGAATAACTTCCACACCGGCCTTGCGGGGGGCGGCTGCGCCACGGCTGGCGATCGGTTTGGGCGGTGCTGTCATGGCCAGTTGGTTGAACTGCACCAGTTCGCGATTGGCGTTGGCGATATTGGCCGGTGATTCGCTCTCTCCGGCCCAGTAGCGCGACAAGCGTTTTTCTTCGGCGCTGCGCACGGCCAGGCGCAATACCCCGGCCTGCGCGGCGAGCATCAGACGACTCATGAGTTGTTCGGGCACCGCGAGCAGCACGGTGCGGGCGCTGGCGCGCTGTTCCTGGCGGGTTTTTTCATCGCTGTTGTGCGTCGGGCTGGCGGGTTGACCGTCATTGGTCAAACCCATCTGTTGGCCCACCCCCAGCACACGCAAGGCTGGCACCACGAGTTGCGCCGAGGGCTGCGGGTTGTTGGTGTCCAGGCGCAAAAACAGCAGCACATCGACGTAGTCGCCCGGTGTCAGTTGCCCGCCGGCATTGATCACTTCATCCACGGCGACGGCCAGGGCGCGCTCGTCGGGGCGAATCATCCGCGCCAGTTTGCTGCCGGCCTCGAAGCTTTCGTCGCTGAGCCAGCTACCGGCGCTGAGGGCGCGCCATGGTGCGCGGCCGATGGCTTGATCGAGGCGAGTCAGGCTGCCCGCCGGGACCGTGAGGAGTTTTTCCAGGGCCACGTCGGCGGCGGTGATTGGCATATACGGCGCGACGTCCCGCTGCAGCACCACGACCGGTTTGCGGGTGGGGTCTTCTTCGAGGGGCACGAGTGGTTGAACGCTGGTAGCGGGCGTAACGCTCCCGGTTTGCGCAACGGGTGCGGCGACGGGTTGGCGGGTCAGTGTGAAACCCCAATACCCGGCAATGACTGCACCCACCAGAGACAATCCGGCAAGACCGAGGATGACACGGCTGTTCATGACGGCTCTCCCTTTCCTGCTGCTCGAAGACTCGTTCTATTTCAACGAGAAAACTTCGCAATCAGGCAGCTATGAACATAAAACGATTTCGCTATTTGACCGTAGTCCAGCTAGAGCAAAACGCCATTACCCAGAGCGAAAAATCCATTGAAAGTAAAACATTACGATGAAATGCAAGGCTTTTTGGCGTCAACGAAACGACTAATACTTTCGTATTAATGCGTTTTTACAGTTGTTGGTACCCGGAATGCCGACAATGCTGATGCTGGCATAGGGGAATCATGTTGCGACCGTGCAACACCCGTGGTCTCAGGGAGAACTGTCATGTCTATTGCCAAGCTGATTCAGAAGGTCAAATCCGAGGTCGTTTTTTACAAAGGTCTGGCCAAGGATACCGAGGGCGCCTCGGGTATTGAGTATGCGATTGTGGCGGCCATGGTCGCGGTGGTTATCGCCGGACTTAGTGGCGACATCGGCACTGAAATCACATCGGTGTTCGGAAAAATCAAAGACGCCTTGTGAGTGATTACGCGAGTTCGTTTCGGCAATTTTGCATTGCTGAAGGCGGGTTCCGATGTCCGTGCTTAATCCATTTCAGGTGTTGCCCATGAGTGCTCCAGGACAGTCACGCCAACAACTTCTTCTGGTCGATGACGAGGAGGATGCAGTGCTTGAGTTGGCGGAGTTGCTGGAGGGTGAGGGGTTCAATTGCTTCACGGCGACATCGGTCAAGCTGGCGCTGCAACACCTGACGCGGCATCCGGATATTGCGCTGGTCATCACGGATCTGCGCATGCCGGAGGAGAGTGGCATGTCGTTGATCAAGCGGTTGCGTGAGCATACGTCGCGTCAGCATTTGCCGGTGATTGTGATGTCGGGGCATGCGGATATGGATGATGTCAGTGACATGCTGCGGTTGCAGGTGCTGGATTTGTTTCGCAAGCCGATTTATCACGTGAGGTTGTTGGAGACGTTGAATAATCTTTTTCCTTTGCCGCAGGTTTATTTGGTCAAGGGGTGAGGACTTGGCGGCCTTGTAGCCGACCAAGTGCTGTTGGGTTTTGTGTGTATATCCGTTGCTGCGGTAACGGCGGCTTATGGTTTCGCCCTTACGGCGAGTCCCTTTTGTCAAACGCCACAAAAGGAACCAAAAAGTCTCGCCCCTTTCGTACGGCCCCTCGCTTAGGCTCGGTGTTCCTTCGCTCCGGCATTCATCCGGGGGCATCGCCTCCGGTCTGCTTCGCGACGACCTCCTCTCGATGTGTGCGGCTTCGCCGCACGGCGCTGCGCGCCCACCCCCGGATAAACGCCTCCACTCAGCCTGCCGAGGGGGCGGGTGGATCAAGATCAAAAGCGGCAGGCGAGCTAACGCTCGGCCTGTGGAGTGGTGAAGAGCGTGGGGGTACTCGGAACCGGCTTGCTGGATGGCGGCCTGATTGCCGACCAGTTTCTCGCAGATACGCCCAGGAATCTGTGGGAGCCGGCTTGCTGGCGATGGCGTCCTGACAACCAACCAATCCCTCCCGGATACACCCCATCCACCCTACAGCTGATAACTGAAACTAATGCTGTACCGCGGCTTGCGATTGAACGTGTCCAGCGCTTCATCCGACATGGGTTTGGCTGCTTCCAGTGCAATGTTGTAGTACCTGGCATCGCCAAATCTCAATCCCACCGCCGCCGATGACATGTCATTACCTTTGACCGGCAGTTCGTTGAACCAGGTTTTGGCCCGGTCCAGCACCACATAGGGTTGCAGGACCCTGAGCCATTTCCAGTCGCGGTTGAAGCTGTAGTTCACCTCGTAAGCCACCCCCCAGCCCTTGTCACCCGAAGCCTGGTCGTCGGGGTAGCCGCGGCCGAAGTTTTGTCCGCCGAACACGGCGCGTTCGCTGTCGGGCAGGGTGTCGTCGCTCCAGTACAACGCGGCCGATACCACGCCTTGCCAGTTGTCGAAGAATTTATCGCTTTGCACCCCTGACAAACGCAGCCGGAAGAAGTCCAGGTCCAGCGCGCTGTTGTTGGTTTCGGCGCCCATGCTGTCGAGGCCCTGATACAGCCCGCCACTGAGGATGCGCAGTTGTTGCGCATCGGCTTTGCGCCAGTCGCTTTCGAACGCCAGCGCGCGGATGTCGGTGCGTTCTTCGACGCTCAGCGGGAAGCCCACCACTTTGTAGCGGGTCTTGTCGTTGACGGCGTATAACCGCGCACCGGCGCTGAGCAGTTCGTTGGGTGAGGCAATGACCGGATGGCTGAAGCCGATTGAATAGCGGTCGTTTTCCCGATGGGGTTTGAGTTCAATGCCGTTGTCGAGCTGCACATTGGTACCCGGGTCGGCGCGGTAGCGTGAGGCGGATAGCGCCAGTTGCGTGCCTTCGGCATTGAGGAACTGGTTGTAGTCCAGACGGTAGTAATGCTCATCGTCATCCCCCGGGGGAAACAGGCCGCTGAGGCTCAGTTGTTCACCCATGGCGGTTTGTGAATTGCTGCTCACGCCGAGCAAGGCCTGAGTGCCGTTGCGGTTGTCGTCGGTGGTGCTCAGGCTGCTGGTGAACGGTTTGCGGCTGGCCTGGGCGATGAGGTCGGTTGCGCCATCGGTGGTGCCCGGTGGTGGTACTTGTGCTTGCAAGGTCACGCCGGGGATGCGGCTCATCAGCGTGGTGTAGCGTTCGAAAGTCTTGCGGGTCAGTGGCCGTTCGGCCTGGAGTTTGGCCACCAGTTTGTCGAGCAGGCCTTTGACCCGCCCGACGTCGCCCTGCAGTTGATAATTGCGGATATAGCCTTCCACCAACACTACCCGCGCCACGCCGTTATCGAACGTCTGCTGGGGCAGAAACGCGTAGGACAGCAGGTAGCCATCCTGTTGATAACGACGGGTGATATTGCGCGTCGCTTCGATCAGGTCGGCCAGGCTGGATTCGTGGCCCAGCAGCGGTTGGTAGATCGCGGCCAGTTCGCTGAGCGGATAGATGGTCCCGCCTTCGATCTGCACGGTCTTGAGATTGACTTTGGTGCCCATCATCAACGGTTGCGCTTGCGCGGCGCCGGGTTCCGGCACTTGCAGAGGCGCGGCCGTCGGGCGGTAGGCGTCAGCGGGCAGGTTCGGTACGGGCAGGTTGCGGATGGTGTCGTTGCTATTGAGAAAGCTGGGAAGGGTGTCGGCGAAGGCGGTGCAGCTGAGGGGCAGTAACAGCAGGCAAGCAACAATGCGCATAAGACTCTCCCTGTTCAATCCGCGGTATCGCGAGGATCTCCGTGACCCAAAGAAAAAGGCGGAAGACTGACTGGAATCTTCCGCCTCCAACCAAGCGTAGGCGCTGTAGGTAAGGCCGTCGAATCGGCCAGGTGCAATTCAGCGATTCTTTCCTCCCAGTGCGCCGGTCAACCCACCCAACACACCGCCCAGGCCACCTGTGGTGCCAGTGCCGGTGCCGCCGTTGACCAGCCCGCCGACTGCCGCGACGGTGCCGCCCACGGTGGTGACCGTGTTGCCGACTGCCGTCACCACCGGGTTGGCGGTGCTGCCGGCAATCGCTCCGCCGAGGCTGGCGACGGCGCCGCCGGCCTGGCCAGTGAGGCTGGCGACCGGAGCGCCGATGCCGGTGGCGCTGCCGATGGTTTGGGTCAGCCCGGACACGCCGGTAGTGACTGGATTAATGGCACCACCGACGAAGGTGCCGACGTTGGCAAGCGCTGCGGTCGGGCCAGTGTTGGCGATACCGCTACCGCCCAGTGCGCCTCCCACCGACGCGATCAGATTACCGCCGGCAACGCCGTTCACACCGGCTGCGCTGACCACGCCGTTGGTGTTGCCGATGTTGAGTCCGCTGCCGACGTTGACCACCGCGCCACCGACGGTTTCCAGCAGGCCGGTGCCACCCAGGCCGCCGCTGCCGCCAGATCCGCTGCCGTTGGCCACCAGGCCTCCGACTTTGCCAACCGTAGTGCCGGTGTTGCTCAGCGCGCCACCGACGGTGTTGGTCAGTGGGTTGCCATTGCCGGCATCGGTCACTTTGTCGCCTACGCCATTCACGGTGTCGCCGACTTTCTGAACGATACCCTTGAGCGGATCGCCCAAACCGGTGGCGTCGCCGATCTTGTCGGTGGTGCTCTCGACCATGGCGATCACCGGCACCAGTTTGTTGCCGACTTCCCGGGTCACCGAGCCCAGCGGGCCGCTGGTGGTCGCGGTGCTCAGGGTGTCGCCGAGCATGGTGACTTTTTCGCCGACGCCATCGAGCACCGGGGCCACCCGGGTCACTACGCCACCCACCACCGGTATGCTGCTGGTGGTGGTCGCAAGTTTGCCGCTGACATCGGAAACACCGTTACCGAGATCCTGCACCACGCCACCCACGGAGGAGGCGGTAACGCCCAGGCCGTTCGGGTCGGTGCCCAGTTGGCCCAAGCCATTGGCCACGCCGTCACCCAGTGTGCTGACCACATTGCCGGTGGTGTTCACCACGCTTTGCACGACACCACCGACCACCGGAACCGAGCCTAGCGAATCGCCGATCTGCCCGACTCCGTCACCGACGCCACCGACGGTGGTGCCGACATCCTTGATCAGGGTGGTGGTTACCAGCGGCGTGCCTGTTGGATTGGTCGGATTGGTGGGGTCTGTCGGGTTGGTTGGATTGGTTGGATTGGTTGGGTCAGTGGTGCCGCCACCGCCCGTGCCACCTGTCCCGCCTGAGCCTGCGGTGCTGTCTGAACCACCGGCTGCACCACCAGCGCCCGCAGCGGTCTGGCCGTCGGGTGAGGAGCTGTCGGAGCTGCTGTGATGACCGCCACCGCCGCTACTGCAGCCGGCGAGGCCGAGGGAGAGAACGAGCGCCAATGCGGTTGCTGATTTGCACCAAACTTGAGCTTTCATAAGTAAAATTCCTTGCACCTGTAACAACGTCGTTGTCTTCGATGGCTGACCGGTTCTGTCGCCGGCCATGCCTTCGTCCGTTGTCCACATAACAATCGCAAGGGCTCTACAGCGCCACTCTCCACTTGGTATTAAGCCCTTTGATTAACGCGCGCGCGTGCTGCCTAAGGGCTAATACCTAGGGTATAGCCGCGGATAAAAAGGCTTTTGAAATCAATGAGGGTGTAGTTGCAGAGGGCAGAGGCGAGGGCGCTGAAAACTTAAGTGATATATACACAATTAACGATGTTCCGGCAGCGCCTGCAGAGGATCCGTTCCACTGCAGGTATCGCCGAAAGCTGCAATTTTTTATCTGTCAGGTGACCGGCCGCCAGTGCCCGACCATGTGTTCAAGATCTCCAGCGCCGATCAACTGCAATTCACCACTGGACCCCGCAGCGCTAGCCAGTAGCGCCACTTCGCTGGGCAGGCGTACCGGTTTTTTGAATTGCACCGCGATCTCGATGTTCGCCGCCGGCAAATGATCGGCCAGCGCGGCCAGTGTGCGAGCCTTGTTCCATAGCCCGTGGGCGATGGCCGATGGGAAACCGAACAATTTAGCGCTGGCCGAGCTCAGGTGAATCGGATTGTAGTCGCCGGAAACCCTGGCGTATTGCCGGCCAATATCCGCAGGTGCTTTCCATTGCGCCACTTGCGTGAGCGTCAACGTCGACGCGAGCAGGTCCTCCATGGACTCGCCTTCGAGCTTGACCCCTCGGCACAGCATCTGGCTTTCAGCTTCCCACAGCGCGCCGAGTTGATCATCCAGGGTGGTCACCAGATCGAACGTCGCACCCTTGGCGTGAGGTTGCAGGTTTTGCACGTGCACACTGACCCGCGCCCGACTCACCCCACCCATGGGGCGCAACACGCGAATGCGATTGCTCAGGTGAATCAGCCCCAGCAGCGGGAACGGAAAGTCCTTGGCGGTGAGCAGTTGCATCTGCAAAGCGAAGGCGAGGATGTGTGGGTAAGTGGGAGGCAGCAGGCCGTTGTCGGTAAAACCGCAGACCTTGCGATAGGCCGCCAGACGTTTCGCATCGACATCCACCCAGCAGCGCAAGCCCGAGGTCGGCAGGGTGGTGCCGGTGATTTTCCGACGCGTTGCCGCGTGTGCATACAGCCCCGGCAGGCCGGGTTCGCGATTGAGTGTGTGCCAGTCGATCGTCATGCCTAAGCCCCCAACACACTTTGCCCGCAAACCCGCAAGGCTTGCCCGGTGAATGCGCCGGTGCCCGGTTGAGCCAGCCAGGCCACCGCTTCGGCGACGTCTTGCGGCAAGCCGCCCTGGCCCAGTGAGCTCATGCGCCGCCCGGCCTCGCGCAGGCCGAACGGGATGTGGGCGGTCATCTGGGTTTCGATAAAACCGGGCGCCACCGCGTTGATGGTGATGCCCCGTGTCTGCAACAGCGGTGCCCAGGCTTGCGCCAGCCCGATCAGGCCAGCCTTGCTCGCGGCGTAGTTGGTTTGCCCGCGATTGCCGGCGATGCCGCTGATCGAGGCCAGCAGAATCACCCGTCCGTTGTCGCGCAGGGTGCCATTGTCGAGCAACGCTTTGGTCAACACTTGTGGCGCGTTGAGGTTGACCGCAAGCACCGCGTCCCAGAATTCCGGGGTCATGTTGGCCAGGGTTTTGTCGCGGGTGATGCCGGCGTTGTGCACCACGATATCGACGCCGTCGGGCAACTGTTCAACCAGTTGCGTGGCAGCGTCTTCAGCGCAGATGTCCAGCGTGACGCTGCGTCCACCCAAGCGTGCGGCGAGGGCTTCCAGATCATTTTTGGCCGGTGGCACGTCGAGCAGGATGACGTCGGCACCGTCACGGGCCAGGGTCTCGGCAATGGATGCGCCGATGCCCCGCGCTGCCCCGGTGATCAGTGCCTTGCGTCCGGCCAGCGGTCGCGTCCAGTCCGTCACGGGCGTATCGCAGGGGGTCAGGCGAATCACTTGCCCGGAGACGAACGCGCTTTTCGGTGAGAGGAAAAACCGCAGCGGACCTTCCAGTTGATCCTCGGCGCCTTCGCCGACGTGGATCAGTTGCAAGGTGCCGCCGCTGCGCAATTCCTTGGCCAGTGAGCGACTGAAACCTTCGAGCGCGCGTTGGGCACTGGCGGCGAACGGATCGCTCAAGGTCTGCGGGTCACGACCGAGAATCACCAGATGCGCGCAGTGATCGAGGTTTTTCATCAGTGGCTGGAAGAACTCGCGCAGCTGTTTGAGCTGATCGGTGTGCAGCAGATCGCTGGCGTCGAACACCACCGCTTTGAGTTTCGGGCCGTGGCCGGGAATCCATTGCGTCGCCATCGAAGGCTCGGTTCCGTAGCCGTAGATCGCATCGGTCAGGCGATTGGCAAAGGCGCTGACGTTCTCCGCCAACGGTCCGCCACCGATCAGCAACGCACCGTCGACCGGGCGCAGCCGGCCTGCTTGCCAGCGCTCCAGCCGGGTGGGTGCAGGCAAGCCCAAGGCCCCGACCAGACGATGGCCGATGGAGGAATTGGCAAAGTCGATATAGCGGTCAGACATGGAACGCGCTCCGGAAGCTGGGGTTCAAAGTGTGGACCACGAATGGCAATCAGTCGTTCGATCCACGAGATAAGGCCTACGCTTGATCACAGCAGCGTAGTTTGTCGCAGGAACTTTGGGGTACGCGGACCCTGTGAGCGCGCTCGCTCCACAGGGTTCGGTGTTTACATTGGACATTTCATCAGGGGCTTTTCATGACTCAACTGCGTCGCGTCGCCATCATCGGCGGTAACCGGATTCCCTTCGCTCGGTCCAACGGGCCTTACGCCACGGCCAGTAACCAGGTGATGCTCACCGCCGCGCTCGAAGGCTTGATCGAGCGCTACAACCTGCACGGTCAGCGCATCGGCGAAGTGGTCGCCGGCGCGGTGCTCAAGTTGTCGCGGGACATGAACCTGACCCGCGAATGCGTACTCGGTTCGCGCCTGTCTCCCGCCACCCCGGCCTATGACATCCAGCAGGCGTGCGGCACCGGGCTGGAGGCGGCGTTGCTGGTGGCGAACAAGATTGCACTGGGACAGATCGAGTGCGGCATCGCCGGGGGCGTCGACACCACCTCCGATGCGCCGATCAGCGTCAGTGAAGGGCTGCGCAAAATCCTGCTGCAGGCCAACCGCGCCAAGCGCACGGGCGACAAACTGAAAACCTTCCTGCAATTGCGGCCGCACCATCTGATCCCCGAGTTCCCGCGCAACGGCGAGCCACGTACCGGGTTGTCGATGGGTCAACATTGCGAGTTGATGGCGCAAACCTGGAACATTGCCCGCGAAGAACAGGATCAATTGGCCCTGGAAAGTCATCAGAAACTGGCGGCGTCCTATGCCGAAGGCTGGCACAACGATCTGATGACACCGTTCCTCGGCCTCACCCGCGACAACAATCTGCGTGCGGATTCGACCCTGGAAAAGCTTGCCTCGCTCAAACCGGCCTATGAAAAAAGTGCCAAGGGCACGCTGACCGCGGGCAACTCCACACCATTGACCGATGGCGCGTCTCTGGTGTTGCTGGGCAGTGAGCAATGGGCCAACGAGCGCGGCTTGCCGATTCTGGCGTACCTGCGTGACGGCGAGGCGGCGGCGGTGGATTTCGTCAACGGTGCCGAAGGTCTGTTGATGGCACCGGTCTACGCGGTCCCGCGTTTGCTGGCGCGCAATGGCCTGAGCTTGCAGGACTTCGACTACTACGAAATCCACGAAGCGTTCGCCGCGCAAGTGCTGTGCACGCTGAAGGCCTGGGAAGACGCGGATTACTGCAAAACCCGCCTTGGCCTCGACGCAGCGCTGGGCTCTATCGATCGCAGCCGACTTAACGTCAAAGGCAGTTCACTGGCAGCGGGGCATCCGTTTGCTGCCACGGGGGGACGAATCGTTGCCAACCTGGCGAAGTTGCTGGATGCGGCGGGGAAAGGGCGGGGACTGATCTCGATTTGTGCAGCGGGTGGGCAGGGCGTGACCGCCATTATCGAACGCTGATTTCTGATTCGGAATGGAATCCTGTAGGCGCTGGCTTGCCAGCGATGGGGACGGCCCATTCAACATCCCTGTTGCCTGGCACACTGTTATCGCTGGCGAGCCAGCTCCTACAGAGATGGCGGTGATTGAATAGACGGGCGACATGGCCTACCGTCGGCCCATCTGCCGTCTCGCAACACAAGGCCAGTCAATGCCGACTAACGGACAAATGTCCCTCGAACGAACCATTCCGCCCCTTACAGTCCTGCCGCGCCCACTGTTTGCCCGGGTCGAGAGCCTGAACGCCGGTTCGTGGACCCCGCCCCATCGTCACGATTGGGTGCAGTTTTCCTACGCCATCAGTGGCGTTCTCGGCGTGCACACGGCGGAGGGCAGTTTTTTTGCACCGCCACAATGGGGGATCTGGATTCCGGCGGATCTTGAGCACCAGGTGGTGACGTCGATGCGCGCCGAGATGCGCAGCCTGTATGTGCGCCGTGAGGATTGCCAATGGGCGGACGGGCGTTGCCGGGTGCTGGAAGTGACACCGCTGGCGCGGGAGTTGATCAAGAGTTTCTGTTTGCTGCCGGTGGAATATCCACAGGGCGATAGCCAGGAGGCACGGCTGGTGGGCGTGTTGCTGGATCAACTGGCTGGTTTACCGGAAGTCGGATTTTCCCTGCCATTGCCCCGCCATGAACGGTTGTTGGGGCTATGCAACGAGCTGATCGAAAATCCCGAGCGTAACGTGACATTGCAGGCGTGGGCGGAACGTTTGGGAACGTCGGAGAAAACCCTGATGCGGTTGTTTCAGCGGGAAACCGGGTTGAGTTTCCGCGGCTGGCGCCAGCGTGCGCGCCTGTTGTCGTCGTTGAGTTTGCTGGAGGAGGGCGACAGTGTGACCAATGTCGCGCTGGCGTGTGGGTATGACTCGACCTCGGCGTTTATTGCCGCGTTCAAAAGTCTGTTCGGGTTTACCCCGGGAGAGTTGTTCCGGCAGTGAGGGCTCCATCGCTGGCAAGCCAGCTCCCACAGAGAATGATGTGCGCCGCATGATTTCGGCTCGACGCATAACCTGTGGGAGCTGGCTTGCCAGCGATTGACCGTGCAGCGGTCCGCCGGTCAGGTGCGGAAGCGGCGCACCAGGCCATCCAGTTCATTGGACAACCCGGCCAGGCTTTGCGAATCCAGCCGCGCCGAGTTCGCCAGCTCAGCCACCAACTGCGCATCGCCATGGATCTGGCTGATGTGCCGGTTGATGTCTTCGGCGACCTGATGCTGCTGTTCCGCCGCCGTTGCAATCTGCGTGTTCATGTCGCGAATCACATCCACCGACTCGCGGATCTGGCCGAAGCTGCTGCGGGCTTCGCCGATGCGTGACACCGACTGTTGCGACACTTCCAGGCTCGCGTGCATTTGCTGCGTCACCTGGCTGGTGCGCTTGGCCAGGTTGCCCAGCAGCCCGTCGATCTCCGCGGTGGAATCAGCTGTGCGTTTGGCCAATGCCCGCACTTCGTCCGCCACCACCGCAAAACCACGGCCCTGCTCACCGGCCCGCGCCGCTTCAATGGCCGCGTTCAGCGCCAGCAGGTTGGTCTGTTCGGCGATCGAGCGGATGGTACCGAGGATCGACTGAATGTCATTGCTGTCGCGCTCAAGCTGTTGCATCGATTGCGCGGACTGTTCGATCTCCTGGCTCAGGCGATCGACGCTGCTCACCGCCGCGTCGATCTGTTGCTGGCCTTCGCGGGCCTGACGCTGGCCGCTGTCGGCGGACTCGGCGGCCTGGCTGCACGAACGCGCCACTTCGTTGGCGGTGGCGACCATTTCGTGGAACGCCGTGGACACCATGTCCACTGCCTCACGCTGGCGACCGGCGGCTTCGGCCATGTCACTGGATACCTGGGTCGAGCTTTTGGACGTGGCGAGAATCTTCGTCGCGGCACCGCCGATGCTCTGGATCAGGTTGCGAATCGCGGTGAGGAACTGGTTGAACCAACTGGCCAGTTGTGCGGTTTCGTCGCTGCCACGGATCTGCAGGTTTTTCGTCAGGTCGCCTTCACCCTGGGCGATGCCTTCCAGGCCATCTGCCACGCTGCGGATCGGACGCACGATGACGCTGGCGAAACTGGCGCCGACCACGGCGAAGATGACGGCCAACACCGCGGCGATGATCGCGATCAACCAGGTCAACTGGGTCGCCGTGCTCATCACGTCGCTTTGCTTGATCAGGCCGATGAAGGTCCAACCCAGTTGCTCCGACGGCCAGACGTTGGCCATGTAGCGCTCGCCGTTGAGTTCGACCTCAACCAGGCCTTTGCCGGCCTTGGCCAGTTGCGCATAACCTTCGCCGAGGCTGCCCAGGGCCTTGAAGTTGTTTTCAGGTTGTTTCGGGTCGACCAGCACGGTGCCGTTGTTTTCCAGCAGCATCAGGTAACCGGTTTCGCCGAGCTTGATCTGTTTGACCAGTTCGGTGAGCTGTTTGAGCGACACGTCGATACTGACCACGCCGCCGTTGGTGCCCAGCTTGTTGTCGATGGTGCGGACGGTGCTGACGTAGGACGTATCGTTTTCAGCCCAGTAATAGGCCTCGGTACGAAACGGCTTGCCCGGTTTGGCCTGGGCCGCCTTGTACCACGGACGCTGGCGCGGGTCGTAGTTGGCCAGCTTGGCATCGTCCGGCCACGACACGTAGCCGCCGGCGGCGGTGCCGAGAATCGCGTAGGCATAGGACGGGTGAGCGTTGCCCAGGTCCTGCAGGAAGCTGAAGAGTTTCTTGTCCGCCTCACCTTGAGGAACGCTGGCGGCGTTGGCGCTCATGTAGGTCTTGAGGCTGTCGTCGGAATTGGTGATCAGCGGTTGCTTGGCCAGATACTCGACGTTCTGGCTGATGCCGTCGAAAAACAGTTGCATGGCATTGCTGACCTGACGGATTTCACGACCGCTGCTGTCGATGAATCCGTCCTTGGCATCACTGCGCAAGTTCAGCACAACGAGGGTGGCGACCAGCACCACGGGCAAGCAGGCGATGATTGCAAACGCCCAGGTCAACTTCTGTTTGATGTTCATCCGCGCTCCAGATTTTCTTGTAGGCCCACGCAGTGCAGATGACTCGCGGTTTTTGGCAGCCGTAAACGTTCTTGGTCAACCCGGATCCTTGAGTGCGGCATCGCTATTATTGGGGGAGCGATTGTCGGACAAATCACTTTGTCACTTAGGACTTCGGCTGTTGTCGGAGGAAATTGAGGCTTGCCAGGAAAAATCCTTCGCAGTGCAGGGCGCGAGATGTCAGCTTCTGTCACAAATGCCCTCGCAGGCCTTGCAGAACAAGTGACGCCGGCTCGGCTATGATCGTTGGCGCCCGACGAAGGACGTCAGGTTTTTGTGAGGAATCCGGCACATTGTGTGCTTCTTGTTGTTCCTGGCAGTGTTCATAGGTCGGCACCCCCTCCCCCCCGTGAGTGGATTGCCGTATAACGAATGACTTTCGCGTGTTTGGTAATAAAGGACCCACAATAAAAGCTGATGAAGACTCCAAAACGCATTGAACCCCTGATCGAGGACGGTCTGGTCGACGAGGTGCTGCGCCCACTCATGAGTGGTAAAGAAGCAGCTGTTTATGTAGTGCGCTGCGGCAACCAGCTACGTTGCGCGAAGGTCTACAAGGAGGCGAATAAACGCAGTTTCCGTCAGGCGGCCGAGTATCAGGAAGGTCGCAAGGTTCGCAACAGCCGCCAGGCCCGGGCCATGGCCAAGGGTTCCAAGTTTGGCCGCAAGGAAACCGAAGACGCCTGGCAGAACGCCGAAGTCGCGGCGCTGTTCCGTCTGGCCAGTGCCGGTGTGCGAGTGCCCAAGCCGTATGACTTCCTTGAAGGCGTGCTGCTCATGGAGCTGGTGGCCGACGAGTACGGCGATGCCGCGCCGCGTTTGAACGACGTGGTGCTGGAACCGGACCAGGCGCGCGAGTATCACGCGTTTCTGATTTCGCAGATCGTGCTGATGTTGTGTACCGGTTTGGTGCACGGTGACCTGTCCGAGTTCAACGTACTGCTGACGCCGACCGGCCCGGTGATCATCGACTTGCCGCAAGCGGTGGATGCCGCGGGCAACAACCACGCTTTCAGCATGCTGGAGCGGGATGTGGGCAACATGGCGTCGTACTTCGGGCGGTTTGCGCCGGAGTTGAAAAAGACCCGTTATGCCAAGGAAATGTGGGCCTTGTACGAGGCCGGCACCTTGCACCCGGCCAGCGTCCTGACCGGTGAGTTCGACGAACCGGAAGAGTTGGCCGACGTGGGCGGCATCATGCGTGAGATCGAGGCTGCGCGCCTGGATGAAGAACGCAAGCAAGCGGCCCGTGCCGCTGACGATGCGCCCGCCAACAAAACCGAAGAACCGCCTCCGCCATGGATGCAGTGATCGGCTAAACAAAAACCCGGCTTCGGCCGGGTTTTTTGTTGTGCAATGCAAATCCTCTGTAGGAGCAAGCTTGCTCGCGATAGCATCGGCACATTCAAAATCAAAGTGTCAGGAGCACCGCCATCGCGAGCAAGCTTGCTCCTACAGGAGTTAGGCACTGGTCGAAGGAGCACAACACCCAGACTCAAGGTTCTTGAGAATCGGGCAATCCGGCCGATGATCCCCCTGGCAATGCTCAACCAGATCCTGCAACGTATCGCGCAGTTGTCCGAGCTCGCGGATCTTCTGGTTCAGCTCATCTATATGTTGCCGGGCCAGGGCCTTCACATCGGCACTGGCGCGCTGGCGGTCCTGCCAGAGGGTCAGCAGTTTGCCGACTTCTTCCAGCGAAAACCCCAGGTCCCGCGAACGCTTGATGAAGGCCAGGGTATGCAAGTCGTCATCGCCGTAGATTCGATAACCGCTGTCGGCGCGATTGGCCGCCTTGAGCAAACCGATGGATTCGTAATAACGGATCATCTTCGCGCTCAGGCCGCTGTGACGGGCCGCTTGGCCGATGTTCATCGGTTTTCCTCCAGATCCTCGGGTTTCCAGGTTTTCAACAGTAACGCATTGCTCACCACGCTGACGCTCGACAAGGCCATCGCCGCGCCGGCCAGTACCGGATTGAGGAAGCCGAACGCCGCCAGCGGAATACCGATCAGGTTATAGACGAAGGCCCAGAACAGGTTTTGGCGGATTTTCGCGTAGGTCTTGCGACTGATCTCCAGCGCGGCGGGCACCACACGCGGGTCGCCGCGCATCAGGGTGATACCGGCTGCGTGCATGGCCACGTCGGTGCCGCCGCCCATGGCGATGCCGATGTCGGCGGCAGCCAGTGCCGGGGCGTCGTTGATGCCGTCGCCGACCATCGCCACCACTCCGGTTCGTTTCAGTGCCGCCACCGTCGCGGCTTTGTCCGCTGGCAACACTTCGGCGTGTACGTCACGGATGCCCAGCGCCTCGGCAACCACTTTGGCACTGCCGCGGTTGTCGCCGGTCAGCAAATGGCTGCTGATGTGCAGTGCGCTCAGTTGCTGCACCGCTTGCAACGCACCGGGCTTGAGCGTGTCACCGAAGGCAAACAGGCCCAGTACCCGTGGCGCGGGGCTTTGCTCGATCAGCCAGGACAACGTCCGGCCTTCGGTTTCCCACGCGGTGGCGCAATCCGCCAAGACCCCGGCGCTCAGGCCGCTTTCTTCCAGAAGACGCCGGTTGCCCAGCGCCAGTCGCCGTCCCTCAAGGGTGCCGGCAATGCCACGCCCGGTCAGGGATTGGCTGTCGCTGACGTCCTCCACCTGCAACCCGCGCTCAGCGCAGGCGTCCAGGACCGCTTTGGCCAGAGGGTGCTCACTGCCCCGCTGCAGGGCGCCGGCCTGTTGCAGCAGGGTGCCTTCGTCACCGTCGAGCGCGCTCAAATGCGCGATGCGCGGGGTGCCCGAGGTCAGTGTGCCGGTTTTGTCGAACACCACCGAACTGACTTCATGGGCACGCTCCAGCGCTTCGGCGTCCTTGATCAGAATCCCGTAACGCGCCGCCACCCCGGTGCCGGCCATGATCGCCGTGGGGGTGGCCAGGCCCAGCGCACAAGGACAGGCGATCACCAACACCGCCACGGCGTTGATCAGCGCGGTTTCCAGCGGCGCGCCATACAGCCACCAGCCGACCAGTGTCGCCAGGGCCAGCAGCAGGACCACGGGGACGAAAATCTGGCTGACTTTATCCACCAGTTTCTGGATCGGCGCTTTCGCGGCTTGAGCGTCCTCCACCAATCGAATGATGCGCGCCAACACGGTTTCAGCGCCAAGCGCCTGGGTGCGCACCAACAGCCTACCTTCACCATTGATCGCGCCGCCGGTCACTTTGTCACCGGGTTGTTTCGGCACCGGCAGGCTTTCTCCGCTGATCAACGCTTCATCGGCGTGGCTCTGGCCCTCGATCACTTCACCGTCCACCGGGAAGCGTTCGCCGGGTTTGACCAGCACCTGATCATTGAGACGCAGGGCGCTGATGGCGACGTCCTGTTCACGACCGTCTATCACTTGAATCGCCCGCTCCGGGCGCAGCGCCTCGAGGGCGCGGATGGCGCTGGCGGTCTGGCGCTTGGCACGGCTTTCCAGGTATTTACCGAGCAACACCAAGGCGATGACGACCGCCGAGGCTTCGAAATACAGGTGCGGCATGCGTCCGGCAGCGGTGGCCCACTCATAGACACTCAAGCCATAACCGGCGCTGGTGCCGAGCGCGACCAGCAAATCCATGTTGCCGGCGCCGGCGCGCACGGCTTTCCACGCGGCCACATAAAACCGCGCGCCGAAGATGAATTGCACTGGAGTGGCCAAGGCAAATTGCGCCCACGCCGGGAGCATCCAGTGCACACCGAACGGTTGCAGCAGCATCGGCAGCACCAGCGGAAAGGCGAGGGCAATGGCCGCGATCAAGGCCCAGCGTTCGCGTTGCAGGCGGGTCTGTTGACTGTCGGTTTGCGGGTGTTCGGCTTCCCAGACGCTGGCGGCGTAGCCGGCCTTGGTCACGGCGGCGATCAAGGTTTGCGGGTCGACTTGCCCGAGCAATTCAAGGTGAGCGCGTTCGTTCGCCAGGTTGACGCTGACGCTCTTCACCCCCGGTACTTTATTCAGCGCACGCTCGACGCGGCCGACGCAGGACGCGCAGGTCATGCCGTCGATACTCAATTCAAGGGTCTGCTGCGGCACGCTGTAACCGGCCTTTGCCACGGCCTCCATCAAGGCCGGCAGGCTATCGGCCGGCGCCTGGACCCGCGCCTGTTCGGTGGCGAGGTTGACGCTGACGGCGCTGGCACCGATGACTTTGCTCAAGGCGCGCTCGACACGGCCAGCGCAACTGGCGCAGGTCATGCCGGCAATCGGCAGATCGAACGTGGTGGAATCGGACATCGGTCGCACTCCCTGTAGTAGATGCCTACAGGATCAACCTTGCCATGTTGGCAAGGTCAAGCGCCATTTTGAAACTCACCGAAAATCCGATTGCAGGAGCGAGCAGGGGGATTTGTGTCAGTAGCCGAGGCCTGCGCGCTTCAGGTACATCCCTTCCTGCGTCATCGCAATCCGGTACTTGAGCACATCGCCCGCCCGGAGCTGGATGTCCTGCGAGCCCGGCGCCAACATGCCCGGGTTGCAGCCCGGCACCTGACCCGGCAGCAGTTTCAGGCGCAGGGACACATTGCCCGGCGGCAAATTGAACGAGGTGCTTTGTTCCTGGAACAGCCGCGCCGCCAACTGGTCCTGGATGTACACGCCGATTTCGCAGTTGGTCGCGACTTCCAGCCGCTCGCGGGAAATGATCAGCACGCCATAGTCCTCCCCGGCGGCACTGGCCGACGGCATGGCGGCGAAAAGGCTGAGGAAGCCAAACAGGCTGAAAACTGACCAGCGCATGGCTGAATCTCCTGAGATCGAGTCATTGATGATCGCAGCTTGGCCGAGCGCGGCGCCGATTGCCAGCCCGGCAGAACACTTCAGAACTTGACCTTGCCATGGTGGCAAGCTCAAGACTGTACTCAACCTCATTCAAGAGCCTCATCAAAGGAGTCTGTCCATGCAAGTGTTCAATGTTGAAGGTATGTCCTGCGGTCACTGCGTCAGAGCCATCACACAGGCCGTTCAGGCCAAAGACCCGGCGGCCAGCGTGCGCGTCGATCTGGCTGCCAGAGAAGTGGGCGTCGAGAGTTCACTGACTGAGCAGCAGGTGATCGAGGCCATCAGCGAAGAGGGCTATGGCGTCAAGCTGGCTTGACCTTTTTAATAGTTAGCGAGCTATCGTAATGTTCAAGGCGTCCATGCGCGGCTAGACTGTCGGGCTGCCGACTATGCTCCTGGATGCCTGATGAACTTCCGTACCATTCTGATTCTTGGCGCGTTGAGCGCTTTCGGTCCGCTGGCGATCGATTTCTACCTGCCGGCGTTCCCGGCCATGGCGCTTGCGTTCGGTACGGACGAAAAACATGTTCAGCTGACATTGGCGGCGTATTTCCTCGGCCTGTCCATCGGTCAGCTGGCCTACGGGCCGGTGGCGGATCGTTTTGGGCGGCGCATTCCGTTGCTCATTGGCGTGGGTCTGTTCACCGCCGCGTCGCTGGCGTGTGCCTATGCGCCAAACCTCGACTGGCTGATCGGCGCACGTTTCATCCAGGCGTTGGGCGGGTGCGCGGGAATGGTGATTTCCCGGGCAATCGTCAGCGACAAATGCGATGCGGTGGGTTCAGCGAAAGTCTTTTCGCAGCTGATGCTGGTGATGGGCCTGGCGCCGATTCTGGCGCCGATGCTCGGCGGCCTGTTGGTCAACACCACAGGCTGGCAGTCGATTTTTCTGACACTGACCGGTTTCAGCGCATTGGCTGGCCTGGCCGTGGCACTCGGCTTGCCGGAAAGCATGCCTGCGCATGTGCCGCGCCAACCGTTGTCGGGGGCGTTGCGTCAGTACGCTCGACTGGTGAAAGAACCGATTTACCTCGGCCACGCGCTGACCGGTGGTATCGCTATCGCCGGGATGTTTTCCTACATCGCCGGTTCACCGTTCGTCTTCATCAAGCTCTACGGCGTGCCGGCCGAGCACTTCGGCTGGTTCTTCGGTGCCAATGCGGCGGGTTTCATTCTGGTGGCGCAGGTCAACGCGCGTTTGCTGGCCAAGCGCGGGCCGGCATTCCTGCTGGCGCGTGCCGTGTGGGTATACCTGGGGGCCGGCCTTGTCCTGCTGGGCGTGAGCGCATTGCACACGGCGCAACTGTGGCCGTTATTGATTCCGCTGTTCGTCTGCATTTCCAGCTTGGGCTGCATCCTTCCCAATGCATCGGCCTGTGCCATGAACGGCCAGGGTGCTCGGGCAGGCAGCGCTTCGGCGATGCTCGGGTGCCTGCAATTCAGCGTGGCCGCCGGTGCTGCCGCGCTGGTGGGTGTTTTGCACGACGGCAGTGCCATGCCGATGGCCATGGTTATCAGCCTGTGTGCAGTTCTGGTCGTGAGCGTGGCGATGCTCACCCGGCGCTTGCAAAATGCCCGGGCACTGGCGAACACCCAGGCCTGACGGCGTATCAGCCGGCAGCGCGCTGCGGATGATGGACCGGGATTTGGTGAGGGGCCTGAATACGCCCTTCAAGGATGCGCGTGAAGGCCAAGGCTTCGGCTTCGCTACGGAACGTTACGGCATGCTGGTCCAGGCGGACTTGCCACTGGGATTTTGCCAGTTCTTTTATCAGGATCTTCATCGTCGAACGCCTCTCGTAAAAGATGTTTCGTAGAAGGAAGCCTCGCAGGAGATTCGATTGTAGACCCGAATACGATCGCTGATGTGACAAGGGGAAACTGTCGGACTGACGGCGTGTAACAAAAAACATCGCAGGCTCTAGCGCGGCCTGCGATGTTTTTTTCAGGATTTCAAAACCCTTCAAGCACGATCTTGCCCTTGGATTTTCCGCTTTCCAGCAGCGCATGTGCACGACGCAGATTCGCCGCATTGATGCGGCCGAAATGCTCGCCAACCGTGGTTTTCAACGTGCCGGCATCGATCAACTGCGCCACGCGGTTGAGCAAATGGTGCTGCTCTATCATGTCCGCCGTTTCAAACAGCGAGCGGGTGTACATGAACTCCCAGTGCAGCGACAGGCTCTTGCGCTTGAGCTTGGTCACGTCGAGGGATTTGGGGTCATCGATCAGCGCCAGCTTGCCTTGCGGCGCCAATGCCTCGACCAATTGATCCAGGTGATGATCGGTTTGGGTCAGGCTGGCGACGTGGGTGACCTGATCAAGGCCCGCACGTTTGAGTGCTTCGCTCAGCGGCTGGCTGTGGTCGATCACATGGTGAGCGCCCAGGTCCTTCACCCAGCGCTGGGTTTGTGGGCGTGAGGCGGTGCCGATCACATTCAGTCCTGTGAGCTGCGTGGCCAATTGCGTGAGGATCGAACCTACGCCACCGGCCGCGCCGACGATCAGCAGGCTCTGGCCTTCATCGGTTTTGCCTTCGCGCACTTGCAGGCGCTCGAAGAGCAATTCCCACGCGGTGATTGCGGTCAGCGGCAGGGCAGCCGCTTCGGCGAAACCCAGGGTTTTAGGCATGTGGCCGACAATCCGCTCATCGACAACATGCAGTTCGCTGTTGCCGCCAGCGCGGGCGATGGACCCGGCGTAGAACACGTTGTCGCCGGCCTTGAACAGCGTCACTTCGCTGCCGACCGCCTTGACCACACCGGCCACATCCCAGCCCAGCACCTTGGCTGCGCCGCCTTCGGGCTGGACGTTCTGACGGACCTTGGTGTCCACCGGGTTGACCGAAATGGCTTTGACCTCCACCAACAGATCCCGCGGTCCGGCGACCGGCTCAGGCAGTTCGATGTCTTGCAGGGATTTTTCGTCGCTGATCGGCAGGGACGCGTAATAGGCGATGGCTTTCATGTAGGGCTCCGCAACGGTTATAGAAGAAGGAATCAGGCGATGGAGCGCAGGCGCGTGAGTTCGAAGTGTTCGAGAAAGTCAGGAGCCTTGGCGCGAAAGTTCTGGATGTGCACGCTGTCGTCATGGGCTTGCAGGGCTTCGTCGCTGCTCCACTGTTCGATCATGTAGAAGGCCAGCGGATTGGCCAGGTCCTGATGCAGGTCATATTGCCCGCAACCGGCCTCGGCTCGGGTCGGTTCCACCAATGCCCGCAGGTGTCGCTCAAGGGCTCCCTGTTGGCCAGGCTTGGCGATGAGGGTGGCGATAGCGGTAAAGGGCTGGGACATCGGCGACTCCGGAGCGGGTGATTTCGATGGGCAGATGATTGGCTATTTCTCTTGAAGATAAAACCCGTTAAAAGAGCAGTCTCTTTCAATATTTTTTTGATAATCGGGTGTGGAATGCTGCGTTTCGATGACTTGCAGTTGTTTGTTCGGGCGGCGGACCTGGGCAGTCTGTCGGCAGCAGCACGGGGGATGGACATGTCGGCGGCGGTAGCCAGTGCGGCTTTGAAGCGCATCGAGCAGCAACTCGGCGCTCGCTTGCTCGCCCGCTCGACCCGCAGCCTGCGCCTGACCGCTGAAGGTGAAGGCTTTCTCGAATACGCCCGTGCGGCCCTGAGCAACCTCGACGAGGGTCGGCGTTTGTTGGCCAGCGGTCAGGATCAGGTCAGCGGCGTGCTGCAGCTTTCGGCGCCGTCGGACTTCGGTCGCAACCTGCTGCTGCCGTGGCTGGACGAATTTCAGCGCGAGCACCCGAAACTCACCGTGCGCTTGCTGCTGGGTGACCGCATCGCCGATCTGTTTCGGCAACCGGTGGACATCGCCCTGCGTTACGGCGAGCCGGAGGACTCCAGCCTGGTGGCGCTGCCCATCGCCGCGCAGAACCGCCGCGTGCTGTGTGCCGCGCCGGGTTACCTCGCCCGGCATGGCGAGCCGCGGCAGCTGGAGCAATTGGCGCAGCACAATTGCCTGCTGTTCATGCTCGGCAGCCGCGTTCACGACCATTGGAGTTTTCACGACGGCAAGCGGGAGGTCAGCCTGACCGTCAGCGGCGACCGTTTCAGCGACGATGCCGATGTCGTGCGGCTTTGGGCGGTCGCCGGGGCGGGCATCGCCTACAAGTCGTGGCTGGATGTGGCCGGGGATGTGCTCGCCGGTCGATTGAAAGTCCTGATGCCTGAACTGCTTTGTGAGCGCGCACCGCTGAATCTGTTGTGCGCCCATCGCGCACAATTGAGTAAGCCTGTGAACCTGTTGCGGGAAATGCTTGCCAGCCGATGCGCTCGATTGAGCAGTCATTTTCCGGGGTTGGCGGGTATCGATGATTAGTCGCAGTTAAAAAGCGAAATTTCCCTCAGGAACTATCACCACCAACGGTTTGCGAAGGGCAGGAACCGGCGGTTAACCCGCCTATACTAGCGCTCGCCCGAAATACCCACCGTCGATCGCAATGGCGAGGCCCCGCTGGCGTCGTTCTGCTCCCGTGTGCCTACGCCTGCCCTCTGCGACAGACGCCCCGGTGATGGCATGGGTGAGCAAAGACTTTGCCCGGTTCATGGCGGTTTCTGCGTCTTGGCCGACGACACATTACTGGTCAAGATGTCTCTGAGCAGTAGACGAAACGATTCAACAGGGAGTGAATACATGGAACATGCACCTTGCATCAGCCAGATAGCCACCTTGCTGGCTGACCCAAAGCGCAGCGCAATGATGTGGGCCTTGATGGATGGCTCGGCGCGCCAAACCGAAGAGTTGGCCTTGCTGGCCGGCCTGTCACCGTCTTCGGCCAGTGCACACTTGGGACGTCTGTCCGCCGGGGGGCTATTGAAAGTCGAGTCCCGCGGGCGCAAGCGGTTTTTCCGTCTGTCAGCCCCTGAAGTCGGCGCCGCGATCGAGGCTCTGGCCAGTGCAACGCTGGCCAGCGCGCCGCAAGACATTCCAGACATTTTCAAACGCCCGGTACCCCTGGCCAAACCGCAGGCACTGCGCTCATCCATGTTGCGCGCACGACTGTGCGACGACCATCTGGGCGGAACCCTGGCGGCGGATCTTTATCAGCGGTTGCTGGATGCGGGGTGGATCGAGCAGTTAGATCAGCGAGTGACCATCACCCTCAAGGGCTCCACTGAACTGGCGACACGTGGCGTCTACATCCAGGCGCTTGCCCATCGTCGAGGCAAGGCGACGTGTGCCTGCCCGGACTGGAGCGAAAGACGTCCCCACATGGGCGGGGCATTGGGCGCAGCGTTGTTGCAGCTGTTCATGCAGTCAGGCTGGTTGAGTCTGCCCAACGATTCGCGTGCCTTGCAGGTCACCGCCGCGGGGCAGCGTGAAATCCACCGTTTCGCCGAACAAACCGAACTGGAAATGGCACTGTAGAGCTCACTTGACACAAAACCCGGCAGGCGCTGGCACGCCTGCTCCTGCCGGGAAGTGTGATGCTTACGGTTTTACCAAACGCGCATCGAGGCTGTTCTGCGCCAGACGCTTGGCCTGATCCTGGGTCATACCCAGATCGGTATACAGCGCATGGAAGTTTTCGGTGACATATCCGCCGAAGTACGCCGGGTCATCGGAGTTCACAGTCACCTTCACGCCACGCTCGAGCATGTCGAGAATATTGTGCTGCGACATGTGATCGAACACGCAGAGCTTGGTATTCGACAGCGGGCACACGGTCAGTGGAATCTGCTCGTCGATGATCCGCTGCATCAGGCGCTCGTCTTCGATGGCGCGCACGCCATGGTCGATGCGCTGGATTTTCAGCAGGTCGAGGGCTTCCCAGATGTACTCGGGCGGGCCTTCTTCACCGGCGTGGGCGACGGTCAGGAAGCCTTCGTCACGGGCACGGTCGAACACGCGCTTGAACTTGCTCGGCGGGTGGCCCATCTCTGAACTGTCCAGACCCACGGCGACGAAGGCATCGCGGAATGGCAGTGCCTGGTCGAGGGTTTTCTGCGCTTCGTCTTCGCTCAGGTGGCGCAGGAAGCTCAGGATCAAACCGCTGGTGATGCCCAGTTGCTGCTCGCCATCCTTGAGCGCGGCGGCGATGCCGTTGAGCACCACTTCGAACGGGATACCCCGGTCGGTGTGGGTCTGCGGGTCGAAGAACGGTTCGGTGTGAATCACGTTCTGTTGTTTGCAGCGCAGCAGGTAGGCCCAGGTCAGGTCGTAGAAATCCTGGGAGGTGCGCAGCACATCGGCACCCCGGTAATACAGGTCGAGGAATTCTTGCAGGTTGTTGAAGGCGTAGGCCTTGCGCAAGGTTTCGACATCGCTCCACGGCAGGGCGATCTTGTTGCGGTCAGCCAGGGCGAACAGCAACTCGGGTTCGAGCGAGCCTTCGAGGTGCAAGTGCAGTTCTGCCTTGGGCAGGGCGTTCAGCCAGTCGTACATAATTCTTTTCTCATCAGGTGCAGATGGCGGACATTCTACAGGTGCTGGTGGAAACAATTGGCAAAACCTGACCAGACGGTTCACTACACCGCTTCTTGCTCCCGTCGATAAGCGTAGGTGTCGGCGAAGCGCGACAGCAGAAATTGTGCACAGGTGGTCGTCGGATATTTCGCTGGATGTAGCTCATCCTGGCAACCCGGGAGGCATTCGATACGCGTGTCCGGGTGCGGTTCGGCGAAGAACGGCATCGAATAGCGGTCCACGCCGAGGGGACTGATCACCCGGTGGGGCGTCGACAGGTAACGGTCGTTGCTCCAGCGCGCCATCATGTCGCCCAGGTTGACCACGAACGTGCCTTCGATCGGCGGCGCATCGATCCACTCGCCTTTGACATTGCGCACTTGCAGGCCGCCGGCGGCATCCTGGTAGAGCAGGGTGATGCAGCCGTAATCGGTATGGGCACCGGCACCTTGCTGTTCTTCAGAGCTGGCGGTGTGGCGCGGCGGGTAGTGAATCATGCGCAACACGCTGACTGGCTCATTGAAGCGTGAATCGAAAAAGTCCCGCTCGATGCCCAGTGCCAGGGTCATTGCCCGCAACAAGGTTTGCGCCAGGGCTTGCATGTCGACGTAGTGCTGCTCCATCAGCGCTTCCCAACCGGGCAGCGACGGATGACGGTTCGGCCCGCGCAAGGGTTTTTCCGCCAGCACGTCCGGGTGGTCGGCGGGCAGGTGCAGGCCCATGTCGAAGGTTTCTTTCAGGTCGCTGGGTTTGCTCGGGTCCAGTTGCTCGGTGGCAATGGCGCCGTATCCGCGATGATGGCGGGTCTGGGTGATGTCGATCTTGAGCTTTTCGGCGCCGGGTTGGGCGAAGAAGCGCTTGGCACTGTCGAGCAGCGCATCGATACGTCCGGCGCTGATCGGGTGACCCTTGATGTAGAAAAATCCCCACTCGCGGCAGGCGCGGTCGATTTGTTGCGCCACGGCGGGCCAGGCGGATTGATCATCGCTGTAGAGCGGGGCGATGTCGATGATGGGAAGGCTGTTCATACACAATCCTTGAAAACGCAGAGAGTCCCTGCAGGAGCAAGCTGCGGCAGCGCCTGCAGGGTGCGGTGTTTTACTTCGGCATGTCGGCCTTCATGCCTTCCACGTAATAGTTCATCGAGGCCAGTTCCGCATTGGTCGCGCTCACACCGGCGGGGATTTTCTCGACCCCGGCCTGATCCTTGATCGGCCCGGTGAACGGATGCAGCGCGCCGCTCTTGATGTCGGCGATGATCTGCTCGGCTTCGGTTTTTACCGCGGCCGGCACCAGGTCGCTGATTGGCAGTTCAACCGTGCCTTCCTTCAGACCGCCCCAATAATCCTGGGACTTCCAGGTGCGGTCGATCACGCTTTGGGTCGCCTGAATGTAGTGCGGCGCCCAATCGTTGACGATGGACGTCAGCACCGCTTTCGGCCCGAAGTGCGCCATGTCCGAAGCGTAGCCCACGGCATACACGCCGCGACGCTCGGCAGCCTGGATCGGCGCCGGGCTGTCGGTGTGCTGGAATACCACGTCCACGCCCTGGTCGATCAGCGCGTTGGCGGCATCCGCCTCTTTGCCCGGATCGAACCACGAGTTGACCCACACCACCTTGATCTCGGTGCCGGGGTTGTACTTGTTCAAGGCCAGTTGAATGGCGTTGATGTCGCGGATCACTTCCGGGATCGGGAACGAAGCGACGTAGCCGATTTTCTTGGTCTTGGTCATCTTCGCCGCGAGGAAACCGCCAACGTAGCGACCTTCATAAGTGCGCGCCAGGTAGGTGCCCAGATTCTTGTCCTGCTTGTAGCCGGTGGCGTGTTCGAAAATCACATTGGGAAACTGCTTGGCGACTTTCAGTGTCGGGTTCATGTAGCCGAAAGACGTGGTGAAAATCAGGTCGTACTTGTCCTTGGCCATGTTGCGGATCACCCGCTCGGCGTCGGCGCCCTCAGCGACGTTTTCCACATAGTTGGTGGTGATTTGCGAACCGAGTTTTTCCGCCAGTGCCTTGCGCCCCTGTTCATGCTGATACGTCCAGCCGTGGTCACCGATCGGACCGATATAGACGAAGCCGACTTTCAGCGGATCGGCAGCACTGGCGGCCAGGCTGGCGCCAAGACCGATAGCCGCGACAACGGCGCAAAGCAGCTTCTTCAACGGACGTTTGTGCATGAATTCGAACTCCATTTTGTTGTGTGTGGGCAGGGGCAATGCAAATTGCTGACCAACAAGACAACAAACGCTCTGAAATCGGAGTGAGGCCATCGCTGGCAAGCCAGCGCCTACAGGCGTTGCGCCAATCCTGCAGGCGCTGGCTTGCTAGCGATGGGATCGGTAAGGCCGATAAAAGGGCAGCGGCCAAACCGGCTGCATGCTCTTGGTGCGCTAAGGTGTAACGAAACGTTAGCGCCGCGCCGCAGTCAGTCGCTTATCCGCTCCCCACTGCTCAAGGCCCGACATGCTCACCGTCCTCAAACAAGAAAGCTTCCTGCTATTGGCGTTGATCGCCGCGTGCGTGGCCTATGCGCTGGAGCACTGGCTGCTGCACAGCGGCCAGACCGTCGCGCTGATCGGCGGGCTGGTATTGATTGGCTTCATCGTCGCCGCGTCCATGCGTGTCGCCCATCAGGCGGAACTGCTCGCCGAAAAAGTCGGCGACCCCTACGGCACCATGATCCTGACCCTGGCCGCCGTGCTGGTGGAAGTGGTGATCCTGGCGATCATGATGAGCAACGAAGCCTCTGCGACGTTGGTGCGCGACACGATTTACTCGGCGGTGATTTTCTAGACAGACACCGCCTTGGTGTCAAAGCCCTTAGGCTTTGACTTGCCCTTGCCCTTGCCCTTGCCCTTGCCCTTGCCCTTGCCCTTGCCCTTGCCCTTGAAAGCTTAAAAAGAGCTTTTGATTGGGAGTGCTCTAGGCTTGATATCCCTGACACACCCCTATCTAAGGCCTACCCCGGACGCCTCGGCTTAAATGCCTATCCCTGCGACCGGCATCGACTGGTGATCTTAAATCGAACAGCTAGGGTCACTGATGGTCTAGTTAGCAATCCAAAAAAATTTTGAGAGATGTTCGAGGACGCCGTCCTGCTTTGTGACGGGTTGCTACCACATCCTAATTTGATGCCAACATGCGTCAAATACATCGGTGACTTTTGCAAGGGTTAAGGAGCCGTAAATGGCTGGTAGTAGTCTTTTCGCACTATTGGACGACATCGCTACTCTGCTCGATGACATTTCTCTTATGAGTAAGGTCGCTGCGAAAAAATCAGCGAGCGTTCTTAGTGATGACTTAGCGGTGAATGCTGAGCAGGTCATTGGGATGAGGGCTGATCGAGAGCTGCCGGTGGTATGGGCTGTATTCAAAGGGTCGATGAGGAACAAAGCCATCCTTGTCCCATGTGCTCTGATACTAAATGCTGTGCTGCCAGGAGCTGTTCATTGGTTGCTGATGGCCGGTGGTGCCTACCTTTGCTACGAAGGATTCGAGGCCATAAAAGAGAAGCTCACTCGTGATCGTTACGATGGGGGAGGAACGAAAAAGCCGACTAAGCCCAAAACCCCTGAAGAAGTAGCTGCGTTTGAGAAGAGAAAGATCAGTGGGGCAATTCGTACTGATTTTATCCTCAGCGCTGAAATTATTGTCATAACCCTGAATATCGTCGCCGATGCATCTCTACTGCAGCAGATCCTGACATTGATCATCATCGCGGTCGTGATGACGATTGGGGTGTACGGCTTAGTCGCGGGTATTGTCAGGATGGATGATGCAGGGCTTGTTCTTGAAAAATCACTAGTGCAAGGAGCATGGGGAACAATTGTCAGAGGGTTAGGTGGAGTGCTTCTTTCCGCTGCACCCAAGCTGATGAAGTCATTGAGCTGGATCGGGACTATTGCGATGTTCTTAGTCGGTGGTGCGTTCGTAACCGACGGCATCGAGCCTCTCAAGAGTTTTGTGGATGGTTTCGTTGAGGGGGCGCGAGATTGGGAGCTAGTTGTGACTTTGGGAGTTCACTGTGTAATTGGAGCTTTGGTTGGTATGACAGCTGTTGCGCTGGTCAAAATCGTCTCGACCATTTCCGATAAAGCAACACGCTAGCAGGTGCGCTGACCGTTGCATGATCTCCAATTTCAGAGATCACGCAAGTCTTGCTCCTGTAAATACGTTACGTAGTTTGCTGCCAGTACCGATATACCGTTGAGCTCGCCAACCCAAGCCTCCGCGCCACCTCAGCCTGACTCAATCCTAACGCTTTCAGTTCTCTCACGGCATCGGCATTCTCGGTTTTGCCAGGTTTACCTGAAGGTCTCTTTTTCAGCTCTTTGCCCACAAACTGACTCCGAACAAGCTGCTCTCCTCCTTCTGCTTTGAATGAGTCAAGTTCTGCACGTGCTCGCTCTAGAGTGGTGTCGGTAGATTCATCCTTCTGGATAGCGACGCAGAGGGCCATTAAGGCAATAGGATCGAACTGGAGAGCCTCCGCTAGCTCGATCAGTTTCGCAACCGTGATGTTGCTCTTCCCTTGCTCCAGCTTTCCTATGTTTGCTTTTGCACTGACGTCTGCCAAATCACCGTAGTCAAAGCCTCGGATTGTCCTGATTGCCCTGAGCGCCCCGGCGATCTCATTCTTAAGCGACATAATCTACCCAAAAACGAGGATAGAGCCATATCGCCTTATTTCCGATAAACCACGTTTGGTGGTAGTATTGGAAATATGCGGCGACGCCTTCTCAGAGCCAAGTCGCAAAACCATAGATTTAGGGTCTTATGCAGATAGGGATCAGGCAGTTTTGGAGACCTGAGCTTCAAACATATCACATGTATTGTCAGGCGCTCTTTGGTTGGATATCGAAGGAGTCTACGGAAAGCCAAGGCATGAAAATTCGCAAGGGGTCGACTGGGGTTGATCTCTGCACGGTAAGGAAAACGCACATGTTTATTTCAGATAAAACTTTTTCGATTGGCCCGCCCGGATTCCCAGGGCCAGGCCAGTCGGCTTGGCGAATGGTCGAGCGAGAATTGGAGGTTCCTTGGTACCACGTCCGCTGGCGGATTCGTGACGGAGGCCGATCTTGGCCTAAATGGTGTATGCCAGCAGACGCCTCCGTTCTGGAGCACTTACTTTCGCTGCGGAGTCCAGATCACATGATCGAAGAGGTGCAGGTTGTGACCGCGCCCCATGTGAATGGAACTACTTCTGACCGCATGGAGACGTTGACCAGTCTGGTGGTTGGTTACCACCAAAATAGAGGGCGCGTTCTGCTTCACAAGGTCGCTAGCGGAGCTGTGTACAGCAGCGCTCACAATTGTCTCGATGTCAGTTTGCTCACCAACACTCGAACAATCTACGAGGATACGAAGAGTGCTCATTCACCAGTTCAGGAATGTGCCGAGCACTGAATAGCAGGTGACTTCGATGAAGCTTCGAATCTACTCAGATTTGCACCTCGAGTTTGCTCAATTCGATCCCACCCCAACCGATGCGGACGTAGTCATTCTTGCGGGTGACGTTGATATCAAATCGCGTGGAGTGAAATGGGCGAACGAGGTATTCCAATGTCCTGTGATCTACGTGTGCGGCAATCATGAATTCTACGGTGTGTTGCCGCTGACCGAAAAC
>NZ_JAMDHB010000013.1:0-186256 GCF_028656895.1 Pseudomonas sp. TNT2022 ID1044 | reverse complement strand
AGTTTTCAATCAGCGCCGACAGCGCAGCGACTCACAAGGGCTCAAATCTGGAACAGAAAGTCGCCCTGTTCGCACACGATATCTTGCAACGCAATATTCCTCCGATAGGCAGTACGGTATTAAGTTCGTGCTACGTCCGCCAATGCAAGAAACGCGGATTCATTTTCGGAAAAAATGCGGGTATCGCAAAACTATTCGACAGCATCCAAAGCGCTTACGGCGATGAGCTTTTGTCGCAGATTGATCCAGCCTATAACACCGGGAAGCATGAGCAATGGATCCGGCTCAAATCAGACAAAGGTCAGCTAAATATGCCGCTCGCGCGGCATTTGATCATTGCTCTTCATTTGTTTTCCAGTGCAGATGATTTTGAAGAGGCTCTGAAGAATGAGTCTATCCTGCTGAGTGCCTCTATTTCTCCGCGAGTTCCCAAAGGCGAAGAATCGCATCCTAACCAAAAAACTAGATATCGCCAAAAAATTGAGTTGCTTTTAGCGCTACGTGCCGACGCCGATGTCGAGTACCTCTGGAAGAAAGCGTACAAACCTACGCAATGGATTCTAGAAAATGATAACGCATGGTTAATGGCAAAACTCCGTGCACCTAAAAAAGTTGCAGTTACGGCCGAGAAGTCTGTCGACTCTAGAGACGGCGCGTATGCAGCCCTTATCGAAGCGGGCGTAGATGAGCTATACAAAGTTACGAAAGATCCGAAGAGAGTTAACATTCGGAATTTGCAATCGCTGCTCCCAAGTTCGTTACCTCATGAACTGGATCTGCGCAAGCAGAAGTTTCCCCTTACTTATCAACAGATCAAGATTCATCAAGAGTCAGTATGGCATTTCCGTCTAAGAACTTTGGTGTGGACTGTCTCTGAACTCATCAGGATGAAGCTCCCGGTGAATTACTCGACGGTAAGATTGACCTCAGCGGTAGCAAGCAAGGTTTTCCTGGTTTTTTCCAGTTTCTTCGAGTGGGATCTGGAAAGCTTGGCAAGAACCGGAGTCGACGCGGAGGCCTTGCTCAGATCTACCGGCGTATCGAGGAATTGGGAGGGACCACCGGTTCCAATAAGCTTTTGAGGGCATCTGTATTCCGTCAGCGTCTGCCAACCTCAGGTGATAATAAAAATCCCATCTGGCTCCTAAGCGTAGACGCGGAGCAGGGTCCACCTTTCACATTAGTAACATTCGCGGCAGCTTTCTGAAAGCTTTCACTTGTTACTCTTTAACTCAGAAATAATTGAGCTCTGGAGATAATTATGAAAGCAATGACAGCAATGAAAGGATTTTTTGCCGCTACTATTTTGACCTTATCTGCTTTGGCCATGGCTGAGGGAGGCGGTGACCGCGTTTATGGTCGAATGATGCAAGAGAACCAACAGGCAATGGAACAATACGCCTCAAGAAATGGTAAGACACCTCCTGAAATTGTTCATTATGAATATGGTATGAACCTCGATATCCAGAAGGTCGTCAGTGTCACACAAGCCAATAAAACCTGTGGTATTGCTCCTTCGCGCATGACCTACGAAGACTCTACCGGCAAGCTTAACACCGTGGAATATAAGGTTATGGCCGACAACTGCCCACATGGAAGCTAGACCATGCAAATTATTTAAGCGCAACATAATTTTCCGTTTGTCCGAACAAGCTTACTGCCCGCTGACGTAGAAGTAATTTTCAGGACAGGCTGAAGTTATCCATTTTATGAAATCATCTCTGTCAGTTGAAAGGTTTCTAACGCGCAGTGAAGTATTGCTCAACCACCAGATACATCCCGCCTCCTTGTTTCTCCTTTGGTTTTGGAGGCGGTTTAGGCGCCCTAGTGGCGCCTTTTTTACGTTCAAAATGAGCTATGTCCTCTGCACTGCCATGACCCTGACCATGCAGGAACAAGATTAGAAGATCAGTTTCCGGGGTATTCAGCAATGACGTGGTCTGTGCCTGCTTTGGACAAGCCGATTACCTTATAAGCGTCATGTTTCCCGTCCACTTCCATTCCTGGGGAGCCGGCCGGCATGCCAGGAACGGCGATCCCGAGAAGGTCGTCACGTTTGCTCATCGCAATGATTTGCTCGGCGGGCACGTGACCTTCAACAAACTTTCCATTGATCATTGCTGTGTGGCAGGACGAGAGTCGTGGAGCAACACCGAGATCCTGCTTGACCGCGCTCATGTTGGTTTCTACATGATCAACGACGGTGAAGCCGTTAGCTTCAAGGTGCTGGATCCACTTCTTGCAGCATCCACAGTTAGCGTCACGATGGACGTCGATCGTCAGCGACTCTGCTGCATGACCAGCTGAACTGATAAACAGAGCCGCAAATGCAGCGAGGCGAAGTGCCCGACCGGGACGAAGAAAGTTATTTCGCATGGGTATGTTCCTTCCCATCAGCGTGGGTATGAGTTTTTGGCTGAGTGGCCGGAGTTTCAGGGGCGTCATGTGAAGCCTCCACAACCTGAGGATGGGCGTGTTCGGTACTTTCATCCTGAGAAGGCGCTGCGGCCGCCTCATGGGCATGAGCGCTGTTTCTCTCGCCATGATGGTCGCCTGCTTCGGCTATCTCTTCGGCTGCACTCGCGTCATGATGCCCCGCGACAACGCCTTTTTGGCCCTCATGCTGGCCTTCATGGTTATGCATTTTGCTCTCACCGCCACCGTGTTGATGACCACCGCTGCTGGTTGCTAGAGCTTTGTATTGCTCTGCATCCAATGAAGGCAGTTGCTGGAGAAAAGCGACCATTCCCCATATGTAGGGATCGGCCATGCTTTTACCCCAAGCGGGCATGCCTGTGGATTTGATTCCATGCTTGATGATCCAGAAAGCTGCGGCAGGGTTTCCATCAACGCCCAGTTTTGAAAGATTCGGAGGTGCAGGGTAAAGGCTATTACTTAACTCGGTTCCTGCAATACCCGGAGCCAGATGGCAACCGATGCACATAGAGTTGTAGTTGCCAGCACCTGCGCGGATGAGAGCTTCTTCGCTCAGGTCGGGGACTTTAATGTCGCGTGAGCGCACTTCGATCGAGCGATCCCGAGCGGTGGAAAGTAGCGCGTAAACGGGATCGGAATGTGGTTCATCCGCCCCAACATTGATCACACCAAAATAAACCACGCCGGCACCTGTTATTGCGGCAACCACCCCGGCAGCAGTCAATGTTTTCAATGTTCTTTTCATGTCAGGCCCTCAAAACCACATCCGAATACCGGCGACAAACCGGGCCTCGTTGGCATCCTCTCCTTCATCGCTGGCCAGATCTGCCGTATTGCCGTAGGAGCGGCTCCAGCTAACACCAATGTAAGGGGCAAATTGGCGAACAATCTCATAACGCAATCGGAGCCCTACTTCGGTGTTTGCCAATCCAGACCCAATGCCGCGCTGGGGATCATTTTTTCCGTAAAAATTGGCTTCGGCCGTCGGCTGCAAGATCAGGCGATTGGTCAGCAGAATGTCGTAGTCGCCTTCCAATCGAGCAGCGGTTTGACCGTTCTCACCGATGTAGGCGGTCGCTTCGGCTTCAAAGTTATAGAGGGCCATGCCCTGAATACCGAGCGCTCCCCAAGTTTGTGGTGACCCGGGTTTGAAGTCTTGTCGTACGCCGGTGACGACATCCCACCATGGACCGATGGAGTGCCCCCAAAGTGCTGAGAGTTCAGCGTTTTCCGTTACGCCATTGGTACGTTCGCCTTCCGAGCGCAACCACAGTCGGTCAACGTCACCGCCGATCCATCCTTTTGCATCCCAGGCCAATGCACTACCGTTGTCAGCATCCTGGTACTCAAATTTATCCAGCAGCATGAAGGAATTTAGTTTTTTGTCGTGGACACCATGACCAGCGACATCTGGAAAGGCGGCTGCACGGTCAGCGTCGGTAAGTACGGGGACTGGGGTTCGACTGGTGGTAGTCGCCCCTCCATCCATACTTTCCATTCCGTCCATTTGCCCGTCATCCATACTCATCTTGCTGTGATCCATAGCCCCCATCTTGCTATGGTCCATAGCTCCGATTGAGCCGTGGTCCATCTTGGAGTGATCCATCTCTTCAGCGGCGTGAACCACGACAAAGAAAGCAGGACTGGTAGAGACTGCCAGTGCTATCAACGTTGGGCGTAAAAACTTACTGGTCATGATCTCAATCTGCCTTTTTGGTTTTTTGGTCATGATCCATCGACTCATGGCTCATCTTGCTGTGATCCATTGACCCGTGATCGGGCTTTGACTCGTTTGTCGCAGTTGGAGGCTTGCTCGTTGCTTCCGCAGGAGTAGCAGGTGAATGAACACTACTATCTTCGACTGCCAGCGCCACGGACGAGAGTCCACCCATCAAGCCGACGGCAAAGAGGCAACCGACCAGCGATTTACGATTTAGGTATGTGCTCACAGATCGTCTCCTTTACTCATCAACCCGTACTTCACGGAACATGCCCATTTCCATATGGAAAAGCAGGTGGCAGTGATAGGCCCAGCGACCTAAGGCATCGGCGGTGACTCGATAGCTGCGCTTGGTACCTGGTGGCATGTCGATTGTGTGCTTGCGCACCATGAACTTGCCGTTCTCATCTTCAAGGTCGCTCCACATGCCGTGAAGGTGGATGGGGTGGGTCATCATGGTGTCGTTCACCAGGGTGATACGCAGACGCTCCCCATACTTCAGACGAAGCGGCTCGGCGTCAGAGAATTTGATGCCGTTGAAGGACCACGAAAACTTCTCCATGTGACCGGTCAGATGAAGCTCAATGGTGCGATTGGGCTCGCGACCGTCAGGGTCTTGGAAGGTGCTTTTCAGGTCTGAGTAGGTGAGCACTCGACGACCATTGTTTCGTAACCCGATGCCTGGATCGTTTAGCTTGGGCGTTGGGTTCATGGCTTGCATGTCAACCAACGGGTTGTTGGTTTCGGACGCTGGGTGAGTTTGCATTTCGCCACCCATACCGCCCATCCCTGCCATCTTGCTGTGGTCCATGCCAGCCATGTTGGACATGTCGCCTTTGTCCATTCCCGCCATCTTGCTGTGGTCCATGCCGGCCATGTTGGACATGTCGCCTTTGTCCATTCCCGCCATCTTGCTGTGGTCCATACCGGCCATGTTAGTCATGTCACCGCTGTCCATGCCGGTCATCCCGGTCATGTCACTTTGGTCCATTCCCGCCATTTTGCTGTGGTCCATGCCCGCCATGCCTGACATGTCACCTTGTTTCATATCGCCGCCGCCCATACCAGCCATGCTGCCATGGTCCATGCCCGCCATACCGCCCATACCCATGTCATCCATGGTCAAAAGCGGCCGAGGATCGATCGCAGGTACCTGTGCCTTTAATCCTTCGCGAACTGCCAAGGTTCCACGTGCATAACCGGTTCTATCCATGGACTGGGCGAAGATTGTGTAAGCTTCTTCGCTGGCAGGTTCTACGATCACGTCATACGTTTCTGCCACGGCGATGCGGAATTCATCGACGCTGACTGGTTCGACATGTTGGCCGTCAGCCGCCACAACGGTCATTTTCAAACCAGGGATGCGGACGTCGAAATAGCTCATAGCTGAGCCGTTGATAAAGCGCAGGCGCAGCTTCTCGCCCGGCTTGAAAATACCGGTCCAGTTACCGTTAGGCGCCTGGCCATTCATGAGATAGGTGTAAGTATCCCCACTGACGTCTGCGAGATCAGTGGGGTTCATTTTCATTTCAGCCCACATCTTCCGGTCGGCCACGGCAGCAGACCAACCTTGCTTGCTGACGTCGTCGATAAAGTCGCCCACGGTACGTTTGTGGTGATTGTAGTAGTCCGATTGCTTCTTGAGCTTGGCCATGACGCGACTAGGATCTTCATCGGTCCAGTCAGTCAACATCACCACATAATCGCGGTTGTATTGAAAAGGTTCAGGCTCTTTCGAGTCGATGACGATTGGACCGTAAACGCCTGCCTGCTCCTGCAAACCAGAGTGGCTGTGGTACCAGTACGTACCGTTCTGATGCACCTTGAATTTGTACTCGTACATGCCATCGGGCGCGATGCCATGGAAACTCAAACCCGGTACACCGTCCATATTGGCGGGCAGAATGATCCCGTGCCAATGAATGGAGGTGTCTTGGTCTAGGCGATTTTTCACACGCAGTGTGACCGTCTCGCCTTCGCGCCAGCGCAGCAAAGGTCCGGGCAACGAACCATTGATGGTCATGGCTGTGCGCGGCGAGCCAGTTATGTTTACAGGGGTTTCACCAATAAACAGATCAAATTCGTTACCGGTGAGAACGCTCGGCAGACCAGGACTGGTCACTGCCCATACAGGAGTGCGCCACAGACCCAGGCCGCCGAGAATGCCACCAGCGGCCAGGCCTTTAACGAATGTCCGCCTAGAGGTTTTGGAATGCATGCCGTTTATGTCCGATCAGTCAAAAGGGAAGCCGTGCGAAACAACCAATGAGTTGCTCAAACAGGTGAAGGCACTCTCTCGGGGGGTGTAATGAGCCCGAATGAGCTCGCTCGCCGTCACTAAAAACGAGTTCTTACGGCAAGCGAGCTCAGAAATTGCCACATTTGAACCACCACAGTGATTACATTTCTGTCAGCTTGGGAGCGCAGCAAGCTATTCAGCAATTCTTGTGGTCCGTCGATTTGGCTTGGCTTTCTGCGATGGGAGGTTGGGTGCTTTGCTTTTGGGCTACTTGATACGATTCCATTGAATTATTCCTAGCCGCTTCCATACGTGCGAACGCCCGGTCACCACCGCCTTCAGCCATTGCCAAAGAAGAGACGGTCAGGGCTGCGATGACGAACAAAGTTTTGATGGGGTTCATTTGAATTTCCTCGGATGAGTATTGGTAACCCCCGAATCCACATCAAGTGATGATTCTTAGGGGTGAGCTTAAGGCTCAATAGGACTATAAGACTCATCCCCTGTCAGGAACCTTAGGTGAATATTACAGTTGTGTCAGGTTGCGATATTTCTCTTGAGGAACACGCTATTTAATCCGTAAGGTCTCGATCTTCCAGCGTCACACCGCTATTTACTGAGTATCAGTTTGAGGTGCGTGACTTTGTAAGTTTCCGTTAACTTTCAAGGGGAAGATGTTTTTTTAGTTTCTTTACTGGAACTGCATATCTGAACCTGGATGCACCGCGTCAACACTTAAGTGTTCGATGTTCATGGGAAATAGTAGCGCTACTGAGGGTGATTTAGCGTGAGTATTAATTTTGAGAAAGCGCTTGGCTTCGCAGAAAGAGCGTTAATTTATCGTAGTCAAAGAGCTGAGATCCTGAGTAACAATATCGCAAACGCTGATACGCCGAACTTCAAGGCCCGAGACTTAGATTTTTCTACTGTGCTTGCAAGCCAGACAACAGAAACTCCTGCTACTCCGTTTTATTTGAAAACAACAAATGTAAAACACGTTACCGAAAAAGAATCAGCAGGTGATATTTACGGAGGTGCGTTGCTTTACAGCACACCAGCTCAACCTGCCATTGATCAAAATACTGTCGATCAGCAGGTCGAGGTCGCAAAATACACAGAAAATGGAATACGTTTCGACGCCGCTTTTACTCGGTTGAATGGAGCATTCAAAGGTTTGCTCAAAGCTCTGCGAGGTGATTAGTAGCGCAAGGGCTTGCGAGCGGTAATTGTGGCCGACGCGGCTGCTTCGGTACTCCCTGAGGGTTCACCAAGGGGAGCCCCCTGCATACGGGGCTCTGACTAGGGGCAGGTGTCAGCATTCAAGCGCTGATCTGAGAAGGAAAACCTAACGCCTCGACAGCTTTACGAATCTGCTCTGGGCTTTCGCTGCTTTCAACACTCACCTTACCGGCTGACCGATCCACGGAAACCGTAGCTTCGTTGTCCAGTGACTGAATCGCTTTGGTAATTTTGCTGACGCAACTGCCGCAACCAATGCCTGATACATCTAAGACGAACATGGTTATTCCTCTCGTGCTGAGCGGTCTCTTTTCACCGCACCGACAGCATCAACGTTGACACGATGGCAAGGTCAATAGTTATCTGTTTCGGGTTGTGAGCGTCATTCATGGGTAATTGCACAGTCTGGACCACCCTTTTGCATTTGACCTAACCAGCCATTTGCATCGGATTCGACCAGTACGCTTCTTGGCCATGACCGGCAGAGAACGGCCAAAACCGGACGCTCATCACGAACGTCTGAAGCTTGAAAGCCTGACTGACAGGCCAACACGCACAGCACCTATTAACCCTGCCTTCGCAACCCCTTCTCCAGTTGGTCTCGCCAAAACCCTAGCTCTATAGGGCGGCTTTCCAAACGCCAAGATCAGGAGTAATGTAATACTGACTACATATTAAATAGCTATCTCTACATGAAAAATTGGCTGACTCTGATTCTTGGCTTACCCACCGCTAATGCCACCGAACGCATGCGGGCTTGGCGCGCTTTGAAAGCTTCAGGTGCGGCAGTTTTGCGCGATGGTGCTTACCTGCTGCCTGATACCGGTGTCTGTCGTGAAGCGTTAGCGTCTGTCGAACGCGACATCCTGGCCATCAACGGCACCGCTTACGTCTTGCCCGTCGTCGATTCTCACGGTGAGCGCTTTGTCGAGCTGTTCGACCGTAGCGAGGACTACACCAAGCTACGCACTGAGATCGAAGCATGCCGTGCACAGCTCAATGCTGAGAACGCACTGGCCACCACCAAGCAGATTCGCAAGCTGCGCAAAGCCTACGAACAACTGGTCAACATCGATTACTTTCCAGGTAAGCCGAAGCAGCAAATTAATTTGGCTTTGCAGGAGCTAGAGACAGCGGTTAGCAGGGCCCTGTCTCCGGATGAGCCACACAGCAGCAACCAAACAATAACGACACTCTATGTTGATGATTATCAGGGACGCGTCTGGGCAACACGCAAGCGTCCCTGGGTCGACCGACTGGCGTGTGCCTGGCTCATTCGTCGCTTCATTGACGCGCAAGCTCAGATCCTCTGGCTGAACACGCCACAGGACTGTCCAGTCGGTGCCCTGGGTTTTGATTTCGATGACGCAACCTTCAGCCATGTTGGTAACCGCGTCACCTTCGAAACCCTACAAGCCAGTTTTGAGCTTCAAGAGCCCGGCCTAAACCGTATCGCCGCATTGGTGCACTACCTCGATATCGGAGGTATCCAGCCGGTGGAGGCTGCCGGTATCGAACGGGTGCTGGCAGGGCTACGTGAAACCATTACCCATGACGACCATCTGCTGGCAGCTGCAAGTGCCATCTTCGATGGCCTGCTCGCCGGGTTCGTGAAAGAGGAGCAACCCAATGAGTAAGGTTTTGGCACCAGAGGTTGAAGAGGATATGTCGAGGCCTGAACCGATTAGTCTGCGTGAGGCGTTCTGGTTCTGGCTGAAGCTCGGCTTCATCAGTTTCGGCGGGCCAGCCGGACAGATCTCGATCATGCACCAGGAGCTGGTGGAACGGCGACGCTGGATTTCCGAGCGCAGATTCCTGCATGCCCTCAATTACTGCATGTTGTTGCCTGGGCCTGAAGCTCAGCAGTTAGCAACCTACATTGGCTGGCTAATGCATCGAACCTGGGGCGGAGTTATTGCGGGTGCTTTGTTTGTACTGCCCTCACTTTTCATCCTGATCGCTCTTTCGTGGATGTATATCGCCTTTGGCGATGTCCCCGTGGTGGCCGGACTTTTCTATGGGATCAAACCCGCCGTAACGGCCATCGTGGTGCAGGCGGCACATAGAATCGGCTCTCGGGCATTGAAGAACAATTGGCTGTGGGCAATAGCGGCGGCTTCATTTACCGCGATCTTTGCATTCAATGTTCCGTTCCCGCTGATCGTCTTGGGGGCCGCGTTAATCGGCTATGTCGGAGGTCGCCTGGCTCCCGAGAAGTTCAGAGCTGGGGGGCATAGCGCCGCCAAAAAGTCCTTCGGCCCAGCCTTGATCGATGACGACACTCCGTCCCCGGAACATGCCCGGTTCAGCTGGTTGAAATTGGCATCGCTCGCACTGATCGGCGCCGTGCTATGGGCTTTGCCGATGGGGATTTTGACCGCCCTCTTTGGTTGGGAAGGAACCTTGACCCAGATGAGCTGGTTCTTTACCAAGGCGGCATTACTGACCTTTGGCGGAGCCTACGCAGTGCTCCCATACGTCTACCAAGGCGCGGTCGGTCACTATGGCTGGCTAACCCCGACGCAGATGATCGACGGGCTGGCTCTGGGGGAAACCACGCCAGGGCCGCTGATCATGGTGGTGGCTTTCGTCGGCTTTGTCGGGGCCTATGTCTTGCAAGTATTCGGTGCCGATCAAGTATTTCTGGCGGGAGCTGTGGCCGCCGCCCTAGTGACCTGGTTCACCTTTCTACCATCGTTCCTGTTCATCCTCGCGGGTGGCCCGCTGGTGGAGTCGACCCACAACGAACTCAAGTTCACGGCACCCCTTACCGCCATTACGGCGGCGGTGGTGGGAGTTATCCTCAATCTGGCGTGTTTCTTCGGCTATCACGTACTTTGGCCGAAAGGCTTCAGCGGTAACCTGGACTGGCCCTCCGCGTTGATCGCGATTGCTGCGGCGATTGCCTTGTTCCGCTTCAAGCGAGGCGTCATTCAGGTACTGATGGCCTGCGCGCTCGTCGGGTTGGCTGTGCATTTGCTGCGCTAGAAAGCATGAATTGATTAGCAATCTTTGGCGGGCATTGGGCTCGCCTGACCACCCAGCCTATTGAGCTAGGCAGGAGGTGTTCCATGAGGTGGATTACCCGTGAACGACCCAAGATCGATCGGGTTGCTTGTCCTTGGCTGATCACTCGCTTTATCGATCCACAGGCCGAGTTCTTGTACGTACCCAGCGGTGATGTGCTGCGGATTGCAGCTGAGAAAGATGCGACACCCTACGACATTCCGGGCGTAGAGCTTACCCATGAGGGTGAGTTGTGCAGCTTCGACGCGTTTGTGAAGAAGTACCAGCTCAATGAGCCCGCCTTGCAGCAGCTCGCGAAGATCGTGCGGGGAGCAGATACCTCTCGTCTGGATCTGACGCCACAATCGGCTGGGCTGTACGCCATCTCACTGGGGCTGTCGCAGCGATATTCCGATGATCATGAAATGCTTTCGCATGGACTGATCCTGTACGACGCGCTTTATGCCTGGTGCAAGGAATGCCAAGGTGAATCGCACAACTGGCCTCCTCAAATGTAAAGAGACCAGCTCGCACTGAAGCCCAGCCTAGCGCTGGGCTTTTGCCGTTTAGTGGCAGTGGTAGTCGTTCGTTTTATGGTTGCGATGGCAACCTTTTGAATCAGTACCACCACTATGCGCGAAGGCAGCAGCGGACGAAATCGAAAGTAAAGCGGCGATCAAAAGGGCAGACAGTTTCATCAGGGCTTGCTCCATGCTCATGTTTTTATACTCGTGAGACCTCTCACGCCTTGCAGAGTATGGCCAATTGCCTTCATCGAGCAAGCAACTTCCTCGCTGTTTCCCTGACATTCGATGAAAGGCTGAGTGCCTATTTCTTGAGCTGTCCCCGCCTCTAGTTTAGGATGTTGTGATATCCCCCTAGGGAGGATATAAGAACATCTATAAACGAGAAACTCGTTGCTCTCTTTCTTCGAGAAATGCTCGACAATCTAGTGGTCACACGCCTCTCCATGTGAGATTTCTCATGCTGAAAATCCTAGCCAACCGCACCTACCGTCATCTCTTTCTCGCCCAAGTAATCGCGCTCGTAGGGACTGGACTCGCCACCGTCGCGCTGGGGCTACTGGCATTCGATCTTGCGGGCGCCCAAGCGGGCGCCGTCCTCGGTACAGCCTTGGCGATTAAAATGACGGCCTACATCGGCGTGGCGCCGATTGCCGCCGCTTTTGCAGAACGCCTACCCCGTCGAGCGATGCTGGTCTCGCTGGATTTGATACGTGCCGTGGTTGCACTGGCGTTGCCGTTCGTGACCGAAGTCTGGCAAATCTATGTGCTGATTTTCGTCCTTCAGTCCGCCTCGGCAGCGTTCACTCCGACGTTCCAGGCGACCATTCCAGACATACTGCCGGATGAGGACGATTACACCCGCGCCTTGTCGCTATCACGTCTCGCCTACGATCTTGAAAGTGTCGCCAGCCCAATGCTCGCCGCCGCGTTGCTGACCGTGATCAGCTTCCATAACCTGTTCGCCGGCACCGTCATCGGGTTCCTTGCCTCAGCGGCCTTGGTGGCCACAGTACTCCTGCCAAAGGCGAAACCGACGCCACGACGCAGCATCTACGAACGAACCACTCGTGGCCTGCGCATATTCCTGGCCACTCCTCGCTTGCGGGGGCTGCTGGCTCTCAATCTGACGGTAGCGGCTGCTAGTGCAATGGTCATCGTCAACACCGTAGTGCTGGTGCAGTCGCGCTTCGCTCTGCCTCAGAGTTCTACGGCATTAGCGCTGGCTGCGTTTGGTGGCGGCTCGATGGTCGCTGCCCTGGTCTTGCCTCGATTGTTGAAAAACATCAAAGACCGAACGGCCATGCTGTTTGGCGGAGGCATATTGGTCGCAGGCTTAGCGGTTGGCATCAACCTGACCACCTACAACTTTCTGCTGCCGCTGTGGATGGTGCTTGGGGTGGGCTACTCCTTGGCCCAGACTCCGAGCGGTCGACTGTTGCGTCGCTCTGCACATGCCGAAGATCGCCCGGCGTTGTTTGCCGCCCAATTTGCGCTATCCCATGCCTGCTGGTTGATTACCTACCCATTGGCGGGATGGCTGGGTGCCAACATCAGCCTCACGGCCTCGTTTGTTGGGCTCGTTGTCGTGGCAGGTAGCGCATTGGCGGTCAGCATCGTGATCTGGCGTCCGGCCCATGATCAAGAGAGTATCAGGCACAGCCATGAGAATCTGTCGGATGACCATACTCACCTGGACGGACACAGCGGCACCGATCATGAACATCCATATGTCATTGATGATCAACATCGTCGCTGGCCGAATAGGTAACCGCGTCAACACCTGCTTTAAGACTGCTCCAGGCAAACTGCATGATTGGCCGCCAAAATCTGAAGAGACCAGCTCGCCCTGAAAGTCAGCCTGGAGCAGGCCGGTTCCTCGAAGCACTGCCGTGGGAGTACTGCGTGCTGCAAAGCAACGGCAGACATGCACTCCATCGCTCAATCCAGAATTCACGGATCGACTTGAACATGCAGGCTGATCGGTATGTTATTATGTAACTATAAAAATCAATGAGTGATGCCGCCTTGCCTCGCCTCTCTTCCCTTTTGCCCGCCGTGACCCTGACTTGGTTGGTGGCCGCCTCGGCCTTCGCCGAACCCCGTGTTCTAACCAGCATCAAACCGCTGCAACTCATTGCTGCGGCCGTGCAGGACGGTGTCGGGACACCTGATGTGTTACTACCAGCCGGTGCTTCACCTCACCATTACACGTTACGTCCTTCGGACTTGCGTCAGGTAAAAGAAGCAGACCTGGTTTACTGGATCGGGCCAGACTTGGAGGGCTTTCTGCCTACCGTACTTGAGGGCCGAAAGGGCAAGAGCGTGGCTGTGCAGGACATGCAGGGGCTGCACCTAAGGCATTTTGGCGAGGAGCATCGACATGACGACGAGCCTGTCGGAGATCAATCTGAGGGGCATGATGCAAAAGAGCAGGCAACAGAATTGCAGGTCGATAATCATGACCAACTTCATCGACCCGGTGCACTGGATGCCCACCTCTGGCTGAGACCTGAGAATGCACGGTTGATCGCCAAACACATGGCTTCGGATCTGGCTCTTGTCGATCCAGGCAATGCCGCTCGCTACCAAGCAAATCTGGATGCCTTCGAGCAACGCTTAAAAACCCTCGATATCAAACTAAAAGCGCGCCTCAAGCCGCTGGAAGGCAAACCGTTCTTCGTCTTCCACCAGGCTTTCGACTACTTTGAGGAGGCCTACGGATTGCAGCACACTGGAGTTTTCGCAATCAACGCCGAGGTCCCGCCTGGTGCACGCCACGTCGCAGAGATGCGAGAGCGCCTCAAGGCTGCTGGACCTACCTGTATATTTAGCGAACCACCCATGCGTCCACGTCTGGCGCAAACCTTGAGCGATGGCCTGCCAGTGCATTTTGCCGAACTAGATGCGCTGGGCTTTGGTCTAAAACCCTTGTCCAACAACTACGAGCAATTGCTGATGAATCTCAGCGATGGTCTTGCTGGGTGTCTTGATCAACTTTGAAATGGAATTATGCATACGATTGAGCCGAACTGGATGATGATCGGCACAATATTTCGGGCCATAGGTCATCGCCTTTTCAGTGAAGATACGCATCTATGGCTTTGATGGGATTGCCAGACATGTCCTGCGTCAGCTTCTGCGCGGCCTCAATCTCTTGTGGCGTCATTGAAGCGGTAATCCTATCGCGCTCTTCTAACGCAATGCTGTCAGGAGCGCTCGCGGCCGCCAGGCTAAAGAGCGCATAAGCTACCACGTGATTCTGCGGCACCCCATAGCCATTGGCGTATAGCACTCCGAGGTTGGATCGAGCGAGGGCTGCCCCCTGCTCGGCAGCGAGGCGATACCACTTGATGGCCTCCTTGAAGTCCTGCGGCACGCCTTTGCCCTGGACGTACATCATTCCGAGGTTGGATTGTGCGGCAGCGTTGCCCTGTTCAGCTAAAGGTCGCCATTCACGTAAAGCGGCGGTGAAATCTCCTCGCTGAAAAGCCGAGAAACCTTCATCGAAACCTGCATAGACCGTGTTCAGAACACCAAGCAGCACAAGGTAAACTGGTACATGGCGGGCGTGCATGGCGAATCCTGATTTTGTCTTGGAGCACTATCGATAATCCTAGCAAAGAATCCACCCGTCACCTTTAAGCCATGATCCGTATACCTACTTAAGGGATGTGCTGGCGTGGCCTCCTCTACCGCGAGCGAGTGAAATTGAAGAATTGCCGCCGCATAAGTGCGAACCACAAGGGCGGCCCAAGGTTGCCGTGCGCTCAGGTACTACTAAATTGAGGTTTTTGGCCAGACCAGTAAATTCGGTTCATGGGCGAGTGCCTTTCCCTTAGCGGCCGAGTCAAAGTTCAACTATGACGCCATACTTTTACCGAGGAAATCAGGAGAATGGCGGCGAGCAACGGGAGGAGATATGTTGTCGGGATCAGACCTAGTAATTGCCCGCCGATGAATGTTCCTATGATGGAACCCGCTGCCATGACCAGTATGAATGGCCGTTGAGCGCGGATTATCGAAAAGCTCTGGTCGCGGCTGTATCGCGTGAAACCCACAATCATTGTGGGCAGGCTCACAGCAAGTGAAAGACTGCCAGCGAGCTTGATGTCAGCACCGAATAGTAGAACGATTGTGGGTATTAACAACTCACCGCCAGCAACCCCCATCAATGCAGCAACTACTCCGATACCGAAGCCAACCACGATCCCGACTATAGCCAGTGTCTCGCCTTGAAGCAGGGCGACCCCAGTTGCGCTTGCCTCATGGCCGAACAGCAAAGCAACAGCGATGCCTACGAGCAGCACTGCCAAAACGCGGTACAAGGTTTTACTCTTGAGCTTGGTTGCCCATCCCGCTCCAAACCAAGCACCCGCAAGGCTTCCAGCCAGAAGCGTGACGATGATGTCCCACCGTTCAAAGACCGCAGAGTAGGGAACGCTGAATGCGCGAAATGGAAGAGCTGTGGCTACCACCACGAGGCTCATGGCCTTGTTGAGAATGACAGCCTCCAACGCACCGAAACCAAACAATCCGATGAGTAGTGGCAGCCTGAACTCTGCGCCACCCAAGCCAATCAGCCCACCTAGGGCACCGATAATAGTGCCGCTACCAAATACTATTGGTTTGTTTTTTTCTCTACTTGAGGTCATTGCTCATTTTTCTTTTCAGCGCCCTGAAACTACAAAGCTAGACTAGGATCTTTCCTGGTCCTTCTGCCAAGCTAGATAAGTGTTCACTGGAGGGCGTCGGCTGAAGTGTTGCCGTAGCCCATCAAACAAAGAGTTCGCCAACGCTTGCTGATGGCGTGCGCTGACTAACCGCTGGCAGTCCTGTGCGTTAGAGATGAATCCAGTTTCAACCAGGATTGACGGTACGTCTGGCGACTTAAGTACGGCAAAGCCCGCCTGCTCCACACGCTTCTGGTGCAAAGTGGTGATGCCCGCCAAACTTCTCAGTACGGAGTGGCCCAGTTCCAGGCTCGTTGCGACTGTAGCGCTCATCGACATGTCGAGAATCACTCCTGCCAGCATGGGGTCCTTATCTTTGAGTGCGAGGCTTTTGGTCGTACCGAGTAACTCGGCGCCGTTCTCCTTCTGCGCGAGCCAGCGCGCAGTAGTGGACGTGGCTCCACCTTCCGATAGCGCATAGATCGACGCTCCGGAGGCCGTGCGCCGAGGCGCGGCGTCCGCGTGTATGGAAATGAAGATATCGGCATTGTGTTGGCGAGCAATCTCCACCCGCTTGCGTAACGGTACGTAAACATCGCTGTCGCGTACGAGTCGCACGGTAAACCCCTTTTCCCGCTCGATCCGTTTGGCCAACTGCCGAGCAATTGACAGCACCACATCTTTTTCCCGCTCGCCATTGGCCCCGACTGCTCCAGGGTCTTTACCGCCATGCCCTGGGTCTACCACGACGATGATGTCGCGCTTTGGATGAGCCGAATCATTAAGCACAACCTGCGGTGCAGCCGGCTGTATTGCCGGGGATGCCGAGTTGGAAATATCCAGCACTAAGCGATGCCCCTGTGCCTGTTCAGGTGCCAGCATGAAGGTATTCAACTGCACGGGACCTATCAGGTCCAGGACAATCCGCGTTCCTGTACCTTGAGGCCCTGAACGTATAGCGCGGATTGGCATGTTACCCAGTTGCAGTTTGCTCAAATCAAAGGCAAGGCTGGTTCCCATCAGATCGAGAATCAACCGATCCGGCGCCGTCAGGGAGAAGGTCTTGTACTGTGCTGGACCACTTAGGTCTAGCACCAGCCGAAGCTTGTCGTCGGTGTTCCATAGCCGAACATTTCGGACTTGTGCGGCTTGTAAGCCCAAAGGTAAAGCAAAGGCAAAACCGGCCAAAAATAGATTGAGTAATGAACGTCTGTGCATCTCGTTTACCGTTTTTGGGGAGAGTCCTTTCTCTGCCATTCAGATTAAGAACCGTAGAGCTTGCAGAGCGGCAAGGTGTCCCGGATAAAACCAGTAGCCCCATTGCCGCACCGGCCAGACGTTGAAGGTGAACTTCTGATGCAGCAGCCAGAGTCCGATCAGCGGAGCGGCAAATGCAGTGCTCAAGGCCAGCAATGAGTAAATTTCAAGATCCATAGCCCTGGTCACGATGCTACTGCGGGTGTTGCTCAACAGGCATAGAACTGCTGGCAGCAACCAAAGAGCACCGGGCCTCTTGATCGCTAACAAGACAGCCGCAGGAACGAGCGCGCCGTATAGCCCGTACATCAACAGGTCATCCAGCACGTAGGCAATCGCGGCAGCCATCAAGGCCATAGCGCTGCTCAACAAGGTGCGATGTTGCCATCCCCAGGCAATCACCAGCCCCAATGCCAGGGTAACCAACACGTTGAATGATCCCGAGGTGCTGATATAGCGATAAGGCACTTCTGAAATGGCGGCGAACACCAGCATCAAGGCGAGGTAGCGTCCATTCGCGGCAGTCAGTAATTCGCCCGGTTTGGAGCGCGCCACGTTGGCAGCAATGGCGACACAGAACAGCGGAAAGGAAAGCCGCCCCAGAATGAACAGATTGCTCATCTCCGGCCACACCAACCGCAAGTGATCGATGACCATGGTCAGCATCGCCAGCCACTTGATCAGATCCAGGCTACTGCTTCGGCTCTTGAGTGAGGAATGCTGGGTTGTATGAGCAGTCGTCATGTCCACCCCAGTGTGACGGCGGTCAGCAAGAGATAACGCACGCCCTTGGCCATGGTGACGATCAGCAGGAAACTCCAGAATGGCTCGCGCATGACTCCGGCGACGACCGTCAGCGGATCGCCAATGATGGGCACCCAGCTCAGCAGCAACGACCAGCGCCCGTAGCGCAGGTAAGACTGCTGGGCCTTTTCGAGCTTGCTCTCGCTCACCGGGAACCATCGCTTGTAGCGAAATCGCTCGATAGAGCGACCCAGAATCCAGTTCAGCGCAGAGCCAAGAACGTTGCCGAAGGTGGCGACCGCCAATAGCGCAGAAGCAACGTATTGGTTGGAGAGCAACATCCCGACCAACACAGCTTCAGACTGCATGGGCAATAACGTGGCGGCACCGAATGCCGCCAGAAATAGACCAAAATAGCTGGCGAGTTCGAACACTTAAACGACGCCTTGGGCGCTCAAGCCGATCCAACCATGGAAGCCTACGTACAGACCAACACCGATTATCAACACGCTGGACAGGTACGGTGCACGACGAGCCACGGTGCCCAGCCACGGCCAGCGGTTGGAAGCCTGTTTAGCACCAATAGCCGCAGCAGCTCCCACCGCCACCAAGGTGATCGCCAAGCCGATGCTGAAGCACAGGACGAGTATGCCTCCCAGCGCGACTTCTTTAACCTGAAGACACAGCAACAGAACGGTGATGGCAGCCGGACAAGGAATCAAACCACCCGTCAAACCGAACATGACGATCTGGCCCGTGGTCACCTCACGATTCGTGAAGCGCTTACGGATATCGTTGGCATGTGCGCGTTCATGCGCATCCTGATAGCCATCAATTGACAACTCCAGACCTTCCAGTTCGGAATGCGCGTGCCCGTGATCATGCTCCTGGAACGCCAGATCGTAATCATGGGAGTGGCCCGCATGCCCAAGACTCAAGCGCGCACTGAACTCATGAGGCTCCGGGATATCGACTGCCGACTCCAGAAAGCCTTCGCGCTCGACGAAAGAGAACGATTGAGTGCTGCCGTCCGGACGAGTCGTCATTAGGCGAACATCCGATGTAGCCCAAGCGTGTCCGGTCAATGTTTTCAGGCGCCAATGCGGTGGCATACCTACTTCAAAAATCGACAGTTCGATGCGCCCGTGGCCGGTATCGATTCGATGGGTTTCATCATGATGGCCATGGTCATGCTCACCGTGGTGGTGGTCATCACCTTGCTCGAACTTGAACATCTGCTCACCGCGCCAGGTACGCCACAGCATCCAAAGAGCAACTACGATGATCAGTGCAGAGGACGCAAGCTGGAAGTACGGCTCAGTGGTTTGAGCGTCCAGACCTTTGCCCAGGTACATGCCGCCGATGGCGACCAACCACACCACGGCGGTGTGCGACAGCGTCGCGGCCAGACCCAACAAAACGGCCTGTTTAACCGAACCACGAATGGCCACGATGAAAGCGGCCATCATGGTTTTTGAATGGCCCGGTTCCAGGCCATGCAAGGCACCGAGCAAGATAGCGCTCGGGAAATACAGCCAGGCGTGTGTACTGCCCTGTTGCAGCAGTTCAGCAAAGTTGGGCATGTCAGACCTAGAGGTACTTGGTGATTTGTTTGAAGGCTTCCAACGGTGCGCGCTCGCCATTGTTCAAGGCTGAGACTGTGTCCTCCAGACAGTGATCAATGTGATCCTGGATGAGCGTGCGCTTCGCTTGACATACGGCTTTTTCGACCGCATGCAGCTGCTGAGCGATGTCCACGCACTGACGCCCCTCTTCAATCATGGTGATGATGCCGCGTAAATGGCCGTCCGCCCGTTTGAGACGCTTGATGATCGCCTCGTGACTTTGGTGAGTGTGGGGATGGCTGTGTTCGTTTTCACTCATGACTTGAGCCTCGGGCCTTAATGAATTACGCTGGCATCCTATCCCCCCTTAGGGGATGCGGTCAAACGCATCAAAGCCCTGAAAAACGAGTTGAAGCCCGATCACGATGTTCAGCAGAACACTGACAACAACGGTGGTATTCGCGCTTGTCCTCGCCATGTTTGTGGCCTGGGCCGGGCATACCTATACGTTGTCAGTGACGTCGAAACAGCCTGCTTGGGAGGTTGCGCAAGACGCCCATCACTCTCATGAAGAGCTGACTGAGATGTCGTGTGCGAGCTGCTCGGATCACTATCACTCCCCGCTGACCCCTGACCATCAGCACGAAACACCGCAGCTCACTTCACTGTTGATTTTGGCCGAACAACCCAAGCTATCGGTGCGGGTTGATGCCCCGCAATATGCAGTTCCCCCTCCGCCGATATTCTTGATCAAGCGTCCACCCCGTCCTTCGTTCGCATCCTGACCATGGCCGCGCAGCGGCCTTTGATCCCTCCAACGTAGGATTTATCCATGCATTCGCACTCGATGAGCGGCGTGGGCGCATTCACTGCGCCATCGCACCGCCCGCTACTGCTGTTGTTTTTACTTGTCGCTGCACTTTTCCTCGGGATGCCCGAGGCGATGGCTCACGCCGTCGCGGAAGGTGACAAGGGCTTTATCCAGGAAAGTTCCGGCGTCATGTTGCTGCCCTTCATCTACATGGGCGCCAAGCACATGATGACGGGCTACGATCACCTGCTGTTTCTGTTCGGGGTGATCTTCTTCCTTTACCGCCTGAAGGATGTGGGGCTCTACGTCACACTGTTCGCGGTAGGCCACTCGGTGACGTTGCTGCTGGGCGTGCTGACCGAGATCAGCATCAGCTCGTACATCATCGACGCCATCATCGGTTTTTCGGTGGTGTACAAGGCACTCGATAACTTGGGCGCGTTCCAGCGCTGGTTCGGTTTCCAACCCAATACCAAAGTGGCCACGCTGATTTTCGGCCTGCTCCATGGTTTCGGCCTGGCCACCAAAATCCAGGAGTACGAGATCTCGCCCGACGGGCTGATCCCCAACTTGCTTGCGTTCAACGTCGGCGTCGAGATCGGCCAGTTGCTGGCCCTTAGTGCGATTCTCATTCTGATGGGGTATTGGCGGCGCACCGCCAGTTTCTGGCGCCACGCCTATACCGCCAACGTCGCCATGATGAGTGCCGGTTTCCTGCTGATGGGTTACCAGATCACCGGCCTGTTTATCTCCGCCTAAGGAATTCTGACCATGTTCAATACTCCGCTTCCAACTGTTAATGAATTGCCCAGCACTCGCAAACTGGTTCGTTCGACTGTCATTGCACTGCTGACTGCTATTGGCCTGCTGATGACCGTTGTCATGCCTTCGGAATACGCCGTTGATCCTACGGGTGTGGGCCGCGCACTGGGTCTGACCCAAATGGGCGAATTGAAGATCATCCTTGCCCAAGAGGCGTTGGCGGATACAGCGCCGCCGCAAGCATTAGCTCCTAGTTCAGCTCCAGCTCCAGCTCCGCAGATTGCGCAAATCCAACCTGCTGCAATACCTGTGGCCCAATCAGCGTCGGCACCGACCCCAGCCATGAAGACGAATCAAATGACCGTCACGCTCAAACCAGGTGAAGGGACAGAGATCAAACTGGAAGTGCTGAAGAACAAGACTGTGAGTTATGAATGGACAGCGGCTGGTGGGCTTGTGAACTACGACACCCATGGCGAGCCCTACAACGGTGAAAAGGGTTACTTCCACAGCTACAACAAGGGCAAGCAGGTCAAAAGTAATAAAGGCGAATTCACCGCCATTTTTGACGGCACCCATGGTTGGTTTTGGCGTAATCGCAGCAATAACGACGTGACCATTTCGTTGAAGACGAGTGGTGATTACCTGAACGTCAAACAGTAATCCGACACAGAGACGGCTGTCCTACTGCCGAAAACGCGGACTTCAGCCTGACCACAGACCATTTATTTCATCCACTTTTGAAGAGTATTCCCATGAAATCCCCAACCACTCTGATTCGTTCTGTGCTGCTGTTCTGCTTCCTGGGCTTGATGACGGCATGCGGCGGTGGTGAGAAAGGCACAACCTCCGAGAGCGCTGAGCACGGACATTCGCACGAGTAACACTCTAAAAAAACAAGGCCGCGATTGCGGCCTCGTTTTTCTGCATGACGAAAAGTTCTAGCCTATATCCCGCAAACAAATGACTGCTTTGGGTCGTCCTCTGCCGGTCATGGCCACGAAGCCTGCAGGTCAAATCCGAAGCAAATTACTGGTCAAATCGAATGCAAAAGGCTGGGCAAGTCTGTGCAATTACCTAACGGATAGGCTCTCGACAGAACTGGTATAGCATCCCTTGATTCTTCTATGCCATCATCGATGCTTGTAAAATCGGAGGCTAAGGACATGGCAAACGATTTACCACCAGATTACATAGAGTTCGCGAAACAGCTGGGGTTCTCGTCACCAGAGCAGTGGGACGTGACCAGGGGAAATCTGAAAGATGGCTGGAAACGAATTCATCGTCGCATTGTGACAGGGCGGTCTCTTCGGGGGACGATTCTGGACTTTGTAGCTAGAATGAATTCGTCTGACGATCACTTTAGGCGCAAGTCCGGTGAGGTCGGGGTAACTAGGGTAACTCCAGTATCCGCGCAGGTTCAGCTTTTTGAGGATCTATACCCACAATTTGCGCCTTATGTTCCCCCTCAGACGTCGGTAGGATCTGAACACCGGATCAAAAAACCGAAAGCTCCCAAAGTCCGAAAGCCGAAAGTTAAGACGCCAATGTTTGTACAAATTGGATTTGGCTTAGTAAAGCACCTTCCGGCCACGGAAAATCGAGAGGGACAGCGTGATTCTCGACGAACACACTACACCAATCGAAAAAGCCTCAAAGAGCATAATTTACGTGCCAGGTTGGTCGCTAAGCGGATCACATGGGGATAGCGATTAATCCTGATATTTCTAAGATCTCAGTTGTTGCGCTAGATTTGTCAATTCGTATACTGCTCAATCATTTTATAAAGGTCATCTCATGTCCCGTCTTGCTGAGTTCCGTCAACTCGAAAAACACTTGGCCGAACAACTCGCTGCCCTTGAAGCCATGAAAGGCGACGAAGGCCTGAAAAAAGAAGTTGAATTCGAAACTAAGCTGCGGGCTTTGCTTGCCGAGTACGGTTATAGCCTCCGCAACGTCATCGCTCTCCTCGATCCCCAGGCAGCAAGCCGTGCTTCTACTACCGCTGCCCCGAAAAGTGTCCGCAAAGCACGTGACGTCAAGATCTACCAAAACCCAAATTCGGGCGAGTTGATCGAGACCAAGGGCGGGAACCATCGCCAGCTCAAGGAATGGAAAACTGAATTCGGCGCGGACATTGTTGAGTCCTGGCGCACTCAGTAAGATCGGTTTGAGTACAAATGAGGGCCCGGTGGGGCCCTTTTTCGTAGCCACATGCGGGGTAATCATGGAACGACATCTCTACAGGTTCAGGACAGCGGATCGTCTGCTCGGAAAAGACGCCACCGAGACCAAGGAGGCTGTGCCCGGTGAGCTTGAGAAGCTTGAGATTTACTTCGCACCGCCTGAGCAATTGAACGATCCTCTAGAGGGGTACAAGGAAATCTACTGGGCGGGTGATGAAATCGTCTGGGCGAATTTCTTTAGGCATTACCTATTGATACTAGCGCTTCGAAGCTGGGAGATTGATGACGCGGTAATGAGCGGCGTGCCACTTCCTAATGAGCTCCCAATTGGCCAGTATCCTGCTAATCTCCGGGGTGTGTACCTCTTTGCTTTCCAGGAAATGGATTACCTGCTCCAAAGTAGTGAGATATTTCAGGGGTACATCAAGGCACTCTCTAAAGCCGAGAGAAAACACTACAAGCCACAGTTGTTGCTCTACCTCAGTTCTCTGCATACGCGCTTCTTAACAATCGTACTTTCAGTAAGTTACAAGTACGAGTTAACCGGTGCACATCATCCTGAGAATCCTGGAGACCCACTAGGGGACAGTGACTTTCATCTGAAGATAATATCAAATATCGAAGCAGATGATGGCCAGCATCGTGATTTTGAGTCATACAGGCAGATTGCTGTCACAACCTCGGCGTTCTCCATCAAGGCTGCGCACGTATGGATCAATGATCATTACGGTGTGTATGACCTAATAACGGCATTTGCTCCTCGATATCTAGATCAAATCGACCAGCTAATGCACCCGAAATGGTATGTAGCCTGCTTTATGAAGGAGTGTAATAACTCCGCCATCTGGGGTAGCTACGGAGACAATCACAAAGGCATCTGCCTGAAATATAGGGTCTCAGGTGAAGACCAAGCACTATCTCTTGAAATGAATAAGCCGATAGGTCTTGGTCATAGCGGCATCATTTATGGCTTCCAGAATATGCAGTTCAAGGAAGTTTTCTACGATCGAGAACACTCGGAAATAGATTTCTTCAGATCATTAGGCAACGTCCCAAACGAGGCATTAGGTGGCTTCTGGTACAACGATGGCCAAGGAAATCTGAGTACCACTAGCGAGTGGTACAAAACTGATTCCAGTGATCTGCGAGAGAGGCACTGGAATAACCTTGATTTCGCTTTGACCTCAAAGCTTCCTCAGTGGGAGTCCGAAAAAGAGTACCGCTTGGTTCTTAATTCCGGCATGGACATCACAGATAAAAAGCATCGAGTTTTGAAGTATCGGTTTTCAAGCTTGGAGGGCGTCATTTTTGGGATCAAGACGCCGTTGGAGTACAAACTCAAAGCTATTAGGATTATCAAGGCCCACTGTGAACGTGAAGGCCGTGAAGAGTTTCAGTTCTACCAGGCCTATTACGATCCGGAAACGAAAAGTATCCAACATGGCTTATTACCTGTTTCAATACACGATGCTGATATAAATGGTGGCTCTACTGAGCCTGGCGATTCATCAGCTGAAAGCTAGCTCGCAGATTCTCCACTTCTTCCGCAAGTTGGAATCAGGCATCGGGGCCGGCCACTGCCGAGTATTTATCGACGGTTGTAATCGGCGCCTATCGCTGTGCGGTCATAAGAGTAGAGGGTGCACGCTCTAACCATTGGAACAGCGATCTTCCCGCCAACGATCGTAATGTCTCCTTTGCGTCGTTATGAGCCTCTCAGCTTTGATGTCTGGGTGGTCCAATCCTCTGCAATCGGTGGTCAGTCAAATGCAAATGACTGGTCAGGTCGTATGCAAACGCATGGTCAATTGCGCTGCAATTTCGCAATTGAAGCTCAGTCAATTCGGGTATTCCTCAGTCTCAATGCATTGAAAACTACAGATGCAGAACTGACGCTCATGGCTATGGCAGCGATCATTGGCGACAGGAGGTGTCCCGTCAGTGGATAGAGCAAGCCTGCGGCAAGGGGAATACCCATCGAGTTGTAAAGAAAGGCGAAACCCAAGTTTTGCCGCATGTTTTTTACTGTTGCGACCGAAAGTGCCCTTGCTCGTAAAATCCCCATCAGGTCGCCTTTTACCAGCGTGAGTTGCGCACTATTCATCGCAACGTCAGTCCCTGTCCCCATGGCAATGCCCACATCTGCTCGCGCCAGGGCCGGTGCATCGTTGATACCGTCACCAGCCATGGCGACCTTCCGGCCGTATTGCTGGAGGTCTGCGACCAGACGCTCTTTGTCCTGAGGTTTCACTTCACCGTGGACTTCTTCAATCCCCATCTCCCTGGCGACAGCCCGAGCGGTGGTGAGCCCGTCGCCAGTAGCCATGATGATTTTGATGTCATCAGCCTTGAGCTTGGTGACTGCTTCTTTGGAGGTCGGCTTAATTGGATCTGATACTGCCAGTAACCCTGCCAATACCCCGTCGATTGCGAGGTAGATGATACTGATGCCGTCAAGACGCAACAACTCTGCACGCACTTGTAGGGGCTTGGTGTTCACGCCTGCGGCTTCCATCAACGCGGTGTTCCCCAGCTGGATCTTCTTGCCATCGACGATGCCACTGACCCCGATACCTGAACCAGACTCAAAGGATTCTGGCTTGGTGAGCTTAATGTTCTCGATTCGGGCGTGATCGACGATTGCATGAGCCAAGGGATGTTCGCTGCCCTGATCAAGGCTGGCAGCCAGCTGAAGAACATCGTGGGGATTGAAACTTGGTGTGGCCTCCACGCTGTGAAACACTGGCCGACCCTCTGTCAGGGTGCCTGTCTTATCGACAATCAGCGTGTCGATCTTGCAAAGGTTTTCGATGGCACTGGCATCCCTGAACAGCACACCCATGCTGGCTGCTTTACCTGTCGAAACCATGATCGACATGGGCGTAGCAAGACCCAACGCACAGGGACAAGCGATGATCAGCACGGCGACAGCGTTGATCAGACCAAACACCCAACTGGGCTCAGGGCCAAAAAGCCCCCAGCCGACAAATGTCAGTATCGCAATCGCGATAACACCCATCACAAAGTAGCCAGCAATAGAGTCGGCCATTCGTTGCATTGGTGCTTTGGAGCGCTGAGCCCGAGCGACCATCTGTACGATTTGTGACAGCATGGTCTCGGCGCCGACCTTCTGCGCCTCCATTACCAAGCTGCCATGTGTATTCAGCGTGGCACCGATCAGGCTATCTCCAGCTCTCTTCATTACCGGCACTGGCTCGCCAGTGAGCATGGACTCATCCACCGCACTTTCACCTTCCAGTACTGAGCCATCAACTGGCACCTTTTCACCAGGCCTGACCCGCAGATGGTCTCCAAGGTGGACATGTGTGTGAGGAATGTCTTCTTCCTGTCCATCGGCATTGATCCGGCGTGCGGTCTTGGGCGATAGACCGAGAAGGGACTTAATGGCGGCGGAGGTTTGCGATCGGGCTTTGAGCTCAAGAATCTGCCCAAGCAAGGTGAGCGAGATGATGACCGCGGCGGCTTCGAAGTAGACGCCGATACGTCCATCTTGCATGAAGGTGGCGGGAAAGCTTTGGGGTAAGAGCGTTGCCATGACGCTGTAAAGGTAGGCTGCGGCGGTACCCAAACCAATCAGAGTCCACATGTTTGGACTGCGATTTCTAATAGAGGCTATGCCCCTTACAAAAAAGGGCCAACCTGCCCATAAGGTCACCGGTGTCGCCAGAGCTAGCTCGATCCAGTTTTGGATCGAGCCATGGAGGAGTTGTAACGAGTGTCCCGCCATGGCGAGCACTGTCACTATCACGGTTAATGGCAGCGACCACCAAAAGCGGCGGGCGAAATCCCGGAGTTCAGGATTTTCTTCTTCATCGAGCGTGGGCATGACCGGCTCTAATGTCATGCCACATTTAGGGCAGTTGCCGGGTCCGGGCTGGCGTATTTCCGGGTGCATCGGACAGGTAAACTCAGTGCCTGTTTGTACCGCAGACTCTGAAGAGGTGACGCGGGATTCGGCGCTCGAAACATTACCGCTGTAGCGTTCAGGATCAGCTCGAAACTTCTCCTGGCATTTCAGGCTACAAAATTGATATGTCTGTCCCTGATAAGACTCACCAAACTTACTTGATGAAGTGACTGCCATTCCGCACACCGGGTCACGTAGATCATCGTCATTGAGCGGAGCAGCATGGGCGTGACTGTGGTCGTGGTGGCTCGATATGGTAGGCATGGCTATTCCCCTTTTTCGTCCTTGTGGGTTGCTGCCTGATCGCCATGGCTATGTCCGCCATGTCCATGTCCAAAAAAGTGCATCAATGGACAGATCAACAGAATCAGATAAGGCCAAAATGGATAAACGTGGCTGAAATGCTCCCGCAAAACGTAAAAGGCACCAATCGCAATGAGCATGATTAGTACAACGCCTGTTTTGCGCCTCCAAAATGGTGCGGTGGTGTTTCCATCCGGATGCTGATGGTTATTCATGATCTAAACCCCACTGTGTGAGCATTGCTGTGATCTCTGCGACAGAGCGTAGCCAACTCTTGCGTCGAAGCGGTGTTAGCAGCCAGCTCTGGCTTATTTCAGGTCAAACTGACCGACCATCCCTGACTGATAATGCCCCGGCACGTTGCAGCCAAACTGAAGCCCAGTGCTGTTGTTGAAGGTCCAGATCAGCTCTTTGGTTGCGCCAGGCTCAATCAGGACGCTGTTCGGGTCGTTGTGCTCCATTCCGACCATCTTCATTCCACCCATGCTGTGGCCCATACCGCTCATCGTTTTCCCGGTACCTGTGGGGTTAAGCGTTCCGTTCTGGAACATGCTTGCCATTTCTTTTTGGTGTGCTGCATGAGCAGCAGCTTTGCCGATGTTGAACTCGTGCAGCAGCGAACCCTCATTGCGAAGGACAAATCGAATAGTTTCACCAGGCTTTACGTCGATGCTTTCAGGTTTGAAGAAAATATCGCCCATCTCGACCTCCACCGTACGGGTAACCTCAGAGGCGACTCCAGGCTGGCCGATGTCCTCTTTCCCATGCCCTGCGCTGGCCATAGCCGTAGCACCGAAGAGTAGAGTGATTGCTGCGATGACAGGGGTAACGAGCTTAGCTTTCATGGTGACCTCGAGAGTAAGTGGGAAACACTGGCTATGCTAATGATGCGGAGCTGCCAGTTAACTGACCTGAACACTACATTTCTGTCAGTTTTCGAAATAAATACGGCGTCCAGATGACGCCGCATTTAACAGGACTGTTCAAAAAGCTCTTTTCAGGGAGTTGCTTACTGATGGTTCTCTGACAGCATCAGCTTGTGCTCGCGTTGCATTTGACTCAAAACGTCGTCGACAATTTTGTCGTGCTTTTCCATCCAGGCCAGGTGCTGCTGGGGTGACATTGAGGCGTCTGGATGATCTTTATGGAGTTGGCTCATGATGTCGCCGAGCATTTTCATATGCTCGGCCATGTGGACATGACGCTGTCCTTCAGGGGCTTTTTCAGCTTGGATCAGTACGGCTTCAGCCCTGTCGCGCAGGCCTTCCATACGCTCTATCACCCGGTCTCCGCCACTTTCAGCCCATACAGAAGCTGAGACGAGTATCGAGCTCACAAAAAACAGCATTTTCAGGCGATTCATGGGGCAACTCCTTATGGAATTGTTTTCCGGCTTCCTAACGTTTCATGCTGAAGAGTCGGTCGAGCACCAGGAAGTACTCATGCTTGAACCCTAGACAGCGCTCGCTGACATCTACCTGAAGCCAATATTACTTTTCTGTCAGTTGCTGGTTGGCTGGCGTGTTTCGTTGCAGACTGCGCTTCATCATTATCCGAGAGCCACCCTCATGAGACTTCTGGTTGCTGAAGACGAACCCAAAATAGGTATCTATTTGCAGCAAGGACTCACGGAGGCGGGGTTCAATGTGGATCGCTTTACCAATGGCAAGGTGGCGCTACAGCACGCTTTGAGCGAGGCCTATGACCTGCTGATTCTAGACGTCATGATGCCTGGGCTGGATGGCTGGGAAGTACTTCAGAAGGTTCGTGCATCCGGAAAAGATGTTCCCGTGCTCTTCCTCACGGCGCGAGATCGCGTTGAAGATCGAGTGAAAGGACTTGAACTCGGTGCAGATGATTACCTGATCAAACCCTTCGCATTTTCTGAACTGTTGGCTCGCGTCAGAACGTTGCTGCGTCGGGGTAACGGCGCTCCCTCGCAAACCTATATGAAACTGGCTGATCTGGAGGTGGACCTGCTCAAGCGTCGGGCCATTCGTGGAGGTAAACGCATAGACCTTACGGCCAAAGAGTTTGCGTTGCTTGAGCTGTTGCTACGACGTCGAGGGGAGGTGCTGCCAAAGTCACTTATCGCCTCCCAGGTTTGGGATATGAACTTCGACAGCGATACCAACGTTATCGAGGTTGCAGTGAGAAGGTTGAGGGCCAAGATAGATGACGACTTTGAGGTCAAGTTGATTCATACCTCTAGGGGGATGGGTTACATGCTCGACGCGCCTGATTCGGAGCCGGAATGAACCGAATGTCCCTGACGACCCGTATGAGTCTGATGTTCATGCTCGCGGTAACGGCCGTGCTTACGGTCGCCGGACTCAGTTTCAATAACCTCAGTCGGCATCACTTTAAGATGCTGGATCAGCAGGCATTGAACGAAAAGCTCCACTCGACCCAGAGAATTTTGTCCGGGTTGAACAGCATCGATCAACTCAGCGAATTTAAGCCTGAGCTGGAGGCGCTGCTGGGGGCTCACCGTGATTTGACTGCCCTAATAATCGATGGTGACGGCAAGCTGCTGTTTGCTGATCCCGGTCCGGTAGATATTCCGAAGGAGTTCCGCACAACCACAAACAACAACGTCTGGGAGTGGCGGGAGCAAGGGCAGATGTTCCGTGGAGTGACGGCACAAGCCGTTGTGACGGGGCAAGACAAGCCGTTGACAGTCATTTTGATCTTTGACGTTACTCAGCATATGTCCTTTTTCGAGACGCTTGAACGATGGTTTTGGATAGGGTTGGTGATCAGCGCATTGGTCAGTGCTGCACTCGGCTGGATGGTAGCAAGCAGTGGCATGCGGCCCATTCGCCAGGTCACGCGGGTCGCTGCCTCAATGTCAGCAAAATCACTCAAAGAGCGCATCCCCTTAGCACCCGTTCCCAAAGAGCTTCAGCAAATGGTGCTGTCGTTTAACGCAATGTTGTCCAGGCTCGACGATGCATTTGTCCGGTTATCGAACTTTTCCGCAGACATTGCCCACGAACTACGGACCCCCGTGAGCAACTTGATGACCCACACCGAAGTGGTGCTTTCAAGAAAAAGGAATATTGAGGACTACGAAGACAACCTGTACTCAAATCTTGATGACTTGAAGCGTATGAGTCGGATGATTGATGACATGCTTTTTCTGGCGAAATCTGACAACGGTCTGATCACACACGAGAACAAACCAATAGACCTCGTGGAAGTAGTGGAAAAATTGCTTGAGTACTACCGCCTTTTGGCTGATGAGCGAGGGATTCAACTCAAGGTTTCAGGAAGGGGCAGCGTCCGAGGCGATGTCCTTATGCTCCACAGAGCCATTTCTAACCTGCTCTCAAACGCGCTTCGCTACACCTCTGAAGGGAAGACGATCAGTGTCGAAATCCTCCAGAAGGAGATGTCGGTATTGGTCGTCGTGGAGAACCACGGAGAACCCATTGCCCCCGAACATCTTGAAAAGCTTTTCGATCGTTTTTATCGCGTGGACCCAGCGCGGCGAGAAGGGAGTCCAAGCAACGCAGGGCTAGGTCTGTCGATTACCCGATCAATTATTGAGGCGCATGATGGCAAAATCTGGTGTACGTCATGTGACGGGAAAACGGCCTTTCATCTAGAGTTTCCTAGTGTTGACTTGGAGGTCAGCTGAACAACGGCGTATTTGTGATCAACGGCGATCTCTCAGCCTGCGCCCAGCGTCCACTTTCGTTATTTTTGAATGAGTGAAAACCCTAGTATCTGGGGCACGCGGTCTCGTCTTTAAGTCTCGCTACGCCCGCCAATTCGAGGCCAAACACCGCGTCAAGCTGACTGAAATGTAATCGAACAGTTTGCGTTCGTGTGGCATCGTGTTCTTGCACTGTGACGTTGGGGCCTAGTGAGTTTCTCGTGTTCAACCTGACCTAGAACACGGAGGCTACTAGCTAATCATCAGTGGTTTTAACAAGAATCGAAAAGTAAAAATTAGATATTCCAAACAAACCTCGAATCAACAGCTCTTGCTGTGAGGAGTCTTGCATGTCATTCCTTAAAACTACGACCGTAGCTGTTGCACTTACCGCTGGTTTGCTTCTGAGTGCAGTTGCTCAAGCACATCCAAAGCTCCTTTCTTCCACTCCGGCAGAAGGCTCGAATGCGGCGGCCCCTTCGAAAATTGAACTGCACTTTTCTGAGAATCTCACCACTCAGTTTTCCGGTGCAAAACTAATCATGACCGATATGCCTGGCATGCCGAACTCCCCAATGGGTGTTAAGGCCGCCGTCGCTGGTGGCGGTGATCCGAAAACGATGGTGATTACACCGGCAGCACCTTTGACCACCGGTACCTACAAAGTCGAATGGCGTGCTGTCTCCTCGGACACTCACCCGATCACCGGCAACTTCTCATTTAAAGTGAAATGATTTATGAGCGACTCAATAAATATTGTGGTTCGCTTTGCTCTTTATTTCGACCTGATGCTGTTATTCGGATTGGCAATTTTCGGCTTGTACAGCCTCAGGGGAAAGGAAAGAGTATCGGGCACGGTCTTGAATTTTGAGTCGCTTCTTTACGGTACTTCCGTTGCAGGTGTAGCTCTGTCCCTTGCCGCGATGTTGTTGCTTGCGAAAGCAATGAGCGGTGTGTCGGAGCTTATGGAGCTACATCGTCATATTTTTGAAATGGTCCTTATGGGGACTGACGTCGGGTTGACCTGGATGGTCCGAATAGCTGCCTTGGTGATGGCAATTATTGGCGTCGCGTTGAACAAGCGATTTCCAACACCCAGTCTCTGGATCGTCACTGTATGCGGAGCGATTGCGTTGGCGACGTTGGCATGGACAGGGCACGGCGCCATGGATGAGGGCAGTCGACGCTACTGGCATTTCATCACCGACATTTTCCACCTATTAGCCGCAGGTGGCTGGTTGGGCGCTCTATTGGCATTCGCTCTACTGCTGCGGTTGAAATCGCTAAAGGGCGAACAAGAAGCTCAAATTCTTGCACGGGTACTGACTGGTTTTGAGTCGGCCGGCGGAGTGATTGTTGCGATCATAAGCGTTACGGGCGTAGTAAATTACCTGTTTATCGTTGGCCCACACCTCGATGAAGTGATGCTCAGTACTTATGGCCAGCTGCTGTTTTTGAAAATATTGCTCTTTGCTGGGATGATCGTTTTAGCCACGCTGAACCGCTTTCACCTAAGTCCGGTATTGGAGCGGTCAGTTCGAAATGGAGAATACTCTGCCGCAGTCAATGCCTTGCGCCGCAGCATGACACTCGAGTTTTTAATGGCAGTCGTCATAATTTGTCTTGTCGCATGGTTAGGCACTTTAAGTCCGGAAATGGAAATGAGCGCGGAATAGAGGTTGGTGACAGCCGACTAAGGAGTCTAGAAGGTGAATTGTAAGGGCCATTTCCACCGGCTACACTCCAGCCCATGAAACGCTACCTACGGTTTTGCCTGATTTTCCTGATTAGCCTGGCGCTCCCCCTCAGCGGGATGGCGGGTGTTCAGGCGCCGACTGAGCCCTGCCCCATGAAAACCATGGGCATGGCGATGATGGACGGCATGGGTCAAGACTGCTGCCATGACATGAAAAGTCCCACCGAGCACGGCAAACCCTGTAAGCCAGGCCAGGAGTGCAAGACTGGTGGCATGCTGCAAGTCTCCATCATCAAGCCTCCTATCACCTTATCCAGCCCCCTCGTACTGTCCTTCTCCCTAGATTCCCATCCAGTACAAACCCCGTCAGGGGTATGGCGACCGCCCCGCACTTGATTCCTGTACCACACTCAGCCTCATTCCGCGTTAGCGGGATGGCATATCTGCGTGCATGTCTGATGAAGCGCGCAGTGGATCATCACAGGAATCGTGAACATGAACTCCAAGTGCTATTGCACAGGGTGGTCCCTCGTGGCCGGCCTGGCGGCAAGCGTACTGGCATTGCCGAGTCTCGCTGCCGCATTGACACTCGATGAAGCTTTGCAGCTGGCTGAAAACAATGCGCCGTCGCTGACTGCACAAGACGCGAAAATTCAGGCTGCCAGTAGTGCGGCCATCCCCGCTGGTGAACTACCCGATCCCAAGTTGCTGCTAGGCGTACAGAACTACCCCATTGGCGGTCCGGATCGCTGGAGCATCGATCAGGACTTCATGACTATTCAAATGGTCGGAGTCAGTCAGGAGATGCCCAACAGTGCCAAGCGCAAAGCCCGCATCGAGGTCGCTGATGCAGCCATTGACCGCGCCGCAGCTGAGCGCCGGGTCGAACGTCTAAAGGTTCGTCAGGCCACGGCGCTGGCCTGGATCAACAGCTTCTCCGTTGAGCGTAAAGACGCGCTGTTCCAGGATTTCTACAAAGAAAACCGTCTGCTGGCCGATACCGTCCGTGCACAAATTGCCGGCGGCCGCGCTCAACCTGCTGATGCAGTAACGCCCAAACAGGAAGCGGCACAACTGGAAGAGCAGCAGGACGATCTGATTCGCCAGAGAGCGCAGGCCCGAGCGGCTCTGAAGCGCTGGATTGGCCCGGCCGCCAACGACAAACCTGTGGGCAGCTTGCCTGAATGGCCTGTCGAAGCCTCTGGCTACTCTCATAAGCTGCAACATCACCCAGAATTGGCAGCGTTTGAGCCTATGACCCGCGAAGCGCAAGCCAAGGTCCGTGAAGCCGAGGCGGAAAAACAGTCGGATTGGAGCTGGGAAGTCGACTATCAGCATCGTGGTCGACAGTTCGGCGACATGGTCAGCGTGCAACTTTCCTGGGATCTACCACTGTTTCCTGATTCTCGGCAAAACCCCAAGATTGCGGCCAAACACGCTGAACTCAACCAGCTTGAGGCTGAGCGCGAAGCGCTGTCACGCGAGCATACCCAGCAACTGGAGGACGAGCTGGCCGACTATGAACGCCTGAATCGTGCCGTGCATCGAACCCAGGACAGCCTATTGCCCTTGGCCAAGGAAAAGGTCGAGCTCAGCATGGCCAGCTATCGGTCCGGCAAAGGCGATTTGAGCTCCGTTGTCGCCGCCCGCCGCGAGCTCATCGAAGCCCGTCTCAAGCAGATTGATGTGGAAGAGCAGCGAGCGCTGACCAGCGCGCGCCTGTATTTCGCCTACGGGGAGTCCAGCCAATGAACCTTAGAAAGTGGAACGGGGCATTGCTGGTAGGCCTCTCGCTGGTATTGGGTGTTGCCGGTGGTTACTGGTTCGCTCAGCAGGGCATGAGCGAAGTACCTGGTGCAGCCCCAGAGCAGAGCCTCCCCTCTCTGGACGAACGCAAAGTACTGTATTGGTACGACCCTATGTCCCCGCAGCAAAAGTTCGATAAGCCGGGTAAGTCGCCCTTCATGGACATGCAGTTGGTCCCTCAGTACGCCGACATCAAAGGGGACAGCGCATCCGTTCGCATTGATCCAAGCCTGACTCAGAATCTCGGTGTGCGACTGGCTACCGTCAGTCGAGGTGTGTTTGCTTCGAGTCTGGAGGTTGTCGGTGTGTTGGCTTTCAACGAGCGGGACGTCGCCGTCATTCAAGCCCGTACGGCGGGTTTCGTCGAGCGCGTGTATGCCCATGCTCCTGGCGACGTGATCAAAGCCAATGCCGCCATGGCGGATATCCTTGTACCTGAGTGGGCTGCGGCTCAGGAGGAGTTTCTCGCACTCAAGCGCAGTGGCGATGCGGGCTTGCTGGCAGCGGCTCGCCAGCGCTTGCGGCTCACCGGGATGCCGGCGGCATCAATTGCTCAAGTAGAGCGCAGTGGCAAAGTCCAACCAAACCTGACCCTCACCAGCCCTATTAGTGGTGTGCTGCAAGAGCTCAATGTGCGCGAGGGTATGACGGTGGCCGCCGGCGAGACACTGGCACGCGTTAATGGTTTGAGTAGCGTCTGGCTGGCCCTGGCCGTTCCGGAGACTGAATCTGGATCGATCCTCATGGGGCAAGCGGCAGAGGCGCGTTTGCCCGCGTTCCCTGGGGTTGTGCTCAAGGGCGTCGTCAGCGCGATTCTTCCGGAAACCAATCCGGATAGCCGCACCCTTCGCGTCCGCGTCGAGTTACCTAACCCAGAAGGCCGTCTCAGGCCGGGTATGACCGCACGAGTGAGCCTCAATCGTTCAACGGAGCAAAGTGTGTTGTGGGTGCCGAGCGAGGCCGTCATTCGCACCGGTCGACGTGCCCTGGTGATGCTCGCTGAAGACGCTGGCCGCTATCGTCCTGTTGAAGTGTTGATCGGGCAGGAAAACGATGGCAAGACGGCGATCTTGAAAGGTCTGGAAGAGGGCCAGAAGGTGGTTACCTCTGGCCAGTTCCTGCTCGACTCGGAGGCCAGTCTCAAGGGTATCGTTGCAAACTCAGAGGAACAGTCACCACCCAGCGCAGCAGCCTCCAGTTTTCATGAGGCGGATGGGCAGATCGTTGAGATCAACGACAAAGAAGTCACACTCGCCCATGGCCCCTTCAAAACGCTGGGCATGCCTGGCATGACGATGACGTTCCCGCTCGCCAATCCGGCGCTGATGCAGGGCCTCAAAACGGGCGACAAGGTCCGGATTGCAGTGAGTCAAACCGACGATGGCTTGCGTGTTGAGCGTCTAGGGAAATCAGGGGGCCAGCTATGATTGCTGCCCTGATTCGTTGGTCAGTGGCCAACCGATTCCTGGTGCTACTGGCGACACTGTTCGTCACGGCTTGGGGCATTTGGTCGGTGCAGAGCACGCCCATCGATGCGCTGCCGGATCTCTCCGATGTTCAGGTGATCATCCGCACCCCGTATCCGGGACAGGCACCGCAGATCGTCGAGAACCAGGTGACCTATCCGTTGGCCACCACCATGCTTTCGGTGCCTGGCGCCAAGACCGTGCGCGGCTACTCCTTCTTTGGTGACAGCTTTGTCTATGTGCTGTTCGAAGACGGTACTGACTTGTATTGGGCCCGCTCGCGGGTGTTGGAGTACCTGAGCCAAATACAAAGTCGCTTGCCGGCCAGCGCCAAACCGGCGTTGGGGCCGGATGCGACAGGAGTGGGCTGGATTTTCCAGTACGCGCTGGTAGATCGCAATGGCGGACACGATCTGGCGCAACTTCGTGCACTTCAGGACTGGTTCCTCAAGTTCGAACTCAAGACTCTGCCCAACGTTGCCGAGGTGGCCACCGTGGGTGGCATGGTCAAGCAGTACCAGGTGCAGCTTGATCCGCTCAAACTGGCCAGCTTCGGTATCACGCAGGCCGAGGTGGCCGACGCGATCGGCAAGGCCAATCAGGAAACCGGTGGTGCCGTCCTGGAGATGGCAGAGACCGAGTTCATTGTGCGGGCTTCCGGCTACTTGAAAACGCTCAATGATTTTCGGGCGATCCCACTCAAGCTGGGATCGGGCGGTGTGCCGGTGACCCTTGGCGATGTCGCCACCATTCAGTTGGGACCGGAAATGCGGCGTGGCATTACTGAACTCGACGGTGAAGGCGAGACCGTCGGTGGCGTGGTGATTTTGCGCAGCGGCAAGAATGCTCGGGAGACCATTGCGGCGGTCAAAGCCAAACTCGACGAACTGAAAAGCAGCTTGCCGGCGGGGGTGGAAATCGTCACCACCTACGACCGCAGCAAACTAATCGACCGCGCGGTGGAAAATCTCAGCCACAAACTGCTCGAAGAGTTCATCGTCGTCGCGTTGGTGTGTGGCATCTTCCTCTGGCACCTGCGTTCATCTCTGGTGGCAATCATCTCCCTGCCGGTGGGGGTGCTGATCGCCTTCATCGTGATGCGCTATCAAGGGATCAACGCCAACATCATGTCCCTAGGCGGAATTGCCATCGCCATCGGTGCCATGGTCGACGCTGCCGTGGTGATGATTGAAAACGCGCACAAGAAGGTTGAGGCCTGGCACGTGGCCAATCCGGGGGAGGAACTGAAGGGTGAACGTCATTGGCACGTGATGACCGAAGCGGCGGCTGAAGTTGGACCAGCACTGTTCTTCTGTTTGTTGATCATTACCCTATCGTTCATTCCGGTGTTCACCCTGCAAGCGCAAGAGGGGCGGCTATTCGGCCCGCTGGCTTTCACCAAGACCTACGCCATGGCCGCAGCGGCGGGATTGTCAGTGACCTTGGTGCCGGTGTTGATGGGCTACTGGATTCGGGGACGAATTCCCAGTGAACAACAGAACCCGTTGAACCGCTGGCTGATCCGGATCTACCAGCCGGCTCTGGATGCAGTCTTACGACGACCGAAGATCACGCTGCTGGTCGCGTTGCTGGTTTTTATCAGCGCACTATGGCCAATGTCGCGCTTGGGTGGCGAGTTTCTTCCGCCTTTGGACGAGGGCGACCTGCTCTATATGCCTTCGGCTCTGCCGGGATTGTCGGCGCAGAAAGCGGCGCAACTGCTGCAACAGACCGACCGCCTGATCAAGACCGTGCCGGAGGTCGAACATGTCTTTGGTAAAGCCGGTCGTGCTGAAACTGCCACCGACCCGGCGCCGTTGGAGATGTTCGAAACCACCATCCAGTTCAAGCCACAGGAGCAATGGCGCCCAGGTATGACTCAGGAAAAACTGGTGGAAGAGCTGGATCGAGTGGTGCGAGTTCCTGGGCTGACCAATATCTGGATACCACCGATACGCAACCGAATCGACATGCTGGCCACGGGGATCAAGAGTCCTATTGGGGTGAAAGTTGCCGGCACCAACCTGACCGAGATTGATGCCGCTACCCAGGCGGTCGAGCGGGTGGCCAAGGATGTGCCCGGCGTCAGTTCTGCGCTGGCCGAGCGACTGACGGGTGGTCGCTATATCGATGTGGATATCGACCGCAAAGCCGCCGCCCGCTACGGGCTGAATATCGACGATGTGCAGTCCATCGTGGCCGGCGCTATCGGCGGTGAAAATGTCGGCGAGACCATTGAAGGGCTCGCACGCTTCCCGATCAACGTGCGTTATCCACGGGAGTGGCGTGACTCGCTCGGTGCCTTGGAGCAATTGCCGATCTACACCCCGCTAGGGAGCCAGATCACCCTCGGCACGGTGGCGAAGGTCAAGGTCAGCGACGGCCCGCCGATGCTCAAGAGCGAGAATGCACGGCCCTCTGGTTGGGTATACATCGACGTGCGTGGCCGGGACATTGCCTCGGTAGTCGCCGATCTACGCCGGGTCGTCAGCGAGCAGGTCAAGTTGCAGCCCGGCATGAGCCTGAGTTACTCAGGACAGTTCGAATTTCTCGAAAGGGCCAACGCACGACTCAAACTGGTGGTGCCTGCCACGCTGTTGATCATCTTCGTGCTGCTTTACCTGACATTTGCACGCTTTGACGAGGCCCTGCTGATTATGGCCACTTTGCCATTCGCACTGTCTGGCGGGGCATGGTTTCTCTATCTGTTGGGATTCAACCTGTCGGTTGCCACCGGGGTCGGCTTCATCGCCCTGGCCGGCGTTTCTGCCGAATTTGGCGTGATCATGCTGCTCTACCTGAAAAATGCCTGGGCCGAGCGTGAAGACGTCGGCGACCGCACTGAGCGCGGTCTGGTTGCGGCGATTCGTGAAGGCGCTGTGCAGCGCGTTCGACCCAAGGCCATGACCGTTGCGGTGGTTATCGCTGGTTTGTTACCAATACTTTTGGGAAGCGGTACCGGCAGCGAGGTGATGAGCCGCATTGCCGCCCCGATGATTGGAGGTATGGTTACGGCGCCCTTGCTATCGCTGTTTGTGATCCCGGCGGCCTATCACCTCATGCGTCGTCGACACTTGTCCGTTGAGCCTGGCAAGCACTGACGCGTAAAAATGCATACAAAAGGGGCTGCGCTTGCAGCCTCGTTTGAGCTGCACAGCCCGTTCTCATCAGTCCTACGCGCGGTATGTATCGAAATTAGCAAGTTTATGTCTTTTGCATAAACTCGCTAATTTCGATACATACGCTGTGGTCAGTGCCATTACCCACCAGCACTTGCCAGAAAAACGAACGCTGCGAACACTCCGTTTCGATGAGCCACAAACAGCATCCTGCTTATAGCCGACTCAGCATTCGTCACCCTTAGATCTCTCTTGAAATCGAGGCAAATGACCCTAATATGATCTTATCTTGCCATCATCGTTTTCAATCATGGATGTTTCTCGGGGGTAGGTCGGAATGGCAGAACAAGAAGACGCTAAGCCCGCAAGCGGGCGCTTCAACACAAATGATGAGACGAAGCGGATCGTATGGACACAGACCGCTGGTCATTGTGAACTGTGCGGCACGGATCTGACGTTCGATTATCGTGCCGGCAAGCCAATGAAATGGGGCGAAGTGGCGCATATCCTGCCCGCCAGTCCCAAAGGCCCTCGGGGACGCGCGGATCATGATGCTGAGGCGCACACAAACGATACCGCTAATCTGATGCTCCTGTGCCCAGGTTGTCATGACAAAATTGATCGTGACGCAGATGGGTATCCTGAAAATGATTTGAGTGGTTTACACCAAGCGTACCTGGAACGCATCCGACTCGCCGCAACGACCCCCGATGGTGGCAGAGCTATTCCTCTCATCGTCCAGAGTCAGCATTTTCAGACGATCAACGATATCCCCGTTCGCGATCTGTTGACTGCGATGTCCGCCGAGGGATTAACCGCCTTCGATCAAGGCATCAAAATCGCCTTCGCTGCACCCGGACCACGTGGCAGGGACACTACCTATTGGCAGAACGTCAAAGACAGCGTCCAGTATGAGCTGGAGCAGCAACTCAAGCGTCGCGGCGGCACTTATGGCGATTCGCCCGCGCTAGCAGTAGTCGGCTTGGCCGACATTCCGGCCTTGATGATGTTGGGCCAGAGTATCGGCGACCGTTCCAAACGCTTGATCTTCTCTTTTCACCGCGAGCATCTTTTGCGCTGGCCCGATCAGTCTGCTGAGCCGCCTAGTTTTCTGTTTACGCCTCCACCCAACGGCGATGGCCCACTGGCGTTGGTGCTCTCCATTTCTGCGCAAGTTCCAGTTCGCGACGTGACCGACGCTCTACCCGGTGCACGTATTGCAGAGCTGTCGATCCCAGAACCAAGCTACGCGATGGTACAGAACCGTCGGGTGATTCATGCCTTTCGCGACGCACTTCAAATACGACTGAGCCAGCTTGAGGCTCTGACTCCTGACCCTATCCACGTCTTCGCCGCCATTCCTGCGGCATTAGCCATCGAGTTTGGCGCGTTGCTCACAACACAGCATCAACATACATACCTGATCTTCGATCGGGACAAAGAAAACCAAGATCGGTTTACGCAAACACTGCAATTGGGTCCAGTGGCCCAGGAGGCTATGTAATGCTTTTGAGCAACGAACAGACCAAGCGCAGCAGTTGGGAATATTTTCTGCTTCGCGCCGCGCGGGAAATCTCGCTGTCGGAAGCGCAGTACGAAAAAATCAATGACCGCTACTCCCAACTGGAAAAAATCCTCTCGGCTTCCGACAACCCGCTGCTCGCTGAGGCCCATATTTTCGTTCAAGGCTCGATGCGGCTGAAGACGACCATCAAGCCAATCCCCGGCGCGCCTGCGGATCTGGACACCATTGATGCGGACGCGATTATTTGGCTTCCTCACGCTCAGGGCGCTGGTGCAAAGGAAGTTCTAGAAGCGATTGAGCAGCGTTTTAGGGAAGGCTCCCGCGTTCAAGAAGAAGTTAAGCAATTACGTCGTGGCATCCGGATCGTTTATGCCGACGAAAATCCAGGTTTCCACATCGATGTCACGCCTGCCCGCGCGATCAACGGAAATGGCGAAGCAAACGGCGAAGGTAAGCTGGAGGTTCCGGATCGGGTCACAGGGTGGAAAGCAAGCAGCCCTATCCCTTACTCGAATTGGTTGCAGGTTGCTTCTGCCCAAGAAATCTCTCTGGAAAGCTTGGTAGTTGCCAAAAGCCAGCGGATGCTTGATGCCGCGACACAAGATCCTTTACCGCATTATCAGGATTACATCGATCAAGATCCCCTGCGTGCGACCATTAAGCTGCTCAAGCGGCATCGCGATGAATGGGCCATCAAGACAAGGAGCGCTGATACTCGCCCAATATCTGCGGTCATCACCACCCTGGCCACGCACGCATACCTGGATGTCGTAAAGGAGTCGCAGTCGAAGCCTCTGGCTCCGCTCGATGCAATTTTGGAAATCGTTCGCAGGATGCCGCAGCACATCGCGCAGAGAGGTAGCGACTGCTATGTCTACAATCCTGCCGATAACGGCGAAAACTTTGCAGAGAAGTGGAATCGACCGGGCGAGGGGCAAGGCTATCGCCAAGCATTTGCCAAATGGCATGCGGACGCCAGTGAATCTGTTTCATTGGGTTTGGAAAGTTTTGAATCCAACGATTCCTTTGCCGAGGCAGTGAAAAAGAATTTCGGTATTGCACCGGCATTCATTACGGCAGTGAACAATGAGATCCCTGCGAACTGGACGATGCCCGGCCGACCGGATGGCACTACTCGAAACTCTGCTTCGATGGGTTCGCTCTTCGGAGGGGCCAGCGGTGGCGGAACCTCTCAGTCGAGCGTAAAGCCAGTTGGACGCCTTGGCTGATCCTATTAAGACGCCATTGCAGCGCGGAATCGCCGCACTGCGAAACACCCTAGGTCAGGATGCTGCCGATGCATTGCTCCAGCCCGCACCCACGCGGGCTGACGAAGCGGCGTGCTTTCACTTCCCCTTGCCCACCGATTACACGGGGCAGGAGCGCCGACTGCGTATAGGTTTCCCCTCCAACTTTCCCCGTGGACTCTTGCGGCTGAACGTCGAACCCTCTCCATGGCTGGTTTGGCCGCATGCCACCAAGTCGGGGCTTTGCCTTCATGGCTTTCAGGAGCGCCCCATTATGGGCTCCCCGGAGGTCGTGGTAGAGGACAGCCTTGCTCGCTTGGCCCAGATCGTTTCGTTGTCCAAGATGGGATCAAACCAGGCAACGCGCGATATCGAATTTCAGAATGAGATCACTACCTACTGGTCTTTTCAGCACGGTCAGTCATTCCAGAACCTCTTACTGTTGGATCGCCCTCAGGCCGCCTCGCAGTTGTTTGCTCTCAGCGATCCGCGCCGGGTTATGCCATCCGGTCAGGAAACGGTTTGGTTAGCATCGAACGTAGCTGCACTCAAAGGGCATTACCGACGGGTTGTCGGGCGCTCCGCTGTCATTCGCGCGGCCGAAACTCCCGGTTTTTACGTCAAGCTTCAGACTTATCCGGATATCCGCACCCCGGATCCGGAAGATTTATTGCTGTGGCTCACGCCACACCTTCAACCAGACGATGCCGAGCAATTGCTGGCATGGTTTGAGCTGCATGGAACGTTGGCGAGTCGATGGATTGTTCTGGAGCTTCCAGGAGGGGCAGATGCTCCAACATATTGCCTCAATGTGCGCTCGCTCGGCGTACAGCAGGAGCGGGGGGCAAAGTTTGGCTTGCGTACAGCGCGCCGTCGGCCAGCTATCGCAAATGCACATCCTCCGGCGCTCGTCCGAGCAACTGCCCTGGACGTGCTTGATCGAGCGTCCATTCTGTCCCGCGATATAAGCGGTACTGCACAGCACCTTGAAAATGCTCGAGTCGTTTGTGTTGGCGTTGGCTCGTTAGGCAGTGCGGTGGCAATACAATTGGCACGATCCGGTGTCGGCCACCTTACCCTCATCGATCCTGACACTTTGGTGTCAGCCAATCTGGGGAGGCACGTTCTGGGAGCGGATAGCCTAGGTAGACTGAAAGCCTCCGCGTTGAGGGACAAGATTCTGTTAGATCTTCCGACGACAGAATGCACCGCTTATGCGACTTTTGCCGAAGTGGTGATGAGCAGCAAACCAGAAGTGTTTGATAACGCAGATCTGGTGGTGATCACGACAGCAGACTGGCAGTCGGAGGTCACTGTATGGCGAGCCAAATCAAGCGGCGCTCCTTGGGGGCTTTTACAAGCCTGGAGCGAACCGTATACCCAGGTAGGCCATGCGCTATTCGCACCAGCCGGCACCTTTGATGGCCGTCAGTTGTTCACGGACGTCGGCGATTTTCTGCATAGATTTACAGAGTGGCCGGGAGGCGGTGTTGTTCCACTGCCCGCGTGTGGCGAGAGCTTTATCCCAGGCGGCTCGCTGGGAATGACCAATATCGCCTCTATGGTGTCGCACACGGCCTTACGCGCATTGACCGGCAACATCGCCACTGCATCTTGGGTCAGCAGTATCTACAGGCCTGAAGATGTTCTGAGCCTAGGAGGCCAATACCATGGTCCCAAACTGCCAGAGGGAGCGCAGCAAATCTTACTCGAGCGCGGATGGCCGGAAGATAAGGACGAAACGGTATGACGGATATCGCATGGCGCTGGCGATGGCCGGAGGTGAATTCCGAGCTATTGGTGTCCCAAGCTGTCGCGGACATCTTGGATAGTCATCGGCAGGGCCTTTTTGGCGTGGAGCGAGGGGGACAGTTATTTGTCAACCCGGTTGATCCGAAAGGGTTGCTGCTGGCCTTGGCCACGTTGCCTCATCGCGCCGATCGGTCAGGCTGGTCTTGGCTAGAGTTGGATGCGGAGCGGTGCCGTCAGGAAATCCAGGCTGCCAACGAACAAGGGTTACGTCTGGTGGGCTATTGGCATACGCATCCCCAATCCGTTCCGGTGATCTCTCCGGCAGACATCGGAAGTTTCTCCAAATTTGCTGCACGTTACACGCAGGATCTGCCGCACCCAATAGCCGTTATTGTCGGCAAGTCCGAAAAACCAGAAGGTATCAAGGCGTGGTCGTTCAGGGACGGCAGATATGTTGAGGCAACCTGTATCAGATGAGCTTCGAGTCAGTGCGGTGGAAGGTAGGTCAGCGTTTACCTTTACCCGCTAGCATTAGTGCGAAGAGCTCTGCCTGAAAGCGGGCATCATCCAATGCGTTATGGTTCGGTTCGCTGAGTGGCTTCAGCGCAGCGGTCATTTTGGATGATTTTGTTTCCTGCCAGCTGCAACCTACAGCGCCCATAAAGTAGGCCTTCATGTCGATAGCGGTAAAACCAAAGGGGTTGGTTTCCAGGTATTTGTGGAAGTAGTAATTGACGAATGACCAGTCAAACGGTGCATTGAGTCCTACGAAAATGACCTTTTGCCCCGGTTGGCAGGACGATTTCAGCCATTGATCAAATGTCAGCATCGCCTGTTGCGGAGCGAGGCCCTCGCGCTCCAGCTTCTCCAGACTCAGCCCCGATACTGCCAGTGCTTCCGGGTCGTGTTTTGGACTGTCAGGTCGTAGTTCAAGATAGATGGACGTTACAGGTTGGGCTACAAGACAGGCTCCAATGGAAAGCAGACTGTATTCGCCTGGTATAGGCCCAGAAGTCTCGACGTCGACGGAAACATAAAGCTCATCAGGGTGCATGTCATATCCTTTCGTGTAGTTACCTGATCACGCTCAGGCTCTTAGCCATGTGAAGGTGGAAAGGCAGGTATAGCCATTGCCCCATTTTTTGCTGTTTCACTCGCTATCCGGCGTTCGAGCAGCGGCAGTGCCTGTCTACCAGCGGATTGCGCGTTCCTTTGGTCAGCTCTGGGCCCAAGCATAATGATGTGTGTCATTCTCTGATGGCGGATGAGGGCCGGACGATCATGAGTGAAACTGAGCGCTGGATAGTAAAATGCCAGAAAACTGAGGACGGTACTGGCGACATCATCATTGATCTGCCTCAAGAGTTGCTTGACCAAATGAGGTTAGGTGTTGGGGACGACCTGGAGCTAACGGTAGTGAATGGCACATTAGTCCTGACGCCCGTGTGCAACGCAACATCAGTGCGGCCCATGTTTGCTGGCGTCCTGCGTCAGGATGTCTATCATGCTTACCGCATGCGTCTGGAGACGCTTCTTCATATCTCTGTCAATGCTTCGGATCTGGACATTCACGACATGATAGTAGCTGGCTTCTCGGTCAGCCTGATCAAAATGCTTTGTGATGATGGAACCCTCAGCGACGAAGAACGCGACAGAATCATTCAACCCAAAACGCTCAAAACAAAACTGTCAGCCAATCAGCTTTTAACGTTGCATGAGAGCGATCGCCTGTTCCGGTTTGCACATATTACCGCCATGGCCGAGGTGATCTTCGGTGACAAAGGGAAGGCCAAACAATGGCTTTCCAAACCCAAAGCCCGTTTTTTGGGAGAAAGCCCATCGGCGATGGTCACTACAACCTTTGGCACACATCTAGTCGAAGAAATGCTGATTCAAGTGTCTGAGGGCATGTCATTTTGATTCAGCCGCAGCCAAACGGCTTCTACCGCTCCTTGAGTAACATGGATTTCATGCGCCTATACCGGCGTCGCCTTGCCGAATACGACATGCACGGGCATCCATGAAGCACTAGGTTTAACCCACATCGGCACCTACCGCTAGGTAGGGTTCACGCACGGCAATGGCATAGCTGGGTACTGGCGAAAACCCACTTTATCCGGTGACAGCTAGATAGAAATCATCCCGTTCAGTGGGATGAGGGGAGAAGACGGACCAGCTGTGAAATGGCCCAGTCTTCGGCATCGGAACCTCGTGTGTCGATGGGAGCTAAGCTGATTGATGCGTCTCGTTCGAATCGTTTTTTTGATCGGCCGGAGGTACAGATGAATCTGGCAGATTTTGTCTCAGTGCTTTCTGCGGGTGAGAAAATAGATGGGTGCCAACTCACCACCTCAGATGCTGTGGCCCTCGCCAGTCTGCATTTTCCTTCCCATGCCTATTGTCTTGTTGCTGATTGGGCAATATTGGATCTCGACATTCCAACACGTCAGCGAAAAGCCATTACGGATAGACAGCTAATTCCTGCTCTCGTTTACGCTTTGACCGTTATCCAAGACAGTAAAGGCCGCTTCCCGCCTGGTGATTGGGTCCGAACAACGCTGGGTGTTTCCTTCACCCATGACTGCTTATTTCGAACAAAAAACACAGTTTATGTGCTGATGGGGACTGGTCGAAGGTTGCACACGGATTTAGACATCGCACTGAGCCTGTGCTGAAAAAAGACTATTTCCGCACAGGTGAGTGACCGGTCGCGCTCACATAATATTTCGGCCTGAATGAACGCTCTCGCTGTTGTGTCAATCTATGTTGTTACCAATCGAGCCCCGTATTTGAAGTGCGACCCGTCTGTGTCAGTCTATGTTGCTGTCGTGTGGATCCCGGATCATCCTACAGGCCCCGATTTACGAGAGGGGCTGTGTCAAACTATGTTGTTGGTAACCACCTTAAAAATCGCAGCCCACGGGTTGCGATTTTTTTATCTGAATCGAGGACACGCCATGGACCGCTTCCAGGAAATGCAGGTCTTCACCGCCGTCGCCCAGGACCAGGGGTTTTCGGCGGCGGCGCGGCGTTTGGGGCTGTCGGCGGCCAGTGTCACCCGAGCGGTGGCGGCGCTTGAGAAACGTATCGGTACGCCTTTGCTCACGCGTACTACGCGCAGCGTGCATTTGAGCGAAGCGGGTCAGCGTTACCTCGAAGACTGTCGGAGAATTCTTGCTGAGGTGCAGGAAGCCGAAGACTCGGCGGCTGGCAGTCATGCCCAGCCCCGTGGGCAACTGACGGTTACGGCGCCGGTGTTATTTGGTGAGCTCTTCGTCACACCGTTGATGGTGAGTTTTCTTACACAATTCCCGGATGTCACGATCAATGCGCTGTTGGTTGACCGGATTGTGAGCGTGGTGGAGGAGGGCATTGATGTGGCGGTGCGCATCGGTGAACTTCCCGACAGTAATCAGCACGCGATCCGTGTAGGCGAAGTGCGCAGAGTGGTTTGCGTATCACCAGCGTTTCTGGCTGAACACGGGCGGCCAACCCATCCACAAGAGCTCGCTCAACAACCGCTGATCGCCACATCTGCTACCGGCCAATTGAGAAGCTGGCCGTTTCTGGACGGGGGCGAGCCCATCACCGTGCGCACCGACCCACGGTTGGTGGTCACGGCGAATCAGGCGGCGATTGCTGCGGCTTGTCTGGGTTTGGGTTACACCCGGGTTTTGTCTTACCAGGTAGCGAGCAAGGTCGCGGCCGGCGAGTTGGAAATTGTCCTGGCGGATTTCGAAATGCCGCCCTTGCCAATCCATGTGGTGTATCAGGGGGGGCGCAAGGCTGCGGCGCGAGTTCGCAGTTTTGTCGATTTCACCGTCACAGCGTTGAGGGAGCATCCGGCCTTTTAGCTGACGCGTTATTGCGCTGGATGAAATAATTGATTGCGTTTGCTGGTTATTCTGTTGTTTTGGTGAGTGATGGAAGATGGCTTCCCCAACGGTGCTGATCTCCCTGAACAACACCACTCAAGCGCGGAGTCGATCATGCAAGCCATCAAACTCTACAATTTTCCCCGTTCTGGCCACGCACACCGTGTGGAGCTGATGCTCTCCCTGCTGCAACTGCCGACCGAGCTGATTTTTGTTGACCTTGCCAAAGGTGAGCACAAGAAGCCTGAGTTTCTGGCGCTGAATGCGTTTGGTCAGGTGCCGGTACTGGATGATCAGGGCGTGGTGTTGGCGGACTCCAATGCGATCCTGGTGTATCTGGCGCAAAAATACGGCAACGGTCGTTGGCTGCCTGCCGATCCGGTCGGTGCCGCTAAGGTGCAGCGCTGGTTGTCGGCCGCTGCGGGTCCTATCGCTTTTGGTCCAGCCAGAGCGCGGTTGATCACGGTGTTTGGTGCGCCTTACAACCCGGAGGAAGTGATTCCATACGCCCACAGCGTGCTGAAGATCGTCGATACAGAATTGGCCAACACTCAGTACCTTGCTGGCAGCGAACCTACCATCGCTGACGTGGCGGCCTACAGCTACATCGCCCATGCACCGGAAGGCAATGTCTCGCTGGACGACTACGCCAACATCCGCGCCTGGTTGGCTCGGGTTGAAGCCTTGCCTGGTTTTGTCGGCATGCCGCGTACTGTTGCCGGCCTGCAAAAAACTGCCTGACGTCTGGCGCCCGGAAACCCGGGCCCTTCACGCTGTGCCGCTGGCGCAGGGGAGAAGCCGTAATGGAACGTTCACCGTGGCATGCTGGCGAAATTGAAATGCAGGCTCGCATCGGGGTCAGCGAGAGAATGGAGGTGCTTGGTCGCAGGGTTATTCGCGATCACATGCCGGACCAGCACCGCAGCTTTTATGAGCAGCTGCCGTTCATGGTGTACGGGGCGGTGGATGCGGATGGAAAACCGTGGGCCAGCCTGCTCGAAGGTGAACCGGGTTTCGTTCATTCGCCTGAGCCTCAGTTGTTGCATTTCAGTAGCCGGCCGGCGGCAGACGACCCTGCGCAATTGAGTGACGGTTCGGCTATTGGCCTGCTGGGTATCGAACTGCATACCCGGCGTCGCAATCGCATCAATGGCCATATCGGCGGGATGTCCGCGAGTGGTTTTGATGTGACGGTGGATCAGTCCTACGGTAATTGTCCGCAGTACATCCAGTTAAGGCAGTTCCGTTCGGTACCCCTGACGGATCCGGCAACGCGTCCCGCGCAGCACTTCAATGAGCTGGATGACGCGGCCAAAGTCATGATCGCCGAGGCAGATACGTTCTTCGTCGCCAGCTACGTCGACGTCGAGGGTGTGCGTTCGGTGGATGTTTCCCACCGTGGCGGCCAGTCAGGTTTCGTTCACGTGGAAGGCGATCGCCTGACCATTCCGGACTTCGCCGGCAACCTGTTTTTCAATACCTTGGGCAACCTGCTGGTTAATCCTCGAGCCGGATTATTATTTATCGATTTCGTCTCCGGTGATCTGTTGCAGCTCAGCGGGCGTACCGAAATTACTCTCGAAGGTCCCGAAGTCGAAGCCTTCCAGGGTGCTGAACGGATTTGGACGTTCCACGTGGAACATGTCGTGCGTCGACCCGCCGCGCTTGCGTTGCGCTGGCGCTTCGACGGTGTGTCACCCACCAGTTTGCTGACAGGCACCTGGCCCCAAGCCAAGGCACGTCTGGAAGCCAAGGCTTTAGGTGATCAATGGCGGCCATTGCGTGTGGTGCGAATTGAAGCTGAGAGCCACAACATTCGTTCGATCTATATGGAGCCGGCAGACGGTGCAGGGTTGCCGTTGTTTCAAGCCGGCCAGCATCTACCGTTGCGCTTCAACATTGATGGCGACGTGCATATCCGTACGTACAGCCTGTCGAGTGCGCCGTCGGATGATTTTTTCCGTATCAGCGTTAAGCGTGACGGGCGAGTGTCTTCGCATCTGCATGAGCAGATTCGCGTCGGTGATTTGCTTGAAGCCCGAGCACCTCAAGGCCATTTCACCGTGGCGCCCCACGAACGTAGGCCATTGGTGTTGTTGGCCGCAGGCGTCGGCATTACGCCGCTACTGTCGATGCTGCGCGAAGTGGTTTATCAAGGTTTGCGCACCCGCCGCATCCGCCCAACCTTGTTTTTGCAGAGTTCGCGTACGCTCGCCGATCAGCCGTTCCGTCCAGAGTTGCAGCGCTTGCTTGAGAGTGCCGGTGATGCGGTCAAGGTTGTGCGTCTGCTTAGCCAGCCTGAGCCGGGAGCTCAGGTAGGCAATGACTACGATCTGTCCGGACGTATCGATGTCGCGGTGCTCAAAGACTTGCTTGAGGTTGAAGACTTTGATCAGGTGGATTTCGTGGTGTGCGGTCCTGGCAGTTTCACCCAGGCGTTGTACGACGGACTGCGAGCACTGGACATCCGCGATTCACGGATCCACGCCGAGACTTTTGGCCCTTCGACTTTGCGTCGTCAGCCTGACCCTGACGCCATTGTGATCGAGCAACCGCCAGCAGCCACTTCTTCTGTGCCCGTGGTATTCCAACGGTCAGCCAAAGAGGCTCGCTGGCAACCCGACGGCGGCAGTCTCCTGGAACTGGCGGAAAGCCGTGGTCTGCATCCGGAATTCAGTTGCCGTGGCGGCTCCTGTGGCACCTGCAAAACACGCCTGATCAGCGGCCAAGTGAATTATCCGCTGCCACCGGCGGAGGTTCCGGATGAAGGGCATGTGCTGATTTGTTGCGCGATTCCTGCCCAGGGTCCTCAGCCGTTGGTGCTGGATATTTGATGGAACCATGGCAGGCCAGCATTGCTCGCAGAGCATTGGCTGAGTAGGGTAGAGGCAGAACGAAAAAGGGCCGTGACTGGCCCTTTCTGCATTTCAGGGATAGGCGTTTCATGGTTTTTTTCTCTCGCTTGATCATTGTGCTGACAACGTTGGCGCTGCTGGCTGGCTGCGACCAAAAGGACACGCCAGCACTCGATCAACAGCTCTACATCTGGCAACGACAATGGACGCCAGCCCATGAAGCGGCCCTGACAGACAGCCGCACGGACTTTTCCACCTTGCGTGTGCTGGCACTGCAAGCTTTCCCCCAGGCCGGCTGGAGTCGGGCGCGAATCGATCCGCTGTTGCTCAAGCGTGATGGTCGTCCGCTGATCGCGGTGATTCGCCTTGATGGTCAGCTCAAGTCGTTGAATCAGGATGAGGTCGCGGTGCAGATTCAGCAGGTGATCGTCGATTGGCAGGCTCAGGGGCTGAACCTTGCCGGCGTGGAAATCGATCACGACGCGGGTATCTCCCGGCTACCCGACTACCGTGAATTCCTCACGCAATTACGCTCGGAGTTGCCGGCGTCTTTGCCCCTGAGCATCACGGCGTTGCCGGCCTGGCTCGACAGTCCTGAGTTACCGGCGCTGTTATCCACCGTCGACAGCAGTGTGCTGCAGGTGCACGCGGTGAGCGATCCGCGTCGTGGTTTGTTTGATCCCGAGCAAGCGCGGCAGTGGGCCAAAGCCTGGAGTCGCATCAGCGCAAAACCCTTCTATCTGGCATTGCCGGCCTATGGTGTGGCGTTGTTGTCGAGCGCCAGCGGTGCGCCCATCGTGGAGAGTGAGGTACGCCTCGAGCGTGATGGCGAGCGCCGGGAGTTGCTGGCCGACCCGCAGCAACTGAGTGAGCTTGCAATCCAATTGCGCAATGATCCTCCGGCGCACCTGGCTGGCCTGATCTGGTTTCGCCTGCCATTGATCAATGACCGTCGCGCCTGGAGCCTGACGACGCTGCGCGCAGTGTCCCGAGGTGACGCTCTCGATAGTCAGTTGTCGTTGATACTCTCGGCTGATGAAAGCCTCTATGACATCGCCATCAAGAACAACGGCAACCTCGACAACGCCTGGCCAGAACGGGTGACGCTGGCGGTGCAGGGTTGCGAAGGCGCCGATGCGCTGGCCGGTTATGCATTGCAACAGAGCCCCGATCTGCTTACCTTCATCCGCTTGCGTGACGGTCGAATAGCGGCCGGAGGGCAACGCGCCATCGGTTGGGCGCGCTGCTCGAAAATTGATCAAGGAGCTTCGAATGTTCACCCGTAACTGGCCGCGTCATCTGCTCTGCCTGAGTCTCAGCCTGCCGCTGGGATCGGCGTTGGCGTGCGGGCCGGATTTTCCCATGCGTCTGCTGGACAACCGCGGCCAGTCGCTGGCGGAACTGCCGGAAGGCAACTTCAACTTTGAAGTCAGTCGCCTGGGGCATGCCATTCCCGGGTTGAAAAATGTCAGCGCTACCGCCTACAGCATTGAAGATCCTGAATACGCAGAACAGCGCAGCCAGGCCGAGCAAAGCGGTTTGACCGCTGAGCAGCAGACGTTGGTGAAGCAGTTGCGCGGGCTCACCGATGCTCGCCAGGTGGAAGAGCAAGGCGCGAGTCTGCCGACCGAGGTCAGACTTTATCTGGCCGGTGCCGTGGCATTCGCAGTCGATGATCATGGCCTGGCGGCAGAGTACTTTCAGAAAGTGCTCGGGTTACCTGCCGATCAACGGGCGTTGCGCAGCACTTGGGCTGCGTATTCCTTGGGTCGGACGCTGTTCGCCATGAGCTCGGAGGCGGGCGCGACCCCCGACCTGCTGACGCAAGCGCGCAAGGCCTTCGAGCAAACCCGGCAGCTGAGTATTGACGGCTTCAGTGACCCGTTGGAACTGGGGGTCGCCAGTCTCGGTGAAGAGGCCCGCGTTGCCCGCACTGCGGGCGACTGGAGCCGCGCCATCGAACTTTATGCCACGCAGAACCTTCACGGTTCAGCTGTGGGCTACACCTCGTTGAAGGTGTTGATGGCCGATCTGTCAGCAATGCCCGAGGCGGAACTGGCTGAATTGCTCAAGAACAAACCGGTGCAGCAGTTGGTGACGGCATCGTTGATCAGCCGACTGGGCTGGTCCTTCGGTGAACAACCGGCGAATGAATCGAAGCTGATCAAATCGCTGCAAAACAGCACGCGCGGCAGTCTCGACAACGCGGATCGGCTGGCGGCGGTGAATTATCAACAGGGCGATTACGCCAGCGCCAAGGCGTTCCTTGAACAGGCTGGCGACGGCGGGCTGGCCTGGTGGTTACGCGCCAAGCTGGCGCTGCGTGATGGAGATAAAACAGCGGCGGCTGCGGCGTATGCCAAAGCGGCACAGGCCTTTCCGCAGAATGAGTCGTGGGGTGATCGCCGGACGCCGGATTTCGATTATGAAACGCTACAGCCCAAATGTCGGGTGAATGGCGAAAGCGCGATTCTGGCCCTGCAACGCGGGGATTACCTGCAGGCGTTCGACCAGCTCTATCGCAGCCAAAGTATCTATTGGTTCGACGCGGCGACGGTTGCCGAGCGTGTCCTGACCCTCGAAGAACTCAAGCACTACGTCGACACTCAAGTCCCGGCACCGCCGCCGCTTACCCAACAGCAGCGTGATAACTACGTGCCGCTGCCGGTGGCGGCGAGCCTGCGCAATTTGCTCGGTCGGCGTTTGTTGCGTGAAGGGCATTATGAAGAGGCGCCGGCCTATTTCGATAACGACGGGCTGCGCCACAAGGCCAGGCTGTATGGCGAACAACGTCTGGCGGCCGATGCCGCTTGGTGGCCGACCCGTCGCGCTGCTGCCTTGTTTAATGCCGCCTGGACGGCACGTGAGTGGGGCATGGATATCCTCGGTTATGAAATGGCTCCGGACTACGCCACGTTCGGTGGTAACTACAGCCTTGAAAGCACGGAGTTGAAGGTCGGGCCGCTGGTGGCCGAAGACGAGGTGAAACGTCAGCAAGCCAGCGCAGCCCGACCTGATCAGCGTTATCACTACCGGTTTGTCGCCACGGAGCTGGCCAATCGCGCGGCGGATCACTTGCCTCATACCAGCCAGGCATTTGCCGCTGTGCTGTGTGAGGCGGCCGGGTGGAACAGCAGCCTTGAAGATCAAAGTGCGCTCTATCAGCGCTACGTCAAAGAGGGGCCGTTTGTGGAGTGGGCGGCCGATTTTGGCCATCAGTGCCCTTATCCGGATTTCGAGAACGCCGACAAACGTTATGTCACCCAGATCACCGACGCCGCTCGCTCTGCATTGCGGCCATACAAGACGCCGTTGCAGCTGGGTGGCGTCGCGGCGGTCGCAGCAGCGGCGCTGCTGCTGATCAATCGCCGCCGGCGCAAAGTGCAGTGAGGTTCAAGCCTGTTGAACAAAGGTCAGCCGTACAGCGAAACCGATCAACAGGCTGCCGAACAACCATTGCTGCAGGCGCTGGGCTGATGGACTGCGTTGTAACCAGCGACCGAGCGCTGCGCCGATCAAGGCGTAGGCGCTGTCGAAAAGTAAACCGACGCCAACCAACACGCCGCCCAGGACCGCAAATTGCGCGAGCACCGGGCCGGCCTGTGGGTTGATGAATTGCGGCAGCAACACGGAACAGAACAGCAGCGCCTTGGGATTGAGCAGGTTGGTCAACAGACCGCGGCGGATCGCTTCGCGCCAGCGTGCTTTCTCGATCGGTTGATGGCTAGTCAATTTCGGTAGCATCGTGGTTCGCAGGCATTGGATGCCGATCCACAACAGATACGCCGCACCCGCCAGGCGCACCATGTCGAATGTCCAGGGCGCCGCTTTGAACAGTGCCGCCAACCCCAACGCCGCCAGCACCACGTGACAGCCTCGCGCTACCGCCAACCCCACCGCTGTGGCGAGTGCTGCGCCTTTGCCCTGACGTGCGCCGGTCTGGAACAGCAGGATCATGTCGGGACCGGGCAGCAGATACACCACCGCCAATGCCATGAAAAACAGCCAGAGTCCCTCCATGTCGCACTCCATTCGTTGTCGATTTGGTAGGGCCAGTTTAGGGCGCGAGGGCAGGGCAGGTGCTTGCGTAGTTTGCGTCTGTAACGGGTAGTCTTGGCATAATCTGTCCATAACTGACCATTCGACCATCGGGATCTGCCAAACCATGAAACTGGACGCTTACGACCGCAAGATTCTCGCTGCATTGCAGCGGGACGGTCGCCTCACTAATGTGCAACTGGCAGAAGAGATCGGCCTGTCGGCGTCGCCCTGCCTGCGTCGGGTACGCATGCTTGAAGAGGCTGGGGTGATCCGGGGTTATCAGGCGAACCTCGATCGCGATGAAGCGGGTCTTGGGTTGACCGTGTTTGTCGGCGTAAAGGTTGAACGTCACAACGACGAACAGGCCGAGTCGTTTCGCCTGGCGGTCACGGCGTTGCCGGAGGTGATTTCGGCGTTTCTGGTATCCGGCGAATCGGATTTTCTCTTGCAAGTGGTGGTGCCGGATTTGCGCGCCTACGACCGCTTTCTGACTGGATGCCTGTTGAAGTTGCCCGGCGTGAGCGATATCCGCAGCAACTTTGCGATCCATACGGTGAAAGCGCCGGGGCCGTTACCGTTGACGCATTTGCCTGACTAAAGCGAAAAGATCGCAGCCTGCGGCAGCGCCTACAGGGGCTGCGATCTTTTTGCTGGTGTTACATCTGCGTCGCCATCCCCTCCACATTCATCGCAGCCTGGCGCAAGGCTTCGGAGCGGGTCGGATGCGGATGGCAGGTCAGGGCGATGTCCTCGGCAGAGGCGCTGAACTCCATGGCCACGCAATATTCGCCAATCATTTCACTGACGCTCGGGCCTACCAGGTGCACGCCGAGGATTTCGTCGGTACGTTCATCGGCCAGGACTTTGGCGAAGCCCTCGGTCTCGTGATTGATCTTCGCCCGGCTGTTGGCGGTGAAGGGAAACTTGCCGACCTTGTAGGCACGGCCTTCGGCTTTCAATTGCTCTTCGGTTTTGCCAACGCTGGCCAGTTCCGGCCTGGTGTAGATCACGTTGGGGATCAGATCGTAATTGACCTCCCCGGCCTTGCCGACGATCTGCTCGACACACGCCATGGCTTCGTCTTCGGCCTTGTGTGCGAGCATCGGCCCGGATGTCACGTCACCGATCACCCAGATGCCGGCGGCTTCGGTACGGTGCCCCTTGTTGGCGAGCATGCCGCGCTTGTCCGTGGCGAGACCCACGTTCTCCAGCCCCAGGCCCTGTGTATAAGGTCGGCGTCCGATGGCCACCAACACATAATCGGCTTCGAGCATTTCGCCAGTTCCACCCGCGGCGGGTTCGACGCTGAGCTGCACGCCCGTGGCTGACGTGGTTGCGCTCGTCACCTTCGAGCTCAACTTGAAATTGATCCCTTGTTTGCTCAGCGAGCGTTGCAGGGTTTTGCCAGCTTCACCATCCACCCCAGGGCAGATCCGGTCGAGAAATTCGACGACCGTGACCTGCGCGCCCAGGCGCCGCCATACCGAACCCAGCTCCAGCCCGATCACGCCGGCGCCGATGACGACCAGATGCTTTGGCACTTCTGTCAGTGACAGGGCACCGGTGGAGTCGAGGATGCGTTTGTTATCAATCTCGACGCCGGGCAGGGGCGTGGGTTCGGAGCCCGTGGCGATGATGATGTCCTTGGCACTCAACTCGGTCTTGCCGCCAGCAGCATCGGTGACGCTGACTTTGCCCGGCCCGTCGATACGGCCCCAGCCTTTGATCCAGTCCACCTTGTTTTTGCGAAAGAGAAACTCGATGCCCTTGGTCAGCCCGGTCACGCTTTCATCTTTCTGCTTCATCATCTGCGCGAGATTGAGGCGGGGTTTGACCTCGATCCCCAGGTTGGCGAATTCCGCGCCCATGGCTGCGTCGTAGAGCTCGGAAGCATGCAGCAATGCCTTGGACGGCATGCAGCCAACGTTCAGGCACGTACCGCCGAGCGTGTCACGTCCTTCCACGCAAGCGGCTTTCAAACCCAGTTGACCCGCGCGGATCGCTGCGTTGTAGCCGCCTGGCCCACCGCCGAGTATCACGACGTCGTAAGTGCTCATGGATGTTCTCCTGGATTGAAAGGGATCGGATGGGTAACCGTAGTCTTTGATTAAAATTACGAGCGTAATATGTGCGTTCCGACGCATTTCGGTCAAGGCTTCAGCCAAGCGACAGGTTGAGCATCTTTAGATACTGCGAATTAGCACGAAAATTTCACCGGTTTCGTTATATGGTAACGAAATTCGACGTGAGCAAAGAAAACCATTGGAGCGCTATGCAAGTCGACCTAGAGGTAGAGGGGCCCGAGGTAGCGGGGCTGCCACGGTTTCAGCAGGCGATTGTTCAAGGACGGCGCTTGCGTCAACTCGCGATCGGCTCGGGCGTTCTGGCGGCAGTCGGCGTGCTGTGCGGTTTTTTTGTCGGGCTGTTTGCGCCGCAATCGCTTTGGCCGGCGTTGCTGTTTAACCAGAGCGCCGCACTGCTGGTGTTAGTGGCCGGCTTTCAATCTGCCGGGTGGGTGACGCAATGGCGTGCCCACGCGATCAATCCCCCGCTAGCGGAGGTTGTTGCGCAAGAAGTCGACACGCCGACGGGTTGGTATGAACGGCTGCTGGAGCAAATCAGTCAGCGCTGGTTGATCACGCTCAAGCAGATCGGTGCGCCAACACTGTGGCTGGGTGGTTGGGCGTTGTTGGTTGTGCTCTGTGTCGAACACGCCTGGAACCTCTCGTTGCCAGCGGCTGCGCTGGGATTGTCGGCCACCCTTGGCGCTGCTCTGGCGTTACTGCTTGCGTTCGGTTTGTTGGTGCTGGAGCGTCATCTGGCCCAGGAAAGCCCCGCGCAATGGCCTGAAGCCGCCGCCTTGGCGCAGATGACTCGAGTAGCGATCATCAGCCTGGTGTTGGGCGCGTTGTGCTTGCTGTTTGGCAGTGAAACGTCGGTTTGGCCGGTGCGGCTGGCGGTTCTGACTGGCCTGTTGCCTGGGCTTGTCGCCGTGGAGTTGCTGCTGCGTGCGGTGCTGTCCTTATTCAGTCCGCGCCGCGAACAAGTCGAACCCGCCCTGCTGGCGCGCAGTTTTGTCGCCGACCTGCTGCGTTGGCCGCCACAACCTTTGCTGGCGTTGCAGCACGAACTGCATAACCGCTTTGGCATCGATCTGCGGCAAATCTGGGCATTCACTTTTATGCGCCGGGCGTTTTTGCCGGTGCTTGCCATTGTCGCCATGGTCGGTTGGTCACTGACAGGCCTGCACGAAATCCCGCTGCAAGGCCGCGGGATCTACGAACGTTTTGGCAAACCGGTGGAGGTGTTCGGTCCTGGCTTGCACGCGGGTTTGCCCTGGCCTTTGGGCCGGGTCCTGAATGTTGAAAACGGTGTGGTTCATGAGTTGGCCACCAGCGTCGGCGAAGCATCGGCTCCGGTACAGGTTGCGTCGGCCGAAGGTCCGGCACCGCTCACGGCCAACCGCTTGTGGGACGCCAGCCATGTGAGCGACAAATCCCAGGTGATCGCCAGCAGCCGCGCCGACAAGCAGAGCTTCCAGATCATCAACATGGACGTGCGTTTCGTCTATCGCATCGGCCTGAGCGATCAGGCGGCATTGGCGGCGACGTATAACAGCGCTGACGTGCCGACACTGATCCGCAGTACGGCCAGCCGGATTCTGGTTCACGACTTCGCTTCGCGCACCCTCGATGGTTTGCTCGGTGAAGACAGGGTAGGGCTGGCGCAAGAGATCGGCCGCGCGGTACAGGCGGATCTGCAAAAACTCGACAGCGGCGTGGAAATTCTCGCCACCGTGGTCGAAGCGATTCACCCGCCAGCGGGCGCGGCCAATGCTTATCACGGTGTGCAAGCGGCGCAAATTGGCGTGCAGGCCTTGATTGCCCGTGAGCGTGGCGCCGCCGCCGAAGCCACCAACCAGGCGCAATTGCAGGCCAGCGTAGCCCGCGATCAAGCGACCGCCAGTGCACGGGAAATCAACGCCAACGCACAAGCCGCCGACCTGAAATTCAGCGCCGAGCAGAAGGCCTACGCCAGTGCCGGTCAAGCCTTCGTGCTCGAGCAATATCTCGGTCAACTTTCCCAGGGGCTGGCCAACGCCAGGTTGCTGGTGCTCGATCATCGTCTGGGCGGCAGCAGCCATGCACCGACTATCGACCTCCGTACGTTCACGTTGCCGGCTGACCCTGTGGCGCCGCCTAAAACCGCTCAGTCAGGAGCTGCCAATTGAGCCAGTCGCATACTCACGATCACGCTGATCACGCCGGCCACGATCACGGCCATGGCGGGCACCCTCACGGTCATCACCATCACCACCATGGCGACCCACAGGAGGCCGGCCCGTTTCCCTGGCGGCGAATGGGCTGGGCGGCATTGCTCGTTGCGTTTGCGGTTGCGGCAGCCAGCCTGGTGCAGGTGCGTTCGGGCGAAGCGACGGTGATCACACGCTTCGGTAATCCGGCGCGGGTCTTGTTGGAGCCGGGTCTCGGCTGGCGCTGGCCTGCACCTTTCGAAGCGGCGATTCCGGTGGATCTGCGGCTGCGAACCACGTCCAGTGGTTTGCAGGATGTGGGGACGAGGGATGGCTTGCGCATCATTGTTCAGGCGTACGTCGCCTGGCAGGTGCAGGGTGATCCGGACAATGTGCAGCGCTTCATGCGCGCCGTGCAGAATCAACCCGATGAAGCCGCGCGACAAATTCGGACCTTCATTGGGTCGGCGCTGGAAACAACAGCCAGCAGTTTCGACTTGGCTAACCTGGTGAACACCGACGCCAATCAGGTGCACATCGCGGATTTCGAAGCGCAGTTGCGCCAGCAAATCGATCAGCAGTTGCTTACCACCTATGGCGTTCGCGTGCTGCAAGTCGGCATCGAGCGGTTGACCTTGCCTTCGGTGACGCTCACGGCGACGGTTGATCGCATGCGCGCCGAGCGTGAAACCATTGCCACCGAGCGCACCGCTATCGGCAAGCGTGAAGCGGCGCAAATTCGCTCGGCTGCAGAACGTGATGCGCGAATCGCGCAAGCCGATGCCACAGTGAAAGCAGCGGACATTGAGGCGCAGTCCCGCGTCGAAGCGGCGCAGATTTACGGTCGTGCGTACGCCGGGTCGCCGCAGCTCTACAACCTGCTGCGTTCACTCGATACCTTGGGCACCGTGGTAACGCCGGGGACAAAACTGATCCTGCGCACCGATGCTGCACCATTCCGCGTGCTGGTTGACGGTCCGCCCACGCTCGAAACCAAGCCTGGATCGCAACCATGAGTCTGGTTCCACGTGGAACAAATGAACTGAGCAGCCCCTGGATTCAGGCCGGGCGTTTGGCGTTTCTTGCGTTGTACGCGGTGACGGTTCTGGCAGCTTTGGCTTGGGCGTTTTCCAATGTGCGGCAGATTGATCCGCAAAATCGTGCTGTGGTTTTGCATTTCGGCGCACTGGATCGCATCCAGAACGCGGGTCTGTTGTTGGCTTGGCCACGCCCGTTTGAGCAGGTGATCTTGTTGCCGGCGGCGGACCGAGTCATCGAACGACGGGTGGAAAATTTGCTGCGCAGCGACGCGGCACTGCAGGCTGATCGCGTCGCCAGTTTCGCCACGCCGATCAGCGATGCGCTGGCGGGCTCCGGATATTTGCTCACGGGTGACGCCGGGGTGGTGCAACTCGATGTAAGGGTTTTCTACAAAGTCACCGAGCCCTATGCCTTCGTGCTGCAAGGCGAACACGTCCTGCCGGCATTGGATCGACTGGTGACCCGCAGCGCCGTCGCGCTGACCGCTGTTCGCGATCTGGACACCATTCTGGTGGCCCGTCCGGAGTTGATCGGCGCTGACAACCAGGCTGCCGAACGACGGGAGCGTCTGCGAGGTGATCTGGTCCAGGGGATCAATCAACGCTTGGCAGAGTTGACGGCAACCGGGCAAGGGCTTGGGATCGAAGTCGCTCGCGTTGACGTCCAGTCGAGTTTGCCAGGGCCCGCGGTGAATGCCTTTAATGCCGTGCTCACCGCCAGTCAGCAGGCCGATAAAGCGGTGGCGAACGCGCGCACTGAAGCCGAAAAACTGACTCAGACGGCCAACGAACAGGCCGACCGCGCGCTGCAAGTCGCTCATGCCCAGGCCAGTGAACGGCTGGCGAAAGCGTCGGCGGATACGGCCACGGTATTGAGCCTGGCCAAGGCACAACAGCAAGGCACCGACCCGCAAATGTTGCTGCGGATCTACCGCGAGCGGATGCCGAAGATTCTCGGTCAGGCGGGGTCGGTGACCACGGTCAACCCCACAGACGATTCCCGCCTGATCATTCAGGGAGCCGCACAATGACTGCGCAAACTGCTGCACCCAGCCTGTTGTCCTCGGCCGAACAGCGCAGCGCCGCCCGCCAATTGACCCTGGCGATGCTCGCACTCGGCTTGCTCGCGCTGGGTCTGGTCTGGCGCTGGATGTCGCCAGAGCAGACCGGTGTCAGCCAATTGCTGTTGGGTTTTGCATCGTTGCTGGTGGCCGTCCCGGTAATGCGTTCGGCGTGGTACAGCCTGCGTTATCCGAGCCTGCATGGCATCACCGATCAGTTGATCGCCTTGGCCATGCTCGGTGCCTGGGCCACGGGCGATCTGCTGACGGCGGCGTTGCTGCCAATCATCATGATCTTCGGTCACGTGCTGGAAGAGCGCAGCGTCATCGGTTCGCAGGAAGCCATTCATGCCCTCGGCAAACTGACGCGCAGTCACGCGCGCAAAGTACAGGCCGACGGCGCCATCATCGAAGTCGACAACGGTACGCTCAAGGCGGGCGACGTGGTGGAGGTGCGCGCCGGTGATCGTGTGCCGGCGGATGGCCGGGTGTTGTCCGGACAGGCGAGCCTGGACACCGCGTCGATTACCGGTGAATCGGTACCGATAGAAGCGGGCATCGGCATGTCGGTGTTTGGCGGGGCAATCAACCTCGACGGTTTGCTGCGCATTGAGGTCACTCGCACCGGGCAAGATTCGACCCTCGGCAAGGTGATCGCGCTGATGCAAAACGCCGAGCGCTCCAAGCCACCGATCACGCGATTGCTGGAGCGTTACGCCGGTAGTTACATGGTGCTGGTGTTACTGCTGGCAGCGGTGACCTGGTTCGTTACCAACGATGCCCAGGCGATGCTCGCGGTGTTGGTGGCGGCGTGTCCTTGTGCGCTGGTGCTGTCGGCGCCGGCGACGGCAATTGCCGGTGTGGCTGTGGCCGCACGGCACGGGATTCTGATCCGCAGTTCGGCATTTCTTGAAGAGCTGGCGGACCTGACGTCACTGGTGGTCGACAAGACCGGTACCCTGACCTTCGGCACCCTGCGCCTGCAATCGATCGATAGCCCGCTGGAGGATCGCAGTCATGTGCTGAAACTTGCCGCCAGTCTCGGTTCCGCCAGCAGTCACCCTGTCAGCCGGGCGCTGGCCGGGCTGGTGGCGCAGGAGCACTTTGTGCTGCTCTCGGACCTGCACGAACGTCAGGGGCTAGGCGTCGTAGCGATGACCGAGCAGGGCGAGGCAGCACTCGGACGGCCCGAGCTGTTCGCTCTTTTGGGCATTACCACCTCAGCCGTCCCCGAGCATGACGGACCGATCGCCGGGCTGGCGCTCAACGGTGAATTTCTCGCCTGGCTGCTACTCGCAGACAGCGTCAAACCTGAAGCGAAGTTCGCCCTGAGCGAATTGCGTGAGCTGGGACTGGGCCGGCAACTGTTGCTCACCGGTGACCGCAACAGTGTGGCGCAGACCCTCGCGCGGGATGTCGGCATCCGCGACGTTGAGGCGCAAGCGTTGCCCGAGGACAAACTCAATCGCGTGCTCAAGGAAATCGACAGCGGTTTTCGGCCGATGGTGGTCGGCGACGGCATCAACGATTCCCTGGCCCTCAAGGCCGGTGTGGTCGGAGTGGCGATGGGGGCTGGCGGGGCGGACATTGCACTGGCGTCCGCCGACATCGTGTTGATCGGCAGCGACCTGCGACGCCTCGGGACCTGCGTGCGCTTGAGTCGCCAGTGCCGACAGACGTTGCAGGTCAACGTGATCATTGGTTTGGGCTGGACGCTGGCCATTGTCGCCTTCGCCGCATTCGGCTGGCTGGGTGCGGCAGGGGCGATGATTGCAGCGTTGCTGCACAACCTCAGCACGTTGCTGGTGTTGGGCAACGCCGGACGCCTGCTGCGGTTTCAAGAGCCTTTGCTGAAATTGAAGGATGAAAACTGAGCGATGCGTCGCCAACGGCTCTAAATCGTAGCGCTGTGCTAAAGATAAATCGTTAGAACTGTCTGCCGTGTCCGCAGTCCCTTAAGGTGAGGACACGGCATTCTGTGTATTCGAGGCGTGTGTGAGTTGGCGACGCGAATCATAGAAAACGGCTATGAATTCGTTAGCCTGCTATTTTTCCAAGATGGTCTAACCTCTGATCAGACGTCTGAAACAAGGGGGATTCTCCATGCTCGCGCAACTTCCACCGGCCTTACAGAATCTGCAGTTACCGCTACGCCTGCGACTCTGGGATGGCCATGAATTCAATCTGGGGCCAACGCCCAGCGTCACGATTGTGGTCAAGGACCCACAAATGGTTACCCAGTTCACCCATCCCAGCCTGGACGCGCTCGGAGCAGCGTTCGTCGAAGGCAAACTGGAGCTGGAAGGCTCTATCAGTGACGTGATCCGCGTCTGCGATGAATGGAGCCAGGCGTTGCTCAATGAGGGCGACGACAGTCAGCCTGTGCGCACCGTCCACGACAAAGAAACTGACGCCAAGGCAATCTCCTACCATTACGACCTCTCTAACGCGTTTTATCAGCTGTGGCTCGACAGCGACATGGCGTATTCCTGCGCTTACTTCGAAACCGGCAGCGAAACCCTGGAGCAGGCTCAACAGGCAAAATTCCGCCATTTGTGCCGCAAGCTGCGCCTGCAACCCGGCGAGTATCTTCTGGATGTCGGCTGCGGTTGGGGGGGGTTGGCGCGCTATGCGGCCCGCGAGTTCGGGGCGAAGGTGTTTGGTATCACGCTCAGCAAGGAACAACTGGCGCTGGCGAGAGAGCGGGTCAAGGCTGAAGGTCTGGAGGACTTGGTCGAACTGCAATTGCTCGATTACCGCGATCTGCCGCAGGACGGTCGATTCGATAAAGTCGTCAGCGTTGGCATGTTCGAACACGTGGGTCACGCCAACCTGGCCGAGTACTGCAAAACCCTGTTCGGCGCGGTGAAAGAGGGCGGCCTGGTGATGAACCACGGTATCACCGCCAAACACACCGATGGACGTCCGGTGGGGCGTGGTGCCGGTGATTTCATCGAGAAGTATGTGTTCCCCAACGGCGAGTTGCCGCACCTGTCGATGATCTCTGCCGAGATCAGTGAAGCAGGTCTGGAAATCGTCGATGTCGAGAGCCTGCGCCTGCATTACGCGCGCACGCTGGACCACTGGAGCGAACGCCTGGAGGACAACCTTGAAGCCGCAGGCAAATTGGTGCCGGAACAGGCGCTGCGCATCTGGCGTTTGTACCTGGCCGGATGTGCCTACGCCTTCGCCCGAGGCTGGATCAACCTGCACCAGATTCTCGCGGTGAAGGCCCATGCCGATGGCAGTCATGAACTGCCATGGACGCGTGACGATATTTACAACCCTTAAAGAATGGGTGAAATGAGCCGGGCGACCCGCATGCCGAGCTGTTGCAGGCGGCGGGTCTCCCGGCCTTCTTCTTTGGCAATTTCGTGGGCCTGGGCAAAGTCGTCGTTGAGCATCTGTTCCACCTCGGCGGCGAATGTGCTGTCGACCGTCAGCAACATCACTTCGAAATTCAAACGGAACGAGCGGTTATCCATGTTGGCGCTGCCTATGGCGCTGATTTCGTTGTCGATCAACACGACTTTCTGATGCAGGAATCCAGGCTCGTAGCGGAAAACCCGTACCCCGGCCCGCACAGCCTCGAAGGCATAGAGGCTGGAGGCGGCGTAGACGATTCGATGGTCGGGCCGCGACGGCAGCAGAATCCGTACATCCACCCCACGCAATACCGCAAGGCGCATGGCCGCGAACACTGCTTCGTCGGGAATGAAATACGGGGTGGTGATCCACACTCGTTCGGTTGCCGCGTATATGGCTTCGACGAAAAATAACGAACAGGTCTCGTACGGATCCGCCGGGCCGCTGGCGAGCAGTTGGCACAATACGCCATCGTCCGGGTACACGTCTGGCAGGATCAATGGCGGTAAAGAACGGGCGGCCCAGAACCAGTCCTCGGCGAAGGATTCCTGCATGCAGGCCACCACCGGACCGCGCACCTGCACATGGGTATCGCGCCACGGCGCCAGGGGTGGTTTCTCCCCCATGTACTCATCCCCCACGTTGTGCCCGCCCACGAAGCCGAGCATGCCGTCGACCACCACAATCTTGCGGTGATTACGGAAGTTGACCTGGAAGCGATTCAGCCAGCCGCTGCGGGTGGCGAAGGCTTTGACCTCGACACCGCCGTCGCGCAACGACTGTACATAGCTGTGGGGCAGGGAGTGGCTGCCGATTTGATCGTAGAGAAGGTAAATCGAGACGCCTTCGGCGGCTTTTTCCAGCAACAATTTATGCAGGCGCTGACCGAGGCGATCGTCGTGAAGGATAAAAAACTGAATCAGCACGGCTTCTTTTGCTTGGTCGATGGCATTGAAAATCGCATCGAAAGTTGCCCGGCCGTTAATCAACAGCCGCACCTCGTTGTTGGCCAGACAAGGCATGTGCCCGAGCTTCGGCATGGCCCTTAGTGACGCGTAAGCGGTGGAAGCGCGAGCGGTGAGCGCTTCCTCTACCCAGGGGCGCCAGTTGAGCTCTGAGATGGCCTTGCGCATTTCTTCGTTGGCCTGGCGCCGTGCCTTGATGTAACCGTCGAAGGTACTGCGGCCGAACACCAGATAGGGGATGAGTGTCAGGTAAGGCATGAAGACCAGTGACAGTGCCCAGGCGATCGAGCCTTGGGCAGTTCGAACGGTCAACACGGCATGGATGGCTGCGATCGTGCCCAGGGAATGCAGCAAAGCGATGGTGTAGCCGAAAATATGCGGTCCGAAATAATCCATTGGGGGCAGCCTTGCTCCTGAAGATTCAATGCTTAACAGACCATGTTCCGGGCAGAATGTCGCTATTTAATTGGACCATGAACCGAAGCTTGCGGCTGACGTCTAACGGCCATTACTGATCAGGAGTTACACGATGAATGTTCGTCTGCTGGGTTTGGCCATTACGCTGGGTTTGGCACTTCCTGTGGCCGCTCAGGCGCAGATGCTGCAGCCGGGTTTGTGGGAATTGACCTCGAGCAACATGAAGGTCGATGACCAGAACCTGCCGGATCTGCAACTGATCCTTGGTCAGATACAAAGCCAGATGACCCCTGAACAGCGCGCGCAGCTGGAAAAACAGGGCATCACCATGGGTGGCAAAGGTATTCGCGCCTGCCTGACGCCGGAGCAGGTCAAGAGCGACAATATTCCGCTGACCGATCCACAATCGGGCTGCAAACAGGAAATCACCGAGCGCACCGGCAATCAGTGGAAATTCCGTTTCAGCTGTCCGAAAGCACAGGGTGCGGGTGTCGCCACGTTCCTCAGTGACCGTGAGTTCACCACCAAGGTCAACGGCACATTCAACGCCACCGGTATTCAGCAGAAGGGTAGCCTCGATACTCGCGCCGTATGGCTGGGTCAGGATTGCGGCACGGTCAAACCACGAGCCTGATGAAATGCTTCGGTGGCAAGACGAATTGCCGACTTGCCACCGAACGCGTCCGTTCAGACCCCGGCAATCCCGGGCTGACTTAACCACTGGCACACCGCGTCAACCTGCATCCTGCCGAAATCCTCGCCGCTGTTACTGCGCACTGTGACGAAACCGCCAGCCTTTTCCTGCTCCCCAACCACCACCAGATACGGCACGGTTTGACTGTGCTGGCGTATCTTGTAGCGGACCTTTTCGTTGCGCAGGTCCGCCAGGGCGCGAACGCCGCCACGGCGTAACGTCTCGGTGACGGCGTGGGCGTAGGTGGTCTGGCGATCATCCATGCTGACAACCATGACATGGGCCGGCAGGCGCCAATACTGCAGCTCCTGGTGGCTGGACCAGCACGTCCCATAGACCCGTTGTTGCAAGGTGCCGCTGATGTGATCCAGGGCGAATGCCTGCAAGACCTTGGTAGTGGGAACATGTGGACCGGTGGTCCAGTATTCGGTGTCACCGAGACGATAGAGCGAGAGATTTTCTGTGGCCGTGGCCGTGGTCAGACGGCGACGGATCGAGTGGTTGGTCGCTGCCAGAGATTGCATGCGTGCTTCAATCAGCGGCAGGTCGGTCGCGGCCAAGGCTCGCTCGACAGCGAACTCGCAAAAGAACCCGTCACCCAGCGGTGAGCCCACGCGCATTTGTGCATGCGGATGAAGTTGTTTGACGGCCATCGCCAGCATCAGCGTGCAGGACCGGCGCAGGATCTCCAGGCCGTCTGGCTCCTGCGGCGTCACAATGCTGACCCGGGCATCGGCCCCGACCATGAATTCGCAATCCACCAACACGCCGTTGACGCGTCCTGCCACCGCTGCACTGGCCAGCCCCAGGCCAATACTCGCGGCGATTTCATGAACGGTCAGGGGTTGGTCGTACTCACGCAATGAACCATCGGGCAGGGTGATCTGGATCATAGTTATTGTTCTCGACTGCTTCGATCACACGCGCTAGCGGATAAACCATAAGACCAAACCCTGTTCGCTGTCATGTAGACGTTTGTCGATTGTCTTAAAACTCGTTTTGCAGGGCTTTGTAACCGCGCATCAGGTCGACGTTGGTGCGCGCCACGTCCTCGGAAAACTCCGAGGCGCGGATGCTTACCGGCGAATCATGGTTTGCTCAACGCGTTGTAGAGGGTGTTGAGGTTGTATTCGAACAGTCCGGTAAACGTACTCGCCGGGCCCGTTGCCGCGAGCGCATCGGAGTACAGCGTGCCGCCAATCCGTGCGCCGCTTTCGTCGGCGATCTGTTTGAGCAGGCGCGCATCTTTGATGTTCTCCATGAACACGGCTTTGACCTTGGCCTGGCGAATCTGTGTGATCAGCGCAGCGACATCGGCGGCTGAAGGCTCTCGCTCGGTCGACAAACCCTGAGGCGCCATGAAGTCGATCCCATAGGCCTGGCCGAGGTAACCAAAGGCATCGTGGGAGGTCACGATCTTGCGGTTGCCCGGAGGTAGCGCGCCGAGTTTGGCTTTGGCTTCGGCAAGCAGCGTGTAGATCTGCTTGAGATAGGCGGTGCTGTTGCGTTGGTAGTCGGCCTTGTGCGCAGGGTCTGCGGCAATCAGCGCTTTGGTGATGTTGGCGACGTACAACTCGGCGTTCGCCAGGTTGTGCCAGGCATGTGGGTCGGGAACGGTCTCGCCGTCCTCATCCAGATCCCGTGGGATGACACCTCGACTGGCGGTGATGACCGGTGCCTTGGCCTCGCTGCTTGCCACCAGACGATCCAGCCATGGCTCGAAACCCAGACCATTCTTGATGATGAGCTTGGCCTTGAGCAGTGCCTGGGCATCGTTTGGCGTCGGCTCGTAGGTGTGCGCATCGGCGTCGGGGCCGACCATGTTGGTGATCTGGATGTGCTCACCGCCTACGTGTTGGGTCATGTCGGCGAGGATGCTGAAACTGGTGACCACCTGAAGTTTTTCCGCAGCAGACAGTGACATCGACATCATCAAACTGAACAGCACGAGTAAAGCGCGCATCGGGTAACACCTCATTGGGATGTGAGCAAAGGTGGGCGATGCAGCAGACCGTGTACGGGCCCGAACACCACCGACAGCAGGTAGAAACCGCCAGCCACCAGCACGATGGCCGGGCCACTGGGTAGTGAGTAGTCAAACGACAGCAGCAGTCCCAGCCATACCGAGAGGCAGCCAAACACGGCTGCGATGGCCATCAGGGCCGGTAGCCGGCGACTCCAGAAGCGCGAAGCTGCGGCGGGCAACATCATCAAACCGACCACCATCAAGGCACCGATGGCCTGGAATCCAATCACCAGATTCAACACCACGAGAGTCAGGAATACGCCATGGGCCAGAGGACCGAGGCGGCTGACGGTGCGCAGGAAAAGTGGATCAAGGGTGTCCAGCAACAAGGGACGGTAGATCAGCAGCATGGCGATCAAACTCATCGCCGAGACCCATAGCATCCCGGTCAAGGTGGGGCCATCGACCGCCAGGGCCGAACCGAACAGCAGGTGCAACAGGTCCAGGCGTTTGCCCGCCAGGCCGAGAATCAGCACACCGCTGGCGAGGGAAATTGGATAGATCGCGGCGAGGCTCGCATCTTCCCGCAGGCCGGTTCGGCGAGTGATCCAGGCTGCCAGTCCAGCCATACCGAGGCCGGCGCCGAGACCGCCGACCGTCAATGCGGGGAGACTCAAACCGGCGAACCAGAACCCGAGTGCGGCACCCGGCAGGATGCCGTGAGCGACGGCGTCTCCGATCAGGCTCATGCGTCGCAGAATTAAAAACACCCCTAGCGGTGCTGTGCTGCAGGCCAGGAGCAATCCGCCGATCAGCGCCCGGCGCATGAACACGAACTCGTGGAACGGTTGCCAAAGCTGTGCGGCAGCGAGCATCACGCCACCTGCGTAAATGGTTGTTGGCGGATGAGATCGGTGCTCGCGCCAAAGAGGCAGCCGCTGCTTTTTATCAGCAGGGTTTGCGCAATGTGTTGGCGCACGGCCGCCAGGTCATGACACACCACCACCAGCGTTCGGCCCTCGGCATGCCACGCGTGCAGGTGCTTCCACAGCAGCGCTTGGCCGAGCTCGTCGAGCGCCGCGTGAGGTTCGTCAAGCAACAGCAAAGGAGCGTCGGCGAGGCTTAATCGAGCAAGCAGGGCACGTTGCAATTCGCCACCGGACAACGCCATCAATGGGCGTTGCTCCAAACCGCTCAGGCACCAATCTTCCAGCACGGCGCGAAGTCGCTGGCGGCGTTGTTCCGAGGGTTGTTTGCTGCCCCAGAAACCCGCGGCAACCAACTCCTGGAGGCTGATGGGAAACTGGCGATCGAGATGTTGTTGCTGAGGCAGGAACGACAGCCCACCTTTACGCGGTGCCGAGAGTGCGACTTTACCGGAGAGAGGTTTTTGCAGGCCGGCTATCACTTTCAGCAGGCTGCTTTTACCGGAGCCGTTGGCACCGATCACCGCGGTGAAACGGCCTTCTTGCAGTTCGATGTCGAGGGGCGGTGTCAGCGGTTGCCCCGGGGCACCCCAACGCAATGCCTGACAGTGGATCATGCGTTCTCCCGGTTCCAGCGACTTTCAGCGACAGCATCGTGGGCATGCAAACTTTCAGCGTGGATAACGCGAATGTGAAAGCCGTTGATGCCGGGAGAGCGTTTCAGGGCGATGTTCAACCGTCGGGCTGCGTCTTCGCAGAACATCAGGTTCTGGCCATTGGCGAGGGCGAAGGCTTGTTCGTCTGCACGCTTCACGGCCGTCTGCACAGCAGTGCCGAGAGCTGCTTCGGCGTCATTGATCAGTGCAATCAGTGGCAGCTCGTCCAGATAGTCGTCGAGCTGCAGGCTTAATTGCGCCGTGCTGCGTTGACTGTGAGGCGTCGCAACGATGCCTTTTGTCGATCCCAGCCAAGCCAAGACGTCGGCGTGTTCCAGCGGCTTGTTGGCGAAGTCGTCGACAAATTGCTGTTGGATTAGCTGTCGAGATAATGCCGCTGAACATGGGCACGTCGAGGAATAAGCAAACTCGATTTTTAGTTCCACGTGGAACATCGAGTTTTTCAAGCGCGCGTCAATGGAGATGGGATAGGTCTTCCATCCGCTTAGAGGGCTGATCAGGGCGGGCCGTTTAAGCAGTAGATTCGTATGGATTTTTAGATAAGCGCTGCTCGCCAGGCCTTCATGACTGTCCAAAAAACGCTGCAATACCCGTCGTAGGAGTGACGGCGAAAGTGTTGCCTGCTCGAGCATTGCCAACGCCAGATAGAGCCTCGACATATGAATGCCGCGTGCCTCTCCGTCGTCGAGACTCACTCCCGCATCGGCAGTTGCGCTCAATCGTTGGCCGTCGAGTAAAACAGGAAGAGCAATGCCGCACATCCCCACCCACTCAAGTGGCAAGGCTTGGCGTGAGGCCTGCGCGGCGATATCCGGCAGAGTCAGCGCATTCATGAGCAGGTCCATCATGGAAAATAAGTTTGCATGTTATAGTATAACAATGCGCTCCACGATAGCTTTTTCATGAACAGGTTTTCATCTTGCCCGGATGGCAATCGCTCGAGCTGATCCCGCCTGTAATCCCGAGGTTAGCAACCGGTTATTCGGCTGCAGGTGAATTTGGCGCTGCTGCCACCGGAACTGGAAAACCGATTGATAGTGGTCCAGCCGACACGCCGGTTGTAACCGACCCACGCTTCACCGTCGGATGCGATTCCCGTGAAGAACGTCAGCTGGCCGTAGCGACTATTGGTCTGCGCCCAGTAACGCTTCCCGGCGGCTTCGAACCCCCGCAAGTAGATTGTGCTGCCGACCGTATTGACGCTGTACGCATTGCCTTCGCCATCCACGCATGCCAGCAAGTTGGCGCTTCGGGTGCAATTGGCCAAGGCTGGAACTTGCGCCTGAACTGCCGCAGCACCCAGCAATGAAAGGCTCATCAGCGCGAGTTTCAGGGCGTTACGCATGGGATTTCTCGTGAACGGAATGAGCTCCAGCATCCAGCCCTTGGTCGTTCTGGACAAGAGGAGAGTGGCTTGATTGTGTTGTTATACTATAACATAAAATCAAGCCCGACATTTTGACCGGGCATCCCGTGAGGAGCATCTGATGCCAAATCGTTTACCCGTGACCGTGCTGTCGGGCTTTTTAGGGGCCGGGAAAAGTACACTTCTTAATTACATACTACGTAATAGAGAAAATCTTCGAGTCGCGGTGATCGTCAATGACATGAGTGAAATCAACATTGACGGTAGCGAGGTCCAGCGCGACGTCAGCCTCAATCGCGCAGAAGAAAAACTCGTTGAAATGAGCAATGGCTGCATCTGCTGCACCTTGCGTGAAGACTTGCTGGAAGAGGTGAGCAAGCTTGCCAGCGAGGGGCGCTTTGATTATTTATTGATCGAGTCCACAGGCATCTCCGAGCCGCTGCCGGTAGCGGAAACCTTCACGTTCCGCGACGAAAGCGGGCAAAGCCTTATGGATATCGCGCGGCTCGATACCATGGTCACGGTGGTCGATGGCATGAATTTTTTGCGCGACTACCAGGCCGCCGAAAGCCTCGCTTCCCGTGGTGAGACTTTGGGCGAAGAAGATGAACGCGCGATTACCGACCTGCTGATCGAGCAAGTGGAGTTCGCTGACGTGATCCTGATCAGCAAGATCGACCTCATCAGTAGCCGCGATCGCCAGGAGTTGATTGCGATCCTGGAGCGACTCAACGCCGAGGCGGAGATCATTCCAATGGTCATGGGCGAAGTACCGCTCGAAAAGATCCTCAGTACAGGTCGATTCAACTTCGATAAAGCCGCTCAGGCGCCGGGCTGGTTACGCGAGTTACGCGGCGAACATGTACCGGAAACTGACGAGTACGGCATTGCCTCCAGCGCTTATCGGGCGCGTCGTCCCTTCCATCCGCAACGTTTTTTCAGTTTCATCGACCGCCCGTGGGTCAATGGCAAGCTGCTGCGATCCAAGGGGTTCTTCTGGCTGGCCAGTAAGCACATGGATGCCGGTAGCTGGTCTCAGGCCGGCGGTTTGATGCGTCATGGTTTCGCTGGGCGCTGGTGGCGTTTTGTGCCGAAGAACCAGTGGCCGCAGGACGAGGAAAGCACGGCCGGCATTATGGAAAACTGGACTCGCGAGACGGGGGATTGCCGGCAGGAACTGGTGTTCATCGGCCAGAACATCGACTTCAAACTGCTCACCGCAGCGCTCGATGAGTGCCTGCTGACAGACGATGAAATGGCACTGGGAGTCGAAGGCTGGCGATTGCTTCCAGACCCGTTTGGCCCTTGGCAGGAAGAGGCTGCCTGATGCTGACATTGACCCCGGCGGGACGGTCCGGAAAGTCGATCCGCCAGCAGCAGGGAACAACACCAACATCCCTGAGTGGCATTCTCGATGACGGCGTGAACCTTGCGGTCTGGAATCGCCAACTCCCGCTGCATATCGCTGACTTCGCGACTCTGTTGCTGTCGCTGAACGAGCCGCTGGCGCAATCGCTATCCCTGGAAATGCCCGACGACGAAGCTGAACCCAATCTCCATGGATTGGCCTCAGGCTTCAGTGATCTTGAAGGTTACGAAGGGTTCATCGCCGACGTTTCCTGGCTTGTCAGCGCGTTTGCCTGCCTGCTCGGTGCCCGGCGAATCGGCGTGCGCCTGAGGGTTCTCGACAAGGCCATGTGCCCGCGCTTTCACGTCGATCACGTCCCCGTACGGTTGATCACCACTTACGCCGGGCTCGGCAGCGAATGGCTGAGGGAAGGCGCCATGGACCGTCGTCAACTGGGCCAAGCCGCCGCCGAACCTCAGGATGACACCTTGATCCAGAAGATCGACAGCGGCGAAGTCGCCTTGCTCAAAGGTGAAAAATGGCATGGCAATGAAGGCTTTGGTCTGATTCACCGCTCGCCGCATCTGGATCCCGGCGAGCGTCGTTTGATCCTCACCCTCGACTGGCTGAGCTAACCACTCAAGGCTTGAGCCAGGTGCCCTGGCTTTGCCCTTCGCAATACGGCTGCAAATACGCCGCGTCCGTGGCCACGCCGTAATAGTGAATATCCTGCCGGTAAGGCATATTGGCAACTTGCGCGTTGCTGCACACGCCGAACGCGCCAGTGGGGCAATGGTCGACGTACCGTACCTCGACCTTCTGCCCGGCCAGGTTCGGTTGGCAGAAGCCGTCGGCGAACAGTTTTTCCGGGATGTTGCGATTCTGCTGGCAGACCTGGACGTCAAGGCGTTCCGCCTGGCTGTGGACAACGCAGGCCTGTGCCAGCGCCTCACCACACGCAAGCGTCAGCAGTAACGACACTCCCATCCACCGCATACTGACCTCCTCAGAAACCTTCGACCATGTTGCAGAACATTCCCACTCACGTCATCGCCGGGCCTTTGGGCGCCGGCAAGACCAGCCTGATCAAGCACCTGCTGGCGCAACGTCCCGCCGGTGAGCGCTGGGCGGTGTTGATCAACGAGTTCGGGCAGATTGGCATCGACGCCGCGCTGCTGACTCAGGAGGCCGATGGTATCGCACTGGGGGAAGTGGCCGGTGGCTGTTTGTGTTGCGTCAATGGCGCGCCGTTTCAAGTCGGGCTCGGCCGTTTGCTGCGCAAGGCGCGGCCAGACCGGTTGTTCATCGAGCCTTCGGGATTGGGACATCCGGTGCAGTTGCTCAAGCAGCTGAGCGAGGCGCCATGGCAAGGCGTGCTGAGTCTGCAAGCCAGCGTGCTGGTACTCGACGCGCAAGCGCTCGCAGCAGGAAAGCCGCTGCCTGAGGCGCAACAAGAGGCGCTGAACAGTGCGGGGCTGTTGCTGATGAACAAGTCTGAAGGGCTTGAGGATGCGGACCGCCAGCGCATAGGTGCCATGTTGCCGGTGCGTCCGCTGTATTGGACGCAACAAGCCGCGCTACCCTTGAGTGAGCTGCCCGGTCTTGCGTCGCGAGCGGTGGCGGGTGTGGATAACTTTGTGATGCCCAAGCGTCTGGCGCAGCTTCCTGCAATCTGGAGCGACCCGACGCTGCCGATTTGTTTAAGCCAGGAACAGGAGGGTGGCTGGAGTATCGGCTGGCGCTGGCATCCGAGCCAGGTCTTCGACACGGCGCTCCTCGGCCGCTGGCTCGAAAACCTTTCCTGGCGGCGTGCGAAGCTGGTTGTTCACGGTGAGCAAGGCTGGGTATCGGCGAACGCGCTGGATAGTTCAGCGGTGGCGTGGCAAGCCAGTGAATGGCGTCAGGATTCGCGGATTGAATTGATTTTCAGCGCGCCGCAAGACTTCGAAGTGCTGCAGAGAGGTCTGGCCAACTGTCGGTTGAATTGAAGATCACGGCCGCCACTTGTTGTGCTCTTGCCGCCAATGGTTCAGCTCGATCACCTGCGCGCTGGGCTTGACCACATCGACGACCGGAGGCGTGTCGTCAAACGGCATCGGATAAGGCGCCAGTTCGATCTGCGCACTGTGGGCGCCGAACTGGGTGATGGTGCCGTTATGCCGGGTTTCGCCGGTGACGGTGAATTCGAAGTTATACACACGGGCCAGGCGCCGCCGACCACTGGCATCCTTGATGAAGCCAATTTTTTTCAACGCCACATTGCCATCCAGCAGCTCGATCCCGAGGTTGCTGCAATGTTGCTTGACCCGCTCCAGTGCGCGCTCGCGCAAGCCGTGGTTGTGCCAAAGCCAGGCGCCAGCGGTGGCGAGCAGCATCAACACGAAAATATTTCCAAGGGTCAGCATCAACAGGGTGCTCCAACAAGATAGTGTCAGCTTAACTGTGTCGTCGGTCTGTCGTACAGGCTGCGTTTAGTCGCATACTGCGCCGCTCGAATTTCAATCGTTTTACGGATACTCACCGCATGAAACGTACGCCCCATCTGCTTGCTATCCAGTCCCACGTGGTGTTCGGTCACGCCGGCAACAGTGCCGCGGTTTTCCCGATGCAGCGGGTCGGGGTGAACGTCTGGCCGCTCAACACCGTACAGTTCTCCAACCACACGCAATATGGACAGTGGGCCGGCGACGTGCTGGCGCCGCACCAGATCCCGGATCTGGTCGAAGGCATCGCGGCGATTGGCGAACTGGGCAATTGCGACGCCGTGCTCTCGGGTTATCTCGGCAGCGCGGCCCAGGGCCGGGCGATTCTCACGGGTGTGGCAAGGATCAAGTCGATGAACCCCAAAGCGCTGTACCTGTGTGATCCAGTCATGGGTCATCCGGAGAAGGGCTGCAGCGTGCCTGCGGAAGTCAGCGATTTTCTGCTGGAAGAAGCCGCCGCCGTGGCTGACCTCATGTGCCCGAACCAACTGGAGCTCGACAGCTTTTCAGGGCGCAAGCCGCAGTCGCTGTTTGATTGCCTGGCGATGGCGCGGTCGTTGCTGGCGCGCGGGCCGAAGGCCGTGCTGGTCAAGCATCTGGACTACCCGGGCAAAACCCCCGACGTCTTCGAAATGCTGCTGGTGACAGCCGAGGGCAGTTGGCACCTGCAACGGCCGATGCTGGCGTTTCCACGCCAACCCGTGGGCGTTGGTGACCTGACGTCCGGGTTGTTCCTGGCGCGTGTGCTATTGGGCGATAGCCTGGTGGCCGCTTTCGAATTCGCCGCGTCGGCAGTGCACGAGGTGTTGCTGGAGACCCAGGCCTGCGCCAGCTATGAGCTGGAACTGGTGCGGGCACAGGACCGGATTGCCCATCCGCGGGTGAGGTTCGAGGCGACGTCGATCAGCTTGTAAGCGAGTCACGATAAAAAGATCGCAGCCTGCGGCATCTCTTACAGAGGAATGCTGCCGCAGGCTGCGATCTTTTGCTTTAAGCGTCGCCTTTGATTTCCTGATAGCGCTTTTCCAGTTCCTGACGAATCTGGCGGCGTTGCTGTGCCTGGATATAGCGGCGCTTGTCTTCGCTGTTTTGCGGTTGCAGTGGCGGCACCGGGGCAGGTTTTCGCTGGTCATCCACTGCGACCATGGTGAAGAAGCAGCTGTTGGTGTGGCGCACCGAGCGCTCGCGGATGTTTTCGGTCACCACCTTGATGCCCACTTCCATGGACGTGTTGCCGGTGTAGTTGACCGAAGCGAGGAAGGTCACCAGTTCGCCGACATGGATCGGCTCACGGAAAATCACCTGATCCACCGACAGGGTCACGACGTAGCGGCCGGCATAACGGCTGGCGCAGGCGTAGGCCACTTCGTCGAGGTACTTAAGCAAGGTGCCGCCGTGAACATTGCCAGAGAAGTTGGCCATGTCGGGGGTCATCAATACTGTCATCGACAGTTGGGCGTTTCCGGGTTCCATAGCGTTCTCACGGTTCAAGGCAAGGTTTGAGGGGACGCACCTCTACGGGTGCCTCGACGGTTTTTTCAAACCAACAGTTATCGGGGCGCCGGACGCTTGATCGCCGTCACGCCGGATCGATCTGTTTCCATATATTGCACCGCCTTTCTGCCAGAAGTCCCGGTGTTACCCTTCAAAAGCACGTCCATAGGGGCAAAATTCCTACGCGGATAGCGGATTTTCATTCTGTCCACTCGGACGTTTCCCACGCCCGGTGCACGAGCAATGTCACCAAGGAGCCTCACACCATGCATGCCATCAGTTTTATTCAGGACCTGGCAGTGATCATGTTGGTCGCAGGTGTGGTGACCGTTCTTTTCCATCGCTTCAAACAGCCCGTGGTGCTGGGCTACATCGTTGCCGGTTTCATTATTGGCCCGCACACCCCGCCATTCGGCCTGATCCATGACGAAGAAACCATCAAAACCCTGGCGGAGCTCGGGGTGATTTTTCTGATGTTCTGTCTGGGGCTGGAATTCAGCCTGCGCAAACTGTTCAAGGTCGGCGCCACGGCGTTTATCGCGGCATTCCTGGAAATCGTGCTGATGATCTGGATCGGCTACGAAATAGGCCGCTGGTTTGACTGGAGCACCATGGATTCGCTGTTTCTGGGGGCAATCCTGGCGATCTCCTCGACCACCATCATCGTCAAGGCGCTGAACGATCTGAAGATGAAAAACCAGCGTTTTGCGCAGCTGATCTTTGGTGTGCTGATCGTTGAAGACATTCTCGGGATCGGCATCATCGCGTTGCTGTCGAGCATCGCGGTCAGCGGCACGGTCAGTTCAGGCGAAGTGTTTTCCACGGTCGGCAAGCTTTCGCTGTTCATGATCGTCGCACTGGTGATCGGTATCTTGCTGGTGCCGCGATTGCTGTCTTATGTGGCGAAATTCGAAAGCAACGAAATGCTGTTGATCACGGTGCTGGGCCTGTGTTTCGGCTTCTGCCTGCTGGTGGTCAAGCTCGAATACAGCATGGTGCTCGGCGCATTCCTGATTGGCGCAATCATGGCCGAATCCCGGCAGTTGCTGAAAATCGAGCGCTTGATCGAGCCGGTTCGTGATTTGTTCAGCGCGATTTTCTTTGTTGCCATCGGGCTGATGCTCGACCCGATGATCCTGCTGCAATACGCCTGGCCGATTGCGGTCATCACTGTGGCGGTGGTGCTCGGCAAGATGTTGTCCTGCGGGCTCGGTGCGTTTATCGCCGGCAATGACGGACGGACCTCACTGCGCGTCGGGATGGGTCTTTCACAGATTGGCGAGTTTTCTTTCATCATCGCTGCGCTGGGCATGACCCTGCAGGTCACCAGCAATTTTCTTTATCCGGTGGCGGTGGCGGTGTCGGTGATCACCACGCTGTTAACGCCTTATCTGATTCGGGCCGCCGACCCGCTGTCGATCAAGTTGGCCGCAGTGATGCCGCAGCGGCTCGGGCGCGTACTGGGCATGTATGGTGAATGGCTGCGTAGCATCCAGCCGCAGGGCCAGGGCGCGTTGCTGGCGTCGATGATCCGGAGGATTTTGCTGCAAGTGGGGGTCAATCTGGCGTTGGTGATCGCGATCTTCTTCGCGGGTGCTTACTTCGCCGAACGCATTTCCACTTATCTGCAGGATTGGATCAGCGATCCGAGCTGGCAGAAGGCTTTGATTTGGGGCGGGGCGCTGTTGGTGTCGCTGCCATTTCTGATAGCCGCGTATCGCAAGCTCAAGGCGCTGTCGATGCTGCTGGCGGAGATGGGTGTGAAGCCGGAGATGGCGGGGCGTCACACGCAGCGAGTACGCCGGGTGATCGCCGAAGTGATCCCGATTCTCTCGCTGCTGGTGATTTTCCTGCTGTTGGCAGCCTTGTCGGCCAGTATTCTGCCGACCAACAAGTTGCTGGTGCTGATCGCCGTGGTCGCGGCCGCCGTGGCGGCGCTGCTGTGGCGCTGGTTCATCCGCGTCCACACGCGGATGCAGGTGGCGTTGCTCGATACCCTGGACAATCACAAGGATTCGCCAGGGCATTGACCCGCAGGGGCGTCAGCTGACTCAGCTTTCCAGCCAGACGTCCCGCGCCCAGTGCCATACCGATTCCCAGGTTTCTTCCATCACCAGTTCTTCTTCGGCGGACCACAGCACCACGGTGCCGTCTTCTTCGACGCAGTAGTAATCGTCACCGTCCTGGCAGATCGGGATCAGGCTGCGATCGACGCCGGCATCCCAGGCGTTGGCGGCAACGTCTGGCAGGTAGGTGTGCGATTGCGGGTCGGTGACGGTCACCGGCTCCAGGCTGCCGTAGACCACGTCGCTGACGGTCAGCAAAAATTCTCTGAAGACAAACGGGATGTCGATGAACAGTTGTTCTTCGATTTCCACCAGCAGGTCTTCGTCAGGCAATTCCAAGGGGACCGGTACCGGTTCGTTGGCTTCACGCAGTTGTTCGATGATTTCTTCCACGTCCGGGATCCTCTTGCTTGTATGGCGCGGTTTATATGGGGCGGTTTATACAGTAGCTCGCTATAGATGCAACCGCGAAATAGAAAACCCCGGCCGAGGCCGGGGTTTTTATTGCAGCACGTGAAGCGCGGAGGGTAATCAGCCGTTCTGGCGGATACCTGCGACCAGCCAAGGCTGGTTTTCGCCCTGTGGACGTTCCATGTTCCAGCTTTCGCTGAACACTTCGCCCTGGTCGAAACGCGAGGTTTTCGACACGCCGCTGAAGGTCAGGGTGGCGATGGTCTTGTCGGCGCGATCATCCACACCGTCCAGTTGTACATTGAGGTTATCAATGTAGGTCGACTGGAAGCCGTCGCCCAGGTCGGCACGTTCACGCTTGAGGAACTCCAGCATTTGCGGAGTGACGAACTCGGCGATCTTGTCCATTTCATTTGCGTCCCAGTGCTGTTGCAGGGACTGGAAGTGGTTGCGTGCGGCTTCAATGAAGTTGCGTTCGTTGAACCAGGCTGGCGCATTGATTACCGGACGAGCGGCGACAGGTGCTGCCGAACCACCGAAGATCGAACCGCCAGCAGGCTTCTGTTCGAAAGCTTCACGCTGCATCGGCGCGTGGCCAGCCGGCGCGAATTGCTCCTGCTGCTTGCGACGACGGGCGGCGATGAAGCGGAAGACCAGGAACGCGATGACCGCCATGATCAGGATGTCGAAGATCTGCATGCCCTGGAAGCCGTCGCCCATGAACATGGACGCCAGCAGGCCACCGGCGGCGATGCCCGCCAATGGGCCGAGCCAGCGCGAAGCACCGCCGGCCTTGGCAGCGGCGCCAGCGGCACCGGCAGCACCAGCGGTTGCCGCAGCGCCGCCCATGCCTGGAGAAGAAGGAGCCATCTGGCTGGTCTGGTGTGTCGGCGCAGCGCCTGCGCTTTTGCCACCACCGAAGCGCTTGGCGGCATTGACGTCGAGACTCATCGTCAGGCCGATGCACAACGCCATGGCGATGCTAAGAAAACGTTTCATAGAGGGAATTCCCATTTGTGGAAGGCACGCGCGCCATGTTGCACAGCTGAAGTGTTACTGGCTAGCGGCAGAGTGTTTCGGGCTTTTGCCTGACAGGTCGGGTTCAGCTTCAATCAGGGCAATAAGGCCTGTTAACTTTGGTCTGTAGGAGGAGTGGATAAGTTCTGTAGGAAAGACGCAGAACATGTGTGCGAGCCTGCTCGCGATGACGGACTTCAGTCAAAAGTAATATCGACCGATGCCGCTATCGCCAGCAGTCTGGCTCCTACAGGAAGCGCTTTAAATCGCTTCCAGCTTGGCGTACCCAAGCATCAGCCATTTGCTGCCTTCGCTGAAATTCACCTGGACCCGCGCCTGTGCGCCAGCGCCTTCGAAGTTCAGGATCACGCCATCGCCGAACACCGAGTGCCGTACGGCCTGGCCGAGACTGAATTCGGTTTGCGGAATCTCGCTGCCGCTGAACAGGCTGCCGCCGCTCATCGACTGGTTGCCACCAAACGGTCGACTGACGCTGTTGGAAAGCCGTACTTCCTGAATCAGGCCTTTCGGCACTTCGCGTACGAAGCGCGACACCTTGTTGTAGGTCTCGCTGCCGTACAAGCGTCGGGTTTCAGCGTAGGTCATCACCAGGTTTTGCATGGCGCGGGTGATACCGACGTAAGCCAGGCGCCGCTCTTCCTCAAGACGGCCAGGTTCTTCCAGGCTCATCTTGTGCGGGAACAGGCCTTCTTCCATGCCCACCAGGAACACGTAAGGGAATTCCAGGCCCTTGGCACTGTGCAGGGTCATCAGTTGAATGCTGTCTTCGTGCTCGTCGGCCTGGGTATCACCGGCCTCCAGCGATGCGTGGCCGAGGAATGCCGCCAGTGGCGTCAGGTCCTCGTCTTCTTCGCTGTTTTCAAAGTTGCGCGCGGCGCTGACCAGTTCCTCAAGGTTTTCTACCCGGGCCTGGCCTTTTTCGCCTTTTTCCGCTTCATGGTAGGCAATCAGCCCCGACTGCTCGATGACGGTCTGGGTCATCAGGTGCAGCGGCATCTCCATGCACTTGGCGGCGAGGTTCTCGATCAGCTCGACGAATGCCCCTAATGCGCTGGCGGCGCGGCCGGTCAGGCCTTTGTTGGCCACCAATTGGCGCATCGCTTCCCACATCGACACATCGCTGTGACGCGCGTGCTCGCGGATGGCTTCAACGGTTTTTTCGCCAATGCCGCGAGCCGGTACGTTGATCACCCTCTCCAGCGCGGCATCGTTGCCACGGCCTTCAAGCAAACGCATGTAGGCCATGGCGTTTTTGATTTCCGCGCGTTCAAAGAAGCGCTGGCCACCGTAGATGCGGTACGGAATGCGCTCGCGCAGCAAGGCTTCTTCCAAAACCCGGGATTGGGCGTTGGAGCGGTACAGAATCGCGATATCGCTGCGGGCCAGGCCGGTTTTCAGCGCGCTTTCGATGGTTTCGACAACATAGCGCGCTTCATCGTGTTCATTGAACGCGGCATACAGGTTGATGGCCTCGCCGTCGCCGCCGTCGGTCCACAACTCCTTGCCCAAGCGGCCGGTGTTATTGGCGATCAAGGCGTTCGCGGCCTTCAGGATGCCGGCTGTGGAGCGGTAGTTTTGCTCCAGTCGGATGGTTTCGGCGTCCGGGAAATCTTCGGAATACTGGTAGATATTCTCGATTTTCGCGCCACGCCAGCCGTAGATCGACTGGTCGTCATCGCCCACCACCATCAGGCTGTCGCCACCCTTGGCCAGCAGACGCAGCCAGGCGTACTGCACGGCGTTGGTGTCCTGGAATTCGTCCACCAGGATGTGCCGGAAGCGCTTCTGATAATGCGCCAGCAGGCCTGGGTGGTCGCGCCACAGGTCGAGGGCGCGCAGCAGCAGTTCGGAGAAGTCGATGACACCGGCACGCAGGCACGCCGCCTCGTAGGCCTCATAGATGCTGCGCATGGTCGCCAGGAACAGGTCGCCGCTGGCCTGAATGTGTTGCGGGCGCAGACCTTCGTCTTTTTGCCCGTTGATGAACCATTGGGCCTGACGGGCCGGCCAGCGTTGTTCGTCCAGGCCGAGCTCGCGGATCACCCGCTTGACCAAGCGTTGCTGGTCATCGCTGTCGAGAATCTGAAAGGTCTGGCTCAGGCCCGCTTCCTGCCAGTGGGCCCGCAGCAAGCGGTGCGCCAGGCCATGGAAGGTGCCGACCCACATGCCGGCCGGGTTGATACCCATCAGTTGCTCGATGCGGTGACGCATCTCGGCAGCGGCCTTGTTGGTGAAGGTCACCGACAGAATGGAGTGGGGCGACGCGTTTTCGACCTGGATCAACCAGGCGATACGGTGCACCAGCACTCGGGTTTTACCGGAGCCAGCACCGGCCAGGACCAACTGACGACCCACGGGGGCTGCTACAGCCTGCCGTTGGGCATCGTTGAGGGAGTTCAGCAGAAGGGAGAGATCATCGCGCATCGGGGCATTCTAGGGGGCGGCGTCACACCGGGCAAACCCCGCTTTGCATTAGCCGATGAAAGAGGCGTGCGGGACGACCGGTCAGTCATTGTCCACAAGCGTTGGCAGCACTCGGCTGGCGGCGTTTGCACCGGGTCGGCTGGCTAATAATTTTGTCTGTTTTTTGACCGGGAGCTGTTTGGTCGGGGCACTTGCTTGTGTATGCTCCGTCGACGTTTCGGGCTCATGCTCATCATTATAAGAACAAGAATATCGCCTATGACCCTCAGCCTCGACCTGTCGGGCCCCACTGCGCAGCCCCGGGTTATCCGTAAACAGTACGCCATGGAAATGGCGGTCGAACGCACGCGTCTGCTGTATCAGGGCTCTTTGCTGCCGACGCTGTTCATGTTGATCAATGGTCTGGTCTGCGCCGGTTTGCTCTGGAGTCCGCAGCGTTACTTCCTGGTCACGGTCTGGCTGGTTTGGCTGCTGTCACTGGTGGCATTGCGGGTGATTCAGGTCGCAGCCTTCGATTCGGCCATTCCCAATCGTCAGGCCCACCCCATCTGGCGACGTATGTTTTTGCTCGGCTCCGGCCTCACCGGCTTGACCCTGGCCGGTGCCGGCATTGCCCTGGTTCCCGCCGATAACTTCATTCAACAAGCCTGGGTCTTCGGTCTTATCGGTGCCGCGGCACTTTCAGCGAGCGTGGCTTACGCCGTCAGTTTGCCTGCCTTTCTGTCATTTACCTTGCCCTGTCTGTTGCCGGCCATTGCCTACATGTTTTGGGGCGGCGACGAACAGCAGCAAGGATGGGGCTGGTTCGGGCTGATTTTGCTCGGCGCACTGAGCGTGGTTGCCTGGCAGGTCAATCGATTGATCGATCGCGGTCTGATGCGACGCTTTCAGAATCAGGCGCTCATCGAGCACTTGCAGCAGGCGCAAAGTTGCAGTGATCAGCTCAATCAGAAGCTGGCCAAGGAAATCGAACAACGCCGGCGGGCCGAGGACGAACTGCGAGAAATCCAGATTGATCTGGAAAACCGCGTTGCCCAGCGCAGCCTGGAGCTGGACGCCGCCAATCAGGCGCTGAGCAAGAGTGAAGCGCGCCTGGCGCTGGCGTTGAAGGCCAGTGAACTGGGGCTGTGGGACTGGAATCTGCAAACCGACGAAGTTCACCACACACAGATTCAGGAATTGTTCGGCCTGGAGCCGGAACAGGTGACGGGCATCCTGCGTCACCTCAAGCCGCGGCTGCACCCAGAGGATCTTCCCGCGCTGAAAAGGGCGCTGGTCGAGCATCTGAAGGGCCGCACCGAGGACTATCAGATCGAGTACCGCGTGCGGCATGGCGATGGCCACTGGGTCTGGATCGAGGACCGCGGGCGGGCGGTCGAGCGCGCCGAAAACGGCAGGGTGATTCGCATGGTCGGCACCCGTCGCGACATCAGCGTCAGCAAAGGTCTGGAAGCTCAGCGGCAATTGGCGGCGACGGTATTCGAAGCAGCCAGCGAAGGGATCGTGATTTTCGATCCCAATTACGCCCTGATCGCGATCAATCAGGCATTCAGTCGGGTGACCGGCTATGACATCGAAGACATGATCGGTCGCAATGTCGTTGAGTTGCCTTGCAGCCGCGATGCACGTCGGCATTACGCGGCGATTCATCAGGCGCTGGAACAGCACGGCACCTGGCAAGGCGAATTGGTGGAAACCCGCAAGAACGGCGAGATGTATCCGCAATGGCTGCAACTGAATGCTGTGCGCGATACCCGGGGAAATGTCCGCCATATCGTCGGCTTCTTCGCGGATCTCTCGGCTCGCCGGGAATCCGAAGAGCGCATGCGCTACCTGACTCATTACGATGAACTGACCGGCCTGGCCAATCGCTCGATGTTCCGCGAACGACTCAGCGAAGCGCATCAGCGAGTGCGCCAGGGCGGTTATCGCAGCCTGGCGTTGCTGCACATCAATCTGGATCGCTTCAAACAGCTGAACGACAGCCTGGGGCATGAAATCGCCGACCAGTTGTTGCAGAAGATGGCCCGGCGGCTGGTGAATGCGTTGCCGGAAGCCGACACCATCGCCCGCTTGTCCGGCGACGAGTTTGCGGTGCTGTTCAACTCCTACGGCAACCTGTCGAGCCTCGCGCGGGTAGCGACGCGTCTGGCGAGCAAGTTGCGGGTGCCGGTGACTATCGAAGGGCATGAGTTGGTGGTCAGTGCGTCGATGGGTATCAGCCTGTTGCCGGACAACGCCCGGGAAATTTCGGCATTGGTCAGCCAATCGAACATGGCCATGCAACACGCCAAGCATCTGGGGGGCAACAATTTCCAGTTCTATACCGATAGTTTGCAGGCCAGCACCCTGGAGCGCTTGCAACTGGAAAACCAACTGCGAAAGGCCGTGGAAGAGAAGCAGTTGAAAGTGTTTTACCAACCGAAACTGTGCCTGGCCACCGGCAAGTTGAATGCCGCCGAAGCCTTGGTGCGTTGGGATCATCCGATCATGGGCCGTGTGCCACCGGGGGATTTCATCGGGTTGGCCGAGGAAACCGGGTTGATCGGGCCGATTGGCGAGTTCGTGCTGCGCCAGGCCTGTTGGCAAGCCTGTGAGTGGCAGCGGCAGGGGCTTGAAGCGATTCGGGTGTCGGTGAATCTGTCGGTGCATCAATTGCGGCAGGGCAAGCTGGTCAGTCTGGTGCGTCAAGTACTGGAAGAAACCGGCCTGGAGCCACGCTACCTTGAACTGAAACTCACCGAAAGCCAGTTGCTCGATAGCGTCGAGCACATCATTGCGACGTTCCAGCAGCTACGCGACTTGGGCGTGAAATTGGCGATTGATGACTTTGGCACCGGCTATTCCTCCCTGAGCTATCTCAAGCGGATTCCCGTGGACTACGTGAAGATTGATCAGGCGTTTATCCGTGGGTTGGGGGAGGGCAGCGCAGACGCGGCGATTACCCGGGCAATCATCGCCATGGCGCACGGCTTGTCGTTGAAGGTGGTGGCGGAAGGCGTCGAGCGACGCGAACAGCTTGATTTCCTGAAAGCTGAGCGCTGCGATGAAGTGCAGGGTTATCTGGTCAGCCGTCCGGTGGAGGCCGAAACCCTGGCCGGCTTGCTGCACGCGCAGGCCGCAGGCTGAGAAGGAGGCGTCCCACTCTTCAGTAGCTGAGTCTGTGGGACGCCCGGATTGCCGGAAGCGTTATAAGTTCTTAGTTGGTAATCAGTACTTTATCAATGTGGTGCAGTAACTTGCCTTCGTAGAAGATGCTGACGCCGGTAACATTGGAATTGCCCGGTACTTTGTATTCAACGAACTTGTCGGTTTCGACTTGCAGCGAAACTTCATTGGAAGTTTCCAGTTTGAGCTCCAGGCGCAGGTCGAAGGACTTGTCCTGCAGTGCGGTCATTTCCAGCTTCGGTGTGATGCCGGTGTGGGCAACGGTTACGGTGCCATAGGTGCGGAACGATGGGGCGCCTGGCATGCGATCGATTTGTGCGGTCCAGTCTTTGGTTTTAATAGTCATGATATGTAGCTCCTTTAATTGGGTTTTGCTTCCTGCGGGAACTAATATACCCAGCTAAAGTTTGTTTGGGGTGGACTTTGTTATTTGGATTTGTAAGGTGGCATGTATTGTTGTTAATTGACCTTGGAACGGTGTTTTTTATTTTTTATATAAGTAACTCAATAAGCTTGTGACTTTAAAACCTGTTCGGCGGACCCGCGCCATGAGTGCTACATGAGGCGCGGGCACCTGAAATCGAGGGATTCGGTAACGCATTGAGCAGGCAAAAAGCCGATTCATGTAGTATAACTACAAGCGTGCTACATCCCCGGCACCTGCCAATAACAAAGAGTCCAGCCCTTTGAATCTGCTGCAACACATCGCCCAGTCTCGCCACCTGTTACGCAAGTCGGAGCTCAAGGTCGCCGATCACGTGCTGCTTGACCCCGCGGCCGTGATGCACAGCTCCATGGCCGACCTGGCCCACAGTGTCGGCATCAGTGAGCCGACCATCGTGCGCTTTTGCCGTGCCATCGGCTGTTCCGGGTTCCAGGACCTCAAACTGAAGCTGGCCCAAAGCCTGGCCGCCGGCGCGAGTTTCGGACAGTTCGCGATCCATGAAGACGATTCGGTCGCCGACTACAGCCTGAAAATCTTCGACACCACCCTGCATACCCTGATGGAGGTTCGAGAGAAGCTCGACCCACTGGAGTTACAGCGGGCGGTGACGCTGATGTCCCAGGCCCAGCGTGTCGAGTTCTACGGCTTCGGCGCGTCGGGCGCGGTCGCGGCGGATGCGCAGCACAAGTTCTTCCGTTTGCTGCTGACGGCGGCGGCGTATTCCGATCCGCACATGCAAGCGATGTCGGCGGTGACGTTGAAGCCGACTGATGTGGCGATCTGCATTTCCCAGTCCGGGCGTTCCAAGGATCTGCTGATCACTGCCAATCTGGTTCGCGAGAGCGGGGCGTCGTTGATCACCCTGTGCCCTAGCCAGACGCCGTTGGCCGAGCTGTCGACCGTCAACCTGGCGATCGATGTGCACGAAGACACTGAGATCTACACGCCGCTGACCTCGCGTATCGCTCACCTGGTGGTGATCGACGTATTGGCGATGGGCGTGGCCATGGCGCGCGGGCCAAGCCTGGTCAACCACCTCAAGAGCGTCAAGCGCAGCCTGCGCAGTTTGCGGTTGTCGCCCAAGTCGGTGAAAGCGCTGGACGATTGATCCCCGGGTTCGCGGGGAGCTTTGCGGCGAGGGAGCAAGCTCCCTCGCCACAGAGCCGAACAAACTGTCATCAGCCTGTAACTTCAGAGCCGCCAAACCGTCATCCCTCGCGCCTATCTTGAAGCTCCCGTACTCGCCTTGGGAGACTCGAAATGGCCCAGCCCTACGAAGAACGCAACAGCGCTGTCAAAACCCGTCGTCAGCAGGAAGATCAGCGCCGCATGGAATTTCGCCGCGCCATTGAGGATCGCTGTGAGCGCCGTCAGCTTTTGGCCGAGATTGGCGATTTTCCTGAAGACCTGGAGCTCAACTACTGGCAGGCGGCACCGACCGTTTCCCGTCGAAACGCTCAACCAGGGCGCTGATCTGCACCCGCTCGCTGCGCACAAATGCAAGGAATGCGTGAGCCACCGGTGACAGGCGTTTTGCCTTGGCCTGCACCAGGCACCAACTGCGGAACAGCGGCAACTCTTCTATTGGCAGCTCGATCAGTCCACCGGTTGCCAACTCAAGGTTCAGGGCATGGCGCGTCAACAGCGCCACGCCCAGACCCGCCAGCACACACTCGCGTTGAGCTTCGGCTGACGACACTTCCTGAGTCTGGTTGAAGTGCACGCGCTTCTCCTTGAAGTACTCTTCGCAGGCCATTCGCGTACCCGAGCCGGGCTCGCGCAGCAGCAGGGTGTAAGGCTCCAGGTCCTGCAAGCGCAACGGCCCCATGTGGCACAGTGGATGATTCGGTGGCGCCACGGCGACGATCGGATTGTTGAGGAATGGCAAGAACTCCAGGCCCATGTCCTGCGGCACCATGGACATGATGACCAGGTCATCACGGTTGTCCGAGAGGCGTCGAATCACTTGGCCACGGTTGACCACCGTCAGCAGCAGGTTGACCTCCGGATGCTGGCGCTTGAACGCGGCAAACAGGTGCGGGACGAAGTACTTGGCGCTTGATTCCACCGCCAGTTTCAGCTGGCCCTGCAAGGACCCCTGCATGTCCGATAGCTGCATATCGAGGTTTTCCAGACGCCCGAAAATGTCCCGGCTGGCACGTTGCAGTGCTTCGGCCGCCTCGGTCATGTAGAGTTTTTTACCGACGTAATCGAACAATGGCTGACCAATCAGCTCTTCCAGCTGACGAATCTGCAGGCTTACGGCCGGTTGTGTGAGCGACATTTCGTCGGCTGCGCGGCTGTAGGACCTCAGATCGCACACTTCATTGAAGATTTGCAGTTGACGCAATGTCATACGCATCAATGACTTACGCATTTCGTTAGCACTCTCGCCGCTGGCTGATGCATCAACTATAAGTCTTTACTTATGCGTGACCCAATAATTATTCATTTTTGTTAATCCCTTGTGAGCGCTAGTGTGGAGCCGCGACCAAACTGAAACATTTGGTCACGCGTCGACCTGGTCTAGCAGGTCGTGGGTACCACCGGCTCAAGGGAACCTCCAAGTGATAAAAAAGATCCTGATCGCCAACCGTGGTGAGATTGCCGTACGAATCGTGCGTGCCTGCGCCGAGATGGGCATTCGCTCGGTCGCGATCTATTCCGACGCCGACCGTCATGCCTTGCATGTGAAGCGTGCGGACGAGGCCCACAGCATTGGTGCCGAGCCACTGGCCGGTTACCTGAACCCGCGCAAGCTGGTGAACCTGGCGGTGGAAACCGGTTGCGATGCGCTGCACCCTGGCTACGGCTTCCTGTCGGAAAACGCCGAGCTGGCAGACATCTGCGCCGAACGCGGTATCAAATTCATCGGTCCATCGGCGGAAGTGATTCGCCGCATGGGCGACAAGACCGAAGCCCGCCGCAGCATGATCAAGGCTGGCGTGCCGGTTACTCCGGGCACCGAAGGCAACGTGTCGGGCATCGAAGAAGCCCTGACCGAAGGCGACCGTATCGGTTACCCGGTCATGCTCAAGGCCACCTCCGGTGGTGGCGGCCGCGGCATTCGTCGCTGCAACAGCCGCGAAGAGCTCGAACAGGCTTTCCCACGGGTCATTTCCGAAGCCACCAAGGCGTTCGGTTCGGCGGAAGTGTTCCTGGAAAAATGCATCGTCAATCCGAAGCACATCGAAGCACAGATTCTCGGCGACAGCTTTGGCAACGTGGTTCACCTGTTCGAGCGCGACTGCTCGATCCAGCGTCGTAACCAGAAGCTGATCGAAATCGCCCCGAGCCCGCAACTGACCCCGGAACAGCGCGCCTACATCGGCGACCTGTCGGTGCGCGCAGCCAAGGCCGTGGGTTACGAGAACGCCGGTACCGTGGAGTTCCTGCTCGCCGAGGGCGAGGTGTACTTCATGGAGATGAACACCCGGGTGCAGGTGGAACACACCATCACCGAAGAAATCACCGGCATCGACATCGTCCGAGAGCAGATCCGCATCGCTTCCGGCCTGCCGCTTTCGGTGAAACAGGAAGACATCCACCACCGTGGTTTTGCCCTGCAGTTCCGGATCAACGCCGAAGACCCGAAAAACAATTTCCTGCCGAGCTTCGGCAAGATCACCCGTTACTACGCACCCGGCGGTCCCGGCGTACGTACCGACACGGCGATCTACACCGGCTACACCATTCCGCCGTTCTACGACTCCATGTGCCTGAAACTGGTGGTGTGGGCGTTGACCTGGGAAGAGGCGATGGACCGTGGTTTGCGAGCCTTGGACGACATGCGTCTGCAAGGGGTCAAGACCACCGCCGCGTACTACCAGGAAATTCTGCGTAACCCGGAATTCCGTAGCGGCCAGTTCAATACCAGCTTCGTTGAAAGCCACCCTGAACTGACCAACTACTCGATCAAGCGCAAACCCGAAGAGCTGGCCCTGGCCATCGCCGCCGCCATCGCCGCCCACGCAGGCCTGTGAGGAATACTCCAATGACCAAGAAAATCCACGTTACTGACACAATCCTGCGCGACGCCCACCAATCGCTGCTCGCCACCCGCATGCGCACTGAAGACATGCTGCCGATCTGCGACAAGCTCGACAAAGTCGGCTACTGGTCGCTGGAATGCTGGGGCGGCGCGACCTTCGACGCCTGCGTACGTTTTCTGAAAGAAGATCCGTGGGAGCGTCTGCGCCAACTGCGTGCGGCATTGCCTAACACTCGCCTGCAAATGCTCCTGCGCGGCCAGAACCTGCTGGGCTACCGCCACTACAGCGACGACGTGGTCAAAGCTTTCGTCGCCAAGGCTGCGGTCAACGGCATCGACGTGTTCCGTATCTTCGACGCCATGAACGATGTGCGTAACTTGCGCGTGGCGATTGAAGCGGTGAAAGCGGCGGGCAAACATGCCCAGGGCACCATCGCCTACACCACCAGCCCGGTGCACACCATTGACGCGTTCGTGGCGCAAGCCAAGCAAATGGAAGCCATGGGTTGCGACTCGGTGGCGATCAAGGACATGGCCGGCCTGCTGACCCCGTACGCCACGGGCGAACTGGTTCGGGCATTGAAAGCCGAGCAGTCGCTGCCTGTGTTCATTCACTCCCACGACACCGCTGGCCTGGCCACGATGTGCCAGCTCAAGGCCATCGAAAACGGCGCCGACCACATCGACACCGCGATTTCCAGTTTCGCCTCGGGCACCAGTCACCCAGGTACGGAATCGATGGTGGCTGCCCTCAAAGGCACCGAATTCGACACCGGCCTGAACCTGGAATTGCTGCAGGAGATCGGCTTGTACTTCTACGCCGTACGCAAGAAGTACCACCAGTTCGAAAGCGAATTCACCGCCGTCGACACCCGCGTTCAAGTCAACCAGGTACCGGGCGGGATGATTTCCAACCTGGCCAACCAGTTGAAAGAGCAGGGCGCGCTTAACCGCATGGGCGAAGTGCTGGCAGAGATCCCGCGCGTTCGCGAAGACCTCGGCTTCCCGCCGCTGGTGACCCCGACCTCGCAGATCGTTGGCACGCAGGCGTTCTTCAACGTGCTGGCCGGCGAGCGTTACAAGACCATCACCAACGAAGTGAAGCTGTACCTGCAAGGTGGCTACGGCAAGGCGCCAGGCACCGTGAACGAGAAACTGCGTCGCCAGGCCATCGGCAGCGAAGACGTGATCGACGTGCGCCCGGCCGATCTGCTCAAGCCGGAAATGGCCAAGTTGCGTGCCGACATCGGTGCACTGGCCAAGTCCGAAGAAGACGTGCTGACCTTCGCCATGTTCCCGGACATTGGTCGCAAATTCCTCGAGGAGCGTGCCGCGGGCACCCTGACGCCTGAAGTGCTGTTGCCGATTCCTGAGGCTGGCGGTGTTGCATCGGCCGGTGGCGAAGGCGTTCCGACCGAGTTCGTCATCGACGTCCACGGTGAAACCTATCGCGTCGACATCACCGGGGTCGGCGTCAAGGCTGAAGGCAAGCGTCACTTCTACCTGTCCATCGACGGCATGCCGGAAGAAGTGGTGTTCGAACCACTCAACGAATTCGTCGGTGGCGGCAGCAGCAAGCGCAAGCAAGCCACTGCACCGGGCCACGTCAGCACCACCATGCCGGGCAACATCGTTGATGTGCTGGTCAAGGAAGGCGACAGCGTCAAGGCTGGCCAGGCTGTGCTGATTACCGAAGCGATGAAGATGGAAACCGAAGTCCAGGCTGCCATCGCCGGTAAAGTCACCGCCATCCACGTGGCCAAGGGCGACCGCGTGAATCCGGGCGAAATCCTGATCGAGATCGAAGGCTGATTTAACAGCCTCGATACAACGCTTTAAACCTCGGGGGGGCATGTGCTCCCCTTTTTTTTCGCCTGCAAATTCATTCTGGCAAACACCACATACCCTGTAGGTGCAAGCTTGCTCCTACAGGTTCTGTGTTGAGTCAGTGGTTAATCAGAACGCTATCCGCCATTGCCCCGTCACGCCATAGCTGCGGCCATCACTGCCGGCTTCGCCATTGAGGCTGACGCCCAAGATGTTGTTGGCCGATACCCGAAGATCCAGCCCGGCATCGACCAGAAGCCTGTCACGGTCCAGCGGCGCACCGTACACGGTGTAGTCGCGACCACCCGTCACCAGACGTTGGCGGGTGTAGCTGTAGAGTTCACCGTAGGTGTGTTTCCAGCCGGCGCTGAAACGCGGCGTCAGTTGCATGCCGTTATCCAGCCCATTGATCTGTGCAAGGCGCAGCCCGAAGGTGCTGCTCAGGTTCTCATCACTTTGCCCATGGACTTTGAGTGCGGCAGCGCCACCCTTTTCTGTGTAGTTGTCGCGTTGGTAGCGTTGATAGCCAATGCTGGCAAACGGTTCGAAGCTGACGTTCGCGGACCCCAGGTTGTAACCCGCTTCTGCGAAGGCTTGTTGAGTGCTGGCATCGTAACGACCTTGCGGACGGTCCTTGAAGCCAGCGAAGGCGACTTCACGTTTGTTGTCGCCATCGTGCTGGCTGTAGGTCGCGCCCAGTCGAAAGGCGAAAGGCCCACTCTGGCGCAAGGCATAAACGCCCAGGTGCCAGCTGTCGAGATTGCCGTCGAGTTCACGGCTGTCCATGCGCGTCGCGGATTGACCGCCGATCACGCCCAAATACCAATGCTCGCTGATACCCCAATCCGCGCCCATCACCAAGCCTTCCGTGGAGTATTTCAAGTCCTGAAAGTCGCGGTCCAGTTTGCCGCCATGACCCAATGCTTGAACCCACACCCGGCCGCTGCCTTTGCTGCCGGCGGCCAGTCGAGGGGCGTTGTTTTGATCATTGGAGTTTCCTGCACGGTCCAACTGGCGCATGGCCGAGAGCATGCTGGTGCTCACCGGGGCGACACTGCTCAGGGTGGTTTTGGCGAGGTTGGCGTTGCTGTCGCCGGTCAGGATTTCGATGATCAACGGAGCGTTTTTGGTACTGGCGCCGAGGAGGGCGGTGACGGCGGCGTTCTTCGATTGTCCTGTTGTGTCAGATTCAGGTTTGACAATGGCCTTTGCGAAATTTTCGCTGTTTTTATTCATCGCGTTCTTTTCAATCGGGACCTCATTGCGGGAGTAATGTAAAACGACGGCCTTTTCACGGGATTCGGCCTCTGCTTTCATGTAGGCACGATCACTGGGAACCTCGCCGAACTCGCCTTCAATCTTTTCGGCTTCAATGACGGTGTACTCACTGGTCAGCGGAAATTCACCCTCGGTCGTGACCACCATCAGGGTCGCGTTCCCGAGATGGGCAGTGCCATCGACCTTGATGGTTTCACTGGAACCATCCGGGTTGATCTCATAGGAAACGACCGCAGTTTTACTGAGGGTCATGTCGCCTTTTACCGTTGGCGCACCCTGCGCCCGGTTGACGAGCATGTGGCCCTGAACGTTCAAGGCACCTACGGTTCCGTTGCCACTGAAGGTCGCTTTTTCGAAGATGTCGACGTGGCCGTCGATACTCCCCGTATTTTTGAGGGCACCGTGCACCCAGGCATCGCCTTTGATGTGACCTTCATTGTTGAGCGTTGTTTTTGAGCGAACCAGTGCACCTTTGCTGAAATCGCCGGAACCGGTCAGCGTCCATTCTCCCTTCTTCACATCGAGCTGTTGAAACTGGCGACTTTCGCCCAGCGTTCCACCTTTTGCAGCATCGAGTTGTATGCCGTTCACGCCAGCACCACCGTCCAGTATCCCGGCGTAAGTCTCGTGAGTGAGGACCTTTACCAAATCGTCTTTTTCGGTAAGCAAAAGCTCACCCCAGTTCTGTGTCTTTTTGACGTTATGGGGCGTTGCTGTTTTGTTGAGCGCATCGAATTCTTTTATCAGCTCCTGCGACGTTTTTTTCGTTGGAAGAACTTGTTCATCCAACGGTTCTTGAGCCTGCGCAAATTCAGCGCAACCCAAGGCAAGTGCTATCGCCAAAGCAAGATGTTGTGGTCGGTATTTGTGTTGTGCGGGCATCGAGTTGGACCTCTTTTCAGATGAGTCCAGACTCTAAAAGGGCTGCTGCGAGCGCGATGTCAGGCGCGTCTGGCGGCTGTGCAGGGGGGGTCGCAAGGACGTGAGGAATAAAAGACAGCCGCACCAAGACGGCTGTATTTATCGGTTTCGGGCAGACGCTTTTTCTTACACCAGAACCGGACGTTTGCGGCTAGCCACCATCAGAAACTCATCTGCCACTGCCCGATCAACCCGTGATTGCGGCTGTTGCTTCCGATCTCGCCGCTGTAGCCGATCCCCAGCGTATGGCGTGCAGAGATGCCCACATCCAGCCCGGCTTCCAGCACCATGCTGTCGCGATCCAGCGAACTGCCATCGACACTGAACGCCGTGCCTCCCACCACAAACGCCTGGCGTGTGGAGTTGCTGACGCTGCCATAGGTATGTTTCCAGCCGGCGGTCATGCGCGGTGTCAGGCTCATGCCGTTGTCCAGGCTGCTCAGGTGGGCCAGGCGCAGGCCGATCGTGGTGCTGAAGTTGTCCTCGGTTTGTTCATCGACTTGCAGGGCGGCGGCGCCGCCTTTTTCCTCATAGCTGTCGCGGTGGTAGCGCTGGTAGCCGAGGTTGGCGAATGGCTCGACACTGAGGCGGCCGTTGCCCATGGCGTAACCGAGTTCGGCGAATGCCTGTTGGCTGTCGGCGTCGTAGTCACCCTCGGGTCGGTCGCTGAAGCCGTTGAAGGCAACGGTCCGTTTGCTTTCCCCTTGATGTCCGCTGTACGCCGCACCCAGGCGCAACGCCAACGGGCCGCTTTGGCGCTGGGCGTAGACACCGGCATGCCAGCTCTCGACATTGCCATCGACGCCGGTGGCATCGAGGTCGCTCTTTGAGTAACCGCCCAGCACACCGAATCGCCATTGCCCGTTGAGTGCCCAGTCGGCACCCAGCACCGTGCCTTTGCTGCGTTGTTCCAGTCCACTGCTGCCGTGTTCGCCATCGAGCTTGCCGTAGCCGCCGATGGCTTGCAGCCACAGGCGGCCCCGAGCATTCGGGTCATTGAGGTTGCGCGCTTCGCGGGGCACGCCGTTGGCGGCGAGGACCGGGGTGTCGCGTTGGTCCAGCCCCACCAGCATGCTGGAACCACCGCCCATTTGCTGCATGGCCGACAGCATGCTGGCGCCGACCTGACTGCTGGCGCCGAGGGTCGCGCTGGTCAGGTTGGCGTTGCTGGCACCACTCAGTTGTTCGATCGCCGCGCCGGCCGTGGCGTTGGTGGTGTTGAGCAACGCGTTGTACAGCGCGTTGTCCTTGCCGAGGCTCGCCAGGCTATTGGCAGCACGACCACCGTTGCCGGTGGTGGCGAACTCATTGAAGGCGACGTCGTTGCGGGTATAGGTCAGGTCGACTTGCGTCGGGGTGTAAGCCAGGGTGGGTGTGAGAAACGCATAGTCGCTGGTGACCTCGCCGAAGGTGCCGTTCACGCGCGCGGCCTGCAACACGGTGTATTGGCTTTGCCACGGATAGGTGCCGCTGCCCGGATTCACCGCCAGCGTCGCGCCGTTGAGGGTGGCCGTGCCGCCGACCATGATCGGTGCGCTGCTGCCATCGGCGTTGACGCCGTAGGCGATTGTCGAGCCGCTGCCCATGGTCAGGTCGTGGGTGATGGTCGCAGTGCCGAGGCCCGTGTTGGTCTGCAAGGTGCCATTGACCAGCAAGTTGCCCACCGAACCGCCGCCGGTATACACGCCACCGGCATCGACGGTCACGTTGCCGGCGATGCCGCCTTGGTTGATCAGCGTCGCGCCGTTGCGGATCGCGCCGCCGTCACTGAAATCACCGTTGCCGCTCAGGGTCCAGGCGCCTTGCTTGACCTCCAGCCATTCGAAATTTCGACTGGTGCCGAAGCTGCCACCCGCCGCATCGACAACCCCCACGAAGCGGCTGCCGTTGCGCAAGGTCAGGCTGTCGTTACCGCCGCCGAGGTCCAGTGCCAAGCCATTGCTGCCGCTGATGGTGCCACCGTTGATGACGCTGTCAGCGAATTCGCCAACGAACTTCACGCCGAAACCGTCAAGGCCCTGGATGGTGCCAAAGTTCTCCAGCGTGGTCGCCGCCAGACCCGAGCCGCCGCTGCCATCGTCAACCAGAATGGAGCTGGTGGCTCCGCTGATCATTGCGCCTTGGGCGTTCAGCACGTAGCCGCCGCCCAGCGCGATCCCTTCGCTGCCGTTGGCGAAGCCGTTCTTGTCCACGCCACCGGCACCGACACCCTGGATGGTGCCGTAGTTTTCGATGTGGGCGATTTTGTCGATGTCCACGCCATCGCCGTCGCCATTGGGTTGCAGTCCGGACCAGGCGCCGGTGATGGTGCCGTGGTTGATCACCGTACCGTCGCCGTCGGAACCGAAACCGGAGCCGTTACGCCCGGTGATTTGCCCGTAGTTGGTGAGGGTCGCCCCCAGATCGGTGGTGATGCCGTGGCGGCCTCCACTAATGATGCCGTAGTTGGTCACGGTCACACCGGTGGCCGAGTCGATGTCGACACCGTCGAACTTCTCGTCGGCGTTGTGCGAGTCGCCGCTGGAAATCTCGCCGTAGTTGGTGATGGTCGCATTGGCGCCGGTCTTCATGCCATCGCTGGCCTCACCACGAATCAGCCCGCCCGCGCGGTTGATGATGGTGGTGGTGACCCCGGCACTGCGCAGTGCATCCAGGTCCAGGCCTTGGCCGGTGGTCGAGCGGATGATGCCGCTGTTATCGATCAACAAGCTGCCGCTGACGAAATTGCTGTCGATGCGCAGAGCGTCGTTGAAACCCAGAATCTGTCCACCGGCACGGTTGTAAATGCTGTAGTTGCGTGCCTGGGTCAGGTCGCCGCTGCTGTCGATCGCCCGGCCACCGGTCGAAATGATCTGCCCCGCGTTATCAATCACCACACCAGCCCGGCCGTACCGTCTTTGAGGGTGACAGCCTTGCCGGCATTGGTAATGCTGCCCGGCGCCGAGATCGTCAGGGAGTCGGCCCCGCCCAGAGTTTGCGGGGCAGTGGTGGCGGTGTCGATCTGCACCGTTTTGTAGGGCGCCGCATTGGCCCCTGTACTGATCAGCAGGGCGATGACGAGGGCCAAACGTTGGGGCGAGAAGGGCATGGTTGGACGGCCTTTTTGTTATAAGCGGGGGCGTCCTGTATAGCGGAGGGTTTTTACAGATTGATGTCGTCGCGAAATCTGCCTTCGACGGGAGCAAAATTGCGAGAGCGAGCCTGCTCGCGATGGCGGAGTGTCAGGCGACATAGATGCTGAATGTGCCTGCCTCTTCGCGAGCAGGCTCGCTCCCACAGTTTTATTTTCTGGAATACCCGCGACACTCCACCAACGACTTCACCTGCCCCGAAGCCGTCTGATTTTCATCACTCAACCACTGCTCAAACCCCGCCCCAATCGCCGGCCATTCCGAGTCCAGGATCGAGTACCACGCGGTATCACGGTTCTGGCCCTTGACCACCATGTGCTGGCGAAACACCCCTTCAAAGCTGAAGCCCAGACGCTCGGCTGCGTATTTGGAGCGGGCGTTGCCGTTGTTGCATTTCCATTCCAGGCGGCGGTAACCCAGGGCGAACGATTCCTTGGCCAGCAGGTACACCGCTTCGGTGCTTTTCGGTGAGCGCTGCATCGGCGCGCCGAAGGTGACGTGGCCGATTTCGATGCGGCCCTGGGCCGGGACGATCGACATCAGGCTGAGGAGGCCTTGCACTTCACCGCTCGCACGATCGATCACGCTGAAGAAGTAGGGGTCGCTGTTGGCCGCGTGGTTATTCAGCCAGTCGTTGAAAGCACTGCGCTCGGGGAAGGGACCGTAAGGCAGATAGTCCCAGAGTTTCGGGTCGGCGCCGGGGCCTTGCAGGGCTTTGAACAGATCGTCGCCGTGGCGCGCCGGGTCGAGTTTTTCCAGGCGGATGAAGCGCCCTTCGAGTGCTTGCGCCGAGGGGGCCGGGACGCCTTTCCAATCTGCGAGTGAAGTCGACATGCTGTTCTCCTTGAACCTTAAATGGCTTTGCGAAACTGAATGAAACCGGGGCGTTCGGCGATGCGCTCGTAGAGCTGGATCGCGGTGGTGTTGGTTTCGTGGGTCAGCCAATGCACTTTGTTGCAACCGTCGGCCTTGGCCGTGGCGTAGACGAATTCGATCAACTGGCGGCCGACGCCGGTGCCACGTATTTCGGGCGTCACCAGCAAGTCTTGCAGGTAGCAGGCGTTTTCGATGGCCCAGTTCGAACGATGGTAGATGAAATGCACCATGCCCACCGCCTTGCCATCGGCCCACGCCAGCGCGGCGTGGGTCGTTTCGTTCGGGTCGAGCATGCGTTGCCAGGTGCTCTGGCTGACGGCGTCCGGCAATTCGGTGTTGTAGAAGCGCAGATAGGCTCGCCACAGCGGCAACCAGGCCGCGTGATCACCGACGGTGACTTGGCGAATGTCGATTTGACTCATGGTGATTTCCTTAGCGCATCAATTGGGCGAGGGCTTGATCATTGACGTCGGGGCTGGCGGCCAGCCCTTCGCGTACGCCGGCGATGTCGGCGGGGCTGCGGTTCTGGCTGAGCTTGCGCTTGCCTTCCAGACGGTCGATGGGAATGGCGAAACCGACGATGGCCTTGAGCATGCCGTCGATGTAATCGGCGGGGGCATCGGCGACTGACCAGGGTTGGGCGCGGCCGGCTTCATGACGGTCGGTGAGGGTGCTGACGATGTCGAGCAGTCGCCCGCCATCGCTGAAGGTTTCGGCGCGGCCATAAGCGTGTACCGCGACGTAGTTCCACGTTGGCACGACCTTGCCGTGTTCGGCCTTGGCCGGGTAGAAGCCTGGGCTGACGTAGGCGTCGGGACCGGCAAAAATCAGCAGGGCTTCGGCGCCGTCGCGCAGGTCTTTCCACTGTGGATTGGCTTTGGCCAGATGCCCGTACAGCGTGCCATTCGAGCCTTGTTCGCAATGCAATAGCACCGGCACATGACTGGCTTGCAGGCCGCTTTCACCGTGGGTCACCAGAATGGCGAGACGGGTGGCGAGAATCAGTTCATGCAGTTGGGACAACTCGTCGATGGCAAAAGCACGTGGCGTGTACATGGAGATATTTTCCTTGGCGAATGCCTGCATCCTAGGCAGGCTATTGGTCTGTTGTAAGAGCCATTAATGACCAATTTCATAGGTCCATTGCCATGACCAGCGAACCACTGTCCTTGTCGTTCAACCCGGCGGGTATCGAACTTGATCGCCGTCAGGGTTTGAGTCGTCAGCTTTATCAGGCATTGCGCTTGCGGGTGCTGGATGGACGATTGGCCAGTGGCACACGTTTACCTGCCAGCAGAGATCTGGCGGCGGCGTTGGCGATTTCCCGCAACAGCGTGGTGCGCGCTTATGACCAGCTCTATGCCGAGGGCTTCATTGAGGGGCGGGTCGGCGACGGGACTTATGTCGCGCAATTGCCGCCAAACGCCTTGCCGGCGAAAAAATTATCCACAAAAGTATCCACAGGGTTATCGACAGGCTTACCCACAGCCTTATCCACAAATTGTCTGGATTTACCTGTGGTTTCATCCAGCAAAGTTATCCACAGTGGTGGGCTGGAACGCGTCGATCAGAACCATTTACCGCGTCCTCCGAGTGGTCCGCCACGGGCATTCAGGGTCGGTGTTCCGGCGTTCGATCTGTTCCCTTTCGAGGTCTGGGCCAAGCTCAATGCGGCTTTCTGGCGCAAACCGGATTTGCAGCAGTTGTGTTACGGCGACCCCGCCGGTGATGCCCGCCTGCGCGGGATGATAGCGGCGTATTTGCGCAGTTCCCGGGGCATGCAGTGCACGGCTGAACAAATTGTGATCACCAGTGGCGCGCAGCAGGGGATTAGCCTTTGTGCACAGTTGCTGGTGGAGCCCGGCGATGGGGTGGCGATCGAGAATCCGGGCTATCGCGCGGCGGGACATGCGTTCGCCGTAGCCGGTGCGCGCTTGCACGGGGTGGCGGTGGACAGTGAGGGCATCGATTGCGGTGACCTGGAAAAGCTCAGCGATTGTCGCCTGACCTATGTCACGCCGTCACACCAGTACCCCACGGGCGTAGTGATGAGCCTGGCGCGCCGACTGGAGTTGCTGGCCTGGGCCGAGCGCAGCCAAGGCTGGATCGTCGAGGATGACTACGATGGCGAGTACCGCTATAGCGGTGCGCCACTGGCACCGTTGGCAGCCCTCGATCGCCAGGGTCGGGTGTTGTACGTCGGGACCTTCGGCAAGGTTGCATTCCCGGCTCTGCGCCTGGGCTATCTGGTGTTGCCGATGGGGCTGGTGGACGGGTTTTCCCAGCGTCGTGCCGTGGATGTGCGCCATTCGGAAGTCAGTACCCAGGCAGTGATGGCCGAATTCATGGCCGCCGGACACTTTCAGCGACATATCCGGCGCATGCGTCGTGCGGCGTTGAGTCGGCGTAATGCGCTACTCAATGGTTGGCCATTGGATATCCCGGGCGTTGGCCGATTACCCACAGTCACCGCCGGGCTTCACATGACGGTACCGGTCGAAAGTGTGGAACGTGAGCGAGAGTTGATCGAGTTGGCCAGTAACGTCGATGTCGAGATCAATGGATTGAGCAGTTACTGGCTACCGCAATCCACCACGCCGGACGATCAATGTGCCGGCCTGGTGCTGGGCTTTGCTGCGGTGCCCGAGCGTGAGATCGAGGCCGCGTTGGAGCGATTGCGGACGGTGTGGCGTGCTCGCTGAGCGGGCGGATGTCAGTCCGCCCGCCTGCCTGCATCAGGGTTGGGTTTCCAGTGTCAGGAACAGACTCGGGTCGCCAATCCGGCGAAGCACATAGTCCAGTGGCGTCAGGTTGCTCAGTGCCTGACGCCGCTCGGCTGTGAGCTGTTTCAAATATTCATCGGCGACTTTCAGGTGCGCAGCCGTGAACTGCTCAGATGGCGCTTCAGGCGAATCATAGTGAAAGTGCGCCAACCACAATGGCCGGTCACGGTTAGTGGTGTCGAGCACCTGATATTCCTGAAAATAGTCCTGACGCTTTTTGGTCTTGATCCGGCCTTGTGCGTTTCTGACGATGCGGACCTGGTTGTTATCCAGAAGCCACTGCACATACGCCTGGCGAGGCTGGCGGTCCTTGAGCAAGCTGGCGCGGATGCTGATGCCCTGAGCGCGTAACCGTTCAGCGGCGCTGTTCAGTTCGGCGCTCAGGTTGCCCACCGGGAGCGGTGCTCCGCCCGATGCGCGGATGCGCGTCTGGGCCTGGTCGACATTGATTGCGGTTTGTTCCAGGCGCCGGGCCTGATGATCGAACAAGTCCTGCATGTCTGCTGGAATACGGTTGGGTTTGTAGGCGTCTTTGCGGGTTCGATCAATGAAACCCTGTACGTCTTCATTCAAAGTCAGGGCATCGGCGATGATGTCGACGTCATCCAGCACCGGTTGAGGGGCAGGTTTTGACCGGGCCGGAAGAACCTCGCTGAGCGCAGCTTCGGCGGATGTCGAGGCTTTGGCGGGCGCGGGGTCGCGAGGGCGGCTTTTGGTGACTTTGCCAACAGGCCGGGAGGGACCCGCAACGGCAGGTTTTGGCGCGACCGGTGCCGCGATTGTCCCGCTCTCGGGCAGCAGCGTACTCAGTTGCTCCTGAGCCAACTGTCTGAACTCGCCTATCAAGCTGCTTAACCGCTTGAGTTCGGTGGGTTCCACCAAGTCGGGATATTCGCCCGGAAGGTCCTCAAAACGCTGAGCGACATCGGCATAGACATCGGTGAGCCCGCTCAGGTTGTCGATTCGAAGTGCAATGGCCTCATCGCTATCGGGCATCCTGGTCAACGCTGTATGCCGGTGGGTCGCGGTGGCGGCCTCGATAATCAACGAGCCCACCGCGTCACGGGCCGGTGCAGAGTCCGCGTTGGCAGGACCGCGCATGCACACCTCATGGGACATGCCGATCTCGTTGGACTTCAATTCCCACGAGGTGAACGCAGGCAGCAGCTTTCGCAGCGTTTGTGCGGCGGTTATGCCAGCGCTGCCAATGGCTTCGAGGGATTGCAGGGAGGTTTGGGAAAGTTGCAGGCGATTGATCATGTCGTGGCTCAAGGCCAAGGCTTGCCTGACGCCCTGCACATGCGTCTGCATGGAAGCGTTTGATTCAATGTCGGTGTCTTCCGCCAGCAGATGGGTCAATGCCCCATAGGTGCTGCGCTTGAGTGCGAACCACAGGGCGAGATTCTTCTGCAATTCGAAAGTCATTCGCTGGAAGTCTTTGAGATAGCCTTCGCTTCCGCCCTTCAGGCGCCATTGCTCAAGATTTTTCAGCGCCTGATCGTAGTCATCGATCAGCTTCTCGACTTGAGTGAGGTAACGCTGTGTCGCCTGCTCAAGCGCTGGTCCGGTCGCCCCCTCCATTTCAGTCTGGGTTTTTTTCAGTTCAGCATTGTTTGCCGGCTCCTGACGCTTGAAGGCATCCAGCGTGATGCCCAGTTCTTTCTTCTGCTGCTCCTTTGCCTTGCGCTGAGCCCTGAGCTGGCTTTGCAGGCTGGTACCACCGGCACCCCCGCGCAATCGCAATCGCGTGTCTACAAACCAATGCCCCTGTTTGGTTTGACTCAATGGTGGCCCGGTCTTCGAGGGGGTTTGCGGATCAACAATGTGAATTTGCGCGTCGTCATTTTCAATCACGCGGAACCAGTGTTCGCCGACCTGTGCATAGGTCTTTCCATCCAGCTGGTACAGGGACGCGGTATCGCGCTGCAGGGTTTCCAGTGTCGGGTCGGTAAGATCGGGAGCCGGCACATTCAGGCTGCTCAGGAAAGTAATCAGCGCCGAAGGTGAGCGGTGAGGCACTGAGCCGCCGGGATCAAGTGAGGTGTAATGGCTGGGCGCAAGCTCACCGGTCAGTGGGGTGGGGATCAGTGTTACGGTGAGTGCGGCGGGCTTGACCGTCGGTGTGACATTTGTTTCCGGGAGTCTGTCGTGGTCACCTGGCGGCGCCGAAGCGGTTCGTGGACCTGACTTGCGGCGTACGGCGGCGTGATGGGCCAGGATCATGCCCAGGTTCAACAGCATATCGGCGATGGCGTTCCATTGCGCGTGAGCATCACCGCGATTGTGAGCGTCCAGTACTTGCTCGACTTCACTGATGCTCTGCCAGACCCAAATCGCTGCCCCCGCCTGGCCACTGAGAAAATTCGCGGCGACGTTGAACAGTGCCCAGCCACTGTCGCGCAACAACGCCCAGCGCCGTTCTGCGTTGGATAGCGACTGGTGATCGGCGAGTTCGGCCATGGCCTGGGCGTGCTTCTTGAACAGGGCCGGGAAGACCTCGCCGGCCAGTTCACTGGATGAGAGTTCGACCGGGCCAGCCCAGTCCACGGAAGTCCAGGGTTCGGCGACCAACTGTGCCACCAGCCATGAACTGGGCAGCCCGACGGGGAATACGTATTGAGCGTATTTGAAACTGGTGGTCGAGTCAGGCAGCCACGCCAGCACCGAATCGCGCAACTCGCCGGGCTGATGCAAGGCGTACAGCAGGTTTTGCGCAGAAGGGAATTGCAGTAACGGCTGGTCGAGCAACGGCCGATACAGCAGGCACGGCCCGCCGACTGGCTGACGTGGAGCGATGATAAACATGTTGGTCACGGTGTCGCCGTCGGTGTTCCCGGAGTGGACGAACGTCAGGGGACGAATGACCACCGGTTGCGGGTGACCGGGTGTCGGCTTGAGCCATTCATGAATGTAGCGACAACCCAATTCATCTACACCGCCGATGCCGCGGACCTTGCACTCAAGCGCAATCAGCGGCAGCAGGGCACGCAACTGGCTGATGTAAAAATGCTGCTGCAAGGGCGCCTGCGCCAGGTCATCGATCAGCTTGTCCTTGATCAGTCGGGGATAGGCCTCGCCGACATCAATCTTGCTCGCCAGCTTCGTCAGGAAGGCATCGTTCAACCATTCGGGTACCGCCTGCGGTGGACTGAATCGAACGACAGCCTGATACGGCGCGACGTTTTGCAAGGCGTATTCACCCAAGGTTTCGGTATGGGTGTCGTGCGGGTTGGGCAGCGTCAAGCCACCGGATTCGAAACTATTGGTGATCGTAATTTCCAGGTCATTGAGCGGTAGGGTGGCGGAAGACTCTTTTTCGGCAATGATCGCGTCGCGCATGAGGTTTTGGGCGAAGGTGGTAATGGGCAGAATCCGGAACAGTGTCTTGTCGGTCTGCTTGTACAGTTTGCCCAACGCATTGATCGATTGGCTGTATTGATCGAGGTCCGCAGCCGATGCATCGAACAGCCAGTCGGGTATTGAGTCGTCAAGACCGGTGAGCGCGGTTTTTTCTTTGGCGCTGGCATGTTCAGGGATGGGCGAAGATCCGGTGAAGGCATCTACTTCAACGGCGAGGCCTTGTTGACTGATTTCAGTAATCGCATCGAGCTGGCTGGTAATCAGGGCCCAGGCCATGTGGTCGAAAAAATTACCGTCGGGTTCGAACAACCGCCACTTCAGCTGACGAACGTCTGGTTGTGTCTCGATGCGTTTTGGTAGCGAAGCGCCCAGCTGTTTAAGTGAGTCGAAGGTTTCGTAACCGTTTTCCACGGTATACATCATCACCAGGTCACGTTGCTCATAGCGTCCTGTCAGCACGGCGGCACCGCCGATCAACAAGTGCCGCGCATTTCCCTTGGCGTCTACAGTATCAATGTCGATCAGGCTGACCTGGATAGTCGAAAGCGCCGGATCATGGGCTTGACGCTCTTGCTTGTCGGGATGCAGCGAGACGGCCCGAGCCACCTCGCACTGTTTATCATCCCAACCTTTGGCGTGTTGCACGTCGAGGGTTTTACGCAGGGCAGCGGACAGTTCTTGCCAGCGCGGCACCAGATGCCCGGTGTTGTTCCAATAGGCCAGTTGCCGCTCGCCGAAGGCGACGAACAGCAGGGGCGCGTAGTCATTGAGCAGTCCGGCAATGGCTTCGATACCGATATCCAGATGCACCACGGGAGTAGCCTGCGGGTTCAACGTCAGGAAGTGTTCGCCTTCGAGAAAGTTGGCGGTGGTCGAGGTAAAGAACTGGCGTACCAGCGCCTGGGTCAGTGACTCAAATTGCGTCGGCAATGCCATGAGCGTATCGCCGAGGCACTGCCATTGAGGTGTGCCGATCATTGTCTGATCCGGGTTGAGATCCCGTTCGGGATGCAGCTCCTTCAGGGCCTGGCGCAATATTTGAGCGGCGACTACATCGACAGTGGGGCCCCGGCTGGTTTGATGAATGACCTGGCTCTTTTTCAGCAATGCAGGGGTTTCGGTGTTTTCGGAGTGTTCAGTCATCGTCATTTTCCTTTTTGACGTAGGGGGCTCACGAAAAGAACAGGGACCGCGCCAGTTGCGGGCTGATTTCGCTGCGATAGATGGCGATCACTTGCGGGTTGCTGGTGGCGGTGCGCAAGTCGAATGCGCCGGCCATCAGACGTTGATCCCGCAGTTTCAAATGGGCGGCCGTGAACATGTCGATCGGCGCGTCCTGACTCGCGTAGTGGAAATGCGCGTACCACAACGTTTGCCCGGTCTTGCGCTCGCGGATTTCGTACTCCTTCAAGTAATCCTTGCGCGGGCCTTTGAGGCGTCGTCGATCACCACCAGACACAATGTCGATTTCATTTTTGCTCAACAGCCATTGGACACGGACCGCTGTGGGGGGTTGTCGCTTGATCATCTCGACGCGCACCCGGTGCCCTTCGGTGTAGAGCCGCTCGCTGGCTTGTTTGAGTTCCGAAATCAGGCTCGGCGGCTCGTCGATGCTGTTCGTACGGGCCTGCACCAGGTGCCTGGCACTCTCGGCAAGCTGGTCGGCTTTGTGTTGGAACAGCTCTTCGATTTCCACCGGGATTCGGCCAGGTTTTTTCCCGGTCGCTTCGGTTTGCAGGATGAAACTCTCCACCCCGTCGAGCTGCGTCCGGGCCTGGGCCATTTGCGCGTCCAGTGCAGGGGCTATTACGGCCGGACGGTTGCGTTTGGGTTGAACCCGCTCGACCCAGACCCCGGGCGTTTTTTCGTGAAAGGTAGCGATCACATTGCCGGTCAGGGGGGCCTTCACATCCAGCAATATCGGCTGTCCCGGAGCCGATGGACGTACCTCGCCAACGACGGTGCCGCGAAAGCGTGTCTTGATGACCCGTTTACGCGATGCCGATGCGGGCCTTGATGGGCCGGGCCGGGGCTCCAGCGGCACTTGCTCTCGCAGCAACTGGGCGAGGTAGCTCTCGGCGTCCCGCTGGAATTCACCGACCCGTCTTCGAAGATGTGTGAAAGGCTGCTCCAGTACCGCCTCTTTGTGGCTTAGAGCAAAGTCTTCCAATGACTGGTCGATGGCGGCGAATTGTTCCAGCATCCCGCTGAGCTCCTCGATACGTTCTCCGGCAATCCACGCTCCGCCCTCCAGCATCAGCTCCTGGGAGGTCTGGATCACCAGATTGGTGGTGTCGAGCAGCCGGGTGAATTCAATCTGGGCCTGGCCCGGCGCAGCACTGCTCGGCTCTTTCAAGCAGACCTCACGGGCCAGCGAAACCTGGAGCGCCTTGAGATCGACAAGGCTGAACGCCGGTAATCTTGCCCGGTAGCTGCTGGCCATCTCGGCGGCACTTCGACCCAGCCGGGTCAACTCTTCGAAACGTGATTGGGCAAACTCGATTTTGCCGATCATGCCCTCGGTCAGGTCGATCATTTTTTGATAAGTAGGACGGTTACTTCCGTCCTCGGCCGTTTCCTCAGTCTCCAGCAGCGCCAGGGTTTCCCGCAGCGTCTGAGCGAAGGTCGCATTGCGTTGATCGAGCCACGTCTGGTTGAAGAACAGTTGCGTACCGATCATCTCGACCATGTTGGTACGGTAATTGGGAACCGTATCAAGCAGGTTCAGCGATTTCAGCTGTGCAATGGGCAGCGCGTACTCCTCGGTGCGGCGATCGAGCGTCTCAAGGAACTGCGTTTGTGCGGTCAGCAGTGCGTCGCCGCTGGCCGATTTCATGGCGTTGTGAGCGTCCGTCAGCTCTTTGCGTGCCCGTTCCCGCTCATTGTCGAATTCGGCCAACTGCTTTTTCAGTTCGGCGACGCGTTTTTGATTCTGCTGTTTCAGCGCCTTGCGCCGGCTCGACAGACCGCCCCCGCGCAGGCGCAGGCGCGTATCGACGAACCACTCGCCCTGTCGATTGCTGACCAGCACAGGGCCGCTGCGCACGGGTTGTTGTCGAGTGTCGATGATCGAGACTTGCCCCGTATCTTCCACGGCCACTTCGAACCAGCGCTCACCCACCGGGGCGTAGTACTTGTTCTGGTGATGGTAGAGATGGCGATGGACACCGTTTTCGCCAGCGGGTGGGGTGAGTTGCTCCGGGCGGGTGATGGAGAAGCGATCCAGGGTTTTGTTCAGGCTCAATGCGGTGTCGGTCAATACTGAAATGTGATGTTGCACCGGAGGCTCGCCGACGACATCCGGCCGTTGAGTGAAGGACACGGGACTTGTTGCCGGTTTTTCTTCGGGTTCGACGACCTTGGTCAGTGGCGTCTTTTCCTTTAATGCACGTGTGGTCGGTTTACGCGCGCTGGCGCGGTGGGCGAGGACCATGGCCAGGGTCAGCAACAGGTCGGTCATGGCGGTTTTCTGTTGTTCGCTGTCGCCTGTTTCCCCGGCATCGAGGGTTTGCTGCAAGTCATCGAGCACTTGCCAGATCCAGGCGGCGGTCCCGACTGTTCGGCCGAGAAACGGCAACGCCGCGTTGAAGATCAACCAGCCCGCGTGCTTGAAGGTGTTCCAGCGATTTTGCGTGTTGGATACCGACTGTCGTTTCGCCAGTTCGACCAGCGCATCGACGTTCGCCTTGTACAAGGCCGCCAGGTAATCGTTGGCGATGACTTGAGAGCCCAGGGCCAGCGTGCCGCTCATTTGCAGGGACGTCAGCGGGTCGGCCAACAGCAAGGAGAGGGACCACACCGAAGGCCGGTCGCCGGTGAACACATAATTGGCATAGTTGGCGCGCGCCGAGTCCGGCAACCAGGCGAGCACGGATTGGCGCAATGTCGGCGAATGCTTGATGGCATAGATCAGGTTGGCCGGTGTCGGGTATTGGCTCAAGGGTTGATTGAGCAGCGGCCGGTAAAGCAGGCACGGTCCCTTGTCCATTTGCCGTGGCCCGATCACGAACATGTCGGCGACTTCGTCGGTCGAGTTTCCGCTGCGCCAGCCGGGTTTGAACGCCAGAGGGCGAATGACAATCTCCTGGCCATCCACCCAACGTTTGGCGTCGAGCACCTGGACTACGGCGGATACATAGCGGTAACCCAATTCATCGATCCCGTGCTGCGCACGAATCTTCTGCTGCAAGGCCAGCAGCGGCAATTCGACGCGCAAATGGCTGGTGAACAGGTTCTGGCGACGCAAGCTGTCCAACGGATCGTCGCGCAGTTTGCTTTTGATCAACTCCGGGTAGGTTTTGCCAATGTCGACGCTGACGATCAGCTGTTCCAGGTAACTGACCGTCATCCAGGCCGGCAACGCCGTGGCGCTGGTGCTGCGCACGGATTTGTTGCCCAGTGGCAAGGCGATGAGGTTTTGCAACGCCAGGTCAACCAGGCCCAAGGTGGTGCGTTCGGGTTCCACCAGCGGCGTAAAGCTGCCCCACACCACCACGCTGTCGACCACGATTTCGATGTCCGCCAGGTTCAGCTTTGCGGCGTCGGAATGCTCTTTGATCATGGCATCGCGCAGCTGATCCAGCGCGAACTCGCGGATTGGCTTGATACCGTCCTGAAAGGACTGCCCGCCGTTCTGACTCTGTACCTGCGCCAGATCCATCAGATGACGGCTATACGCGGTGAGGTCAACGGATGATGCGTTGGCCATCCAGTCCGGCAGCGATTGCTCGACGCGGTTGAACCGTGAAGGCGCCTGTTTGTCCGTCGGGTCGAGTTCGTTCGTCGTGCGGCTGATGTGCGGCGCGAGGTCGGGATTCACGGCGGCAGTATCGGTTGCCAAGGCGCCAATTGAGTCGGCCTGCAGCGCGATCAGGTTGCACGCCAGATGATCGAAGTAATTGCCTTCGGGTTCGATCAACCGCCAATGCAGGGTGTTGCCGGGTGTTGACTCATTGACGTACGACTTCAGGGACGCGCCCAGTTCCTGCAAAGAGTCGTAAGCCTGGAAACCGCGGGTAATCGTGTGACAGAGAATCAAGGTGCGGGTACCGATGGTTCCGATCAATACCGCCATGTCGAGAATGTTGAGGTGTGTCGAAACTCCCGCGTCCAGGTCGATCAGGCATGCTCGCGATCGGTAGCGGTCGTGCGGCGTTCGCGCGCTCTTCTCGGGGTAGGTGAACAGGTTGCGGGCCATCGCACTGAGGTCATTGTTCCATTTCGGGTTCGTATCGATGTTCCACAATTCGCGCAGGGATTTGGACAATCCCTGCCAGCGCGGGGCCGAGGCACGGGTGTATTGGTTCCAGTAGTCGACCTGCTGTTCCTGAAACGCGACAAACAGCAGGGGCGCCAATTCATTGAGCAATTGTCCGATGGCGTCGATGCGCACGGGCAGTTGCACCGGCGTCTGTTCCTGAGGTTGCAGGGTGAGGTAGTGCTCGCCATCGAGGTAGACCGCCGATGTGCCCGCAACGCTGTGGCGGACCAAGGCATCTGTCAGCGATTCGAAGTGCCGTGGCCCGGGGACGACGCGTTGGTCGTGGAAGGTCCAGGAGGGTGTTACCACCATCGCCAGTCGCGGGTCGATAGACAGTAGCGGGTACAGGGTTTTGAGGGCGGGTTGCAGGGCATGGGTGGCGACTTCCCTGATCGAGGGGCCAGCCACCAATTGGGTGAGCAGGGCGTCTTGATCAGTGGGGAGGCCGGTTTCGGAAGGAGGGCTGGAAGTATCTGTCATGGTCACATCCTTTGTGAGGGCAGCAGGCACCGAGAAAGGTTCGGTGCGCGATCCATTGCAAGGTAGCGACGGGTACAGCGGCATTGGCGGTAAATAAATATCGTCGGCAAAAAAAGACCTGCGCAAGCGCAGGTCCTGGTGACGACGGCGGGATCAGGTACCGGATTGGTTCCGGGTCCAGGCCCCGGTAGAGCACGTTCGCTAGCCTGCGACAGCGGTTAACGCTTGAGACCTTTCATCCTGATGATTGCTCATCAAGCACTTTCAAAACCTTCGAGAACGTTCACGGCGTTGATGCCGATCTCTTCCACCGCATAACCGCCTTCCATCACGAACAGCGTCGGCACGCCGAGCTTCGCGATGCGCTTGCCCATGGCCAGGTAATCCGGGCTGTCGAGTTTGAACTGCGAGATCGGGTCGTCCTTGAAGGTGTCGACGCCCAAGGACACGACGACGATGTCGGCGCCGTAGCTTTCGATCTCTTTGCAGGCCTGTTCCAGTGCTGCGCTCCAGGTGTCCCAGCCGCTGCCGGCAGGCAACGGATAGTTGAAGTTGAAGCCTTCACCGGTGCCTTCGCCCAGCTCATCTTCATAGCCGAGGAAGAACGGGAACTCGGCTTCCGGGTGGCCGTGGATCGAGGTGAACAGCACGTCGCTGCGCTCGTAGAAAATCGACTGGGTGCCGTTGCCGTGGTGGTAATCGACGTCGAGGATCGCGACCTTTTTGTGACCCTGGTCGAGGAAGGCCTGGGCAGCAATGGCGGCATTGTTGAGGTAGCAATAACCACCCATCAAGTCGCCAGCGGCGTGGTGTCCCGGTGGACGGCACAGGGCGAAGGCGGAGCGGGCGCCGCGCTGGATTTCAGCTTGAGCCGTCAACGCCACTTGCGCTGCGCTGTACGCCGCCTGCCAGGTGCCAGCGGTGATCGGGGCGCCGCCGTCGAAGCTGTAATAGCCGAGTTCGCCGTGCAGGCTGGTGGGTTTGATGCGCCGCAGGGTGCGAGCCGGCCAGGTGTAGGGCAGCAAGTCACCGTCGGTGTTGAATTCGGTCCAGCGGGCCCAGGCACCTTTGAAGAAGTCGAGGTAATCGCGGCTGTGGATACGCGCGATCGGGTCGAGGCCGAAATCCTTCGGCGCTTCGACGGGGCCGAGGTTCTGCTTTTGCACCCGCGAAAGCACATGGTCGGCACGGGACGGCATCTCGAAGCAGGGCTTGAGTTGCCCGTCGATGAGTTCGCAACGACCGTGGTGCAGGTGGTGATCGTCCGAGTAGATCGTCAGCATTTTGTTGTTCTCCGCAGGCGGGTTCGATTGCACACAGTCTTGCGGCGCGGATGGATTTCGAAAACGGCAGGAAAGGCCAAAAGGGGATCAATACGGCCAAAAAACCTGTCCGAAATTCGCCCTTCTCAGCGCAGGCATTTGCAGGAGCCGGCTTGCTGGCGAAAGCAATGTTCGAGTCAATGGAGGTGCGTCGGATGTACCGGCCTCATCGCTGGCAAGCCAGCGCCTACAGGGGCCGGTGCTGCGGACGGAATTGACTGGGCGCCACACCACTCCAGCGCACAAACGCGTGGCGAAAACTCGCAGTCTCGCTGAAGCCCAAGGCCTCGGCGATCTGGTAGATCGGCAACTGATCTTCGCAGAGCATTTGTTTGGCCTGCTCGAAACGCAGCTCGTCGAGCAACTCCTGATAACTGCAACCCAGATCTTTCAGATGCCGGCGCAAGGTGCGCGCCGAACAGTTCATCTGCTCGGCCAGGCCTTCAAGCCCCGGCGCGGCATTCAACTGTGCGCGGAGCAATTGCCGAATTCGCCCCAGCCAGGCCTGGCGTCCGGTGAACTCCAGGTTCTGCTTGCGGCAACGTTCGGCCATGGCTTGATGGGTGATGACGTCGGCCAGTGGCAATGGCTGGTCGAGCCAGCGCTTGTCGAAGGCAAAGGCGTTATCCCGTGCCCCGAAGTGCAATGGGCAGTTGAAGTGCTCGGCGTAGGTTGCCTCATAGTCGGGCGCGGCATGCTCGAAGCGTGCGGCCAGCAGCGGCAGCGGGTGCCCGAGCAGGTCGTCGCAGGTGACTTTCAGCGACACCAGGCAGAACTCGGCGTTGAACACCGCCATGGCCGGACTCTCGCGGTAATCGGCAGCGACGAACCAGATACGCTCGCCATCCTCTTCCAGGCTCAGTTCGAAAAGTGTTCCCAGCAGCGCCGGATAGCGCATCGCCAATCGCAAAGCGTCACCGAAGGTGGCACTGGTGAGCAATGCGTAACCGAGCATGCCGTAGCAGGAAACGTGCATCCGTCGCCCCAGTTCCAGGCCAATGTCACGCTTGAGTGCGACGGCATTGGCGCACACCTGCATCTCTTGGTTGGTGGTGATGCGCGTGTCGGCGCGGTTCAGATCCGCAGCACTGATGCCACTTCCGGCCAACAGCGCCTCGCTGGACAGACCCTCGGCCTTGAAAGTGTTAAGAATCAGCGAGACGGCGTTGAGCGTCGTGAGGTGTGAGTGGAGCATGGGCGGTACCCGTCATTTGTTTGATCGGGATGGAGCAAGTAGCGTGCCGTGATTCAGCGCCCTCGCTTTCGCAAGGGCGCTTGCACGTTAGCAAAAAGCCAACACCGGAGATGCCTCAAGTCGCGCTGAAAAACAGCCGCTTGGCCTGCTCCAGCCCGATCATGCTGCGGTAATACGCAACGCGTTGCGGTCCACTCAGCCCTTGAGTGGAGTCGGCGGCCATCCCCAGCCCATGTTCAATGGGGTTTTTCAAGCGGGCGTAGACGAAGGATTTGGCCGGCACCCAGGAGGTCGAGTACAGAAAGTGTGCATACCAGAGTATTTGCCGGGTTTTGCGGTCACTGATGGTGTACTCATCCAGGTACAGCACCTTGCCGCCTTTGAGGCGACGTCGAGTGACGGTTTTTGCAACGCTGATCGCCTTGTTGCTGTTGAGCCACTCAACGCCCGGGACTGTCGGCGGCTGTTGCTTGAGCATCGTCAGCATGTTGTCGCTGGCTTGCTGGTAGAGTTTTTCCGCGGTCTCGGTGAGTGCCTTGTTGACGACAGCGGCCGAGCGAGTATGGCTCTCCGTGGCGTTGCTGTCGGTCAAGGCTTGCTCGATGGCGCTGCTGGTCTGCTCCATCTGCTGGGCGAACTGGTGGAACAGGTATTCGATCCCGCCCGGTGAGCGGCCTGGCTGCTTGATGTATTCGGCCATGCGGGTATTAAACGCTGTCAGCGAGTCGAGCAGAGCCTGGCCCTTGTTGAGGCTGGTCTCAAGGTTCGGTGCCGCGGTGGCTGTTTTGGGCGGGCTGACTCGCTCGACCCAGACCCCCGGGGTTTTCTGATGGAAAGTGGCAATGACCTTATCGGTGAGGGGCGACTTGATATCGACCAGGTTGGTCTCCAGCCCTTGGTCTGACAGGCGCGGCTCGCCGATGAGAACACCGTTGTAACGCGTCCTGATGAACTGTCTGTTTGGCCTTGGTGGTTGCAGCGGCAGTGCAGGGCGACTTCTGAGTATTTCCCTCTCGTCGAGCACCAACTCCAGATGGCGCTCGGCGCGCTGGCGGAATTCGTCGAGCTGCTGGCGAAGCTGTTTTATCGGCTCTTCCACCGCTTGCGCAGAGAACGTTGTCTTGAAGTCCAGCAAGCGCTCATCGATAACGCTGAACTGTTCGATCAGATCGTTGAGGGCGTCGATTCGCTCGTCGAGCCGGTTGACGCTGCGTTCATTCAGAGTGTCGCGCAGGGTTTGCACGACAATGTCGGCGGTGTCGACGATCTGGTCGATGGTGAGCCAGGCCTCGGTCGCCGTCGCCACCGAATTTTCCGGCAGGCATACGTTGCGCGCCAGTGTCACCTGGAGGGCCTTCAGGTCATCGAGTGAATAGCCGGGGAGTTTTGATCGGCTGTTCTGAATCACCCGCAGCCCTTCTTTTTCGAGGTGCTTGAGCTCCATGAAGCGTTCCTGAATCTGCTCCAGGCGCGCGATCATGTCCTGGTTCAGCTCGATCAACTGTCGAGCTGCCGGGATTTGACGATCATGCCGGGCCTCGGACTGACGCTCGATTTGATTCAGAGCGGCGCGCAATTTCGGCGTGAAGACAGTGAGCGCTTCGCCAATACCGGCCTGGATCAGTTCCAGTTGAGCCTTGAGGTAACCAAGGGATTTTTGTTGATAGTCCGCCGTCGGCGAAAAGACATGCAGCGATTTGAGATTGCTCAGTGCTGCGGCGTATTCCGCTCGCTGGGATTCCAGTGCCTGGAGGTAGAGTTTACGTTTGCCTTGAACCTCGTCAGCGGTAGCGGTGCTCATTGCCTGGTGAGCTTTCTGAAGTTCCTGCTGTGCCGTTGCCTTGCGCTTTTCGAAAGCCGTGAGTTTTGTACGCAGTTGCGTAGCCTTGCGTTGGCCTTGGGCCTCGGCCAGGTGGGTCAGGCTTGTCGAACCTCCGCCGCGCAAGCGCAAGCGAACATCAACCACCCACTGTCCCTGCAGAGTGTGGGCCAGGGCCGGGCCAGAACGGGCAGGCTCCTTTGCATCGATGATCACAACGGTGCCGTTCTCATCCACCGTGACCTCGAACCAGTTCTGTCCCACCGGGGCGTACCATTTGCTGTTGAGGCTGTAGAGGTCTTTATAGGCGCCGTCCTCGGTGTTGGCGGTGCCAAGTTCTTCGGGGCGAGTGATCTTGAAATGCTCCAGCACGGTCGCGAGGCTCGCGGGCGTTCGGTTCGCGGCACCACTGATGCTGACCACTTGCTGGAGATTGGACACCTGATGGGGGGCGCTTTTGCTCAGTTGCTCGATGCTGAACTTTTTCGTCGACGATTCCAGCGGCTTGGGCGCTTCGGTTGTGGCCACGTCGCCCACGACACGCCGGTCCACATTAGCGCGGGTAGTGATATGCAATGTGATCGCCATGCCGAGATTGAGCAGTACATCCGTCAGCGCCGTCCATTGTGCGTGCGTATCTTCTTGCTCATGGGCCTCCTGCAGTTCCTGGAGCTGATCCATCACTTGCCAGATCCAGGCTGCGACACCGACGGTACGCCCCAGAAACGGCAGAACCGAATAGAACAGCATCCAGCCCGCCTGCTTGAAGCTAGCCCAGCGGTTTTCGGCGTTCGAGACTGACTGGCGATCGGCGAGTGTCACCAATGCCTGAGCGTTGGCTTTGAACAGGGCTTCGGGCAAGTCGCCTTCAAGCGCTTTTCCGCCCAGGCTCATTGGCCCTGTCATCGTCGTAAGCTTGTCCGGGTCGACCAGAAAATCGGTGATGGTCCAGGGCGAAGGCAGCGAGCCTGGAAATACGTAATTGGCGTAGTCGCTGCTGACGTCTTCCGATAGCCAGGCCAGCATCGTGTCCCGCAGGCTGGGCGATTGCTGAATGGCGTACAGCAAGTTGCTCGGCGATGGGTATTGACTCAGCGGCTGGTCGAGCATCGGCCGATAAAGCAGGCAGGGGCCGGAGGCCGAATCCTCGGGGCCAATCACGAACATGTTGGCGACTTCGTCCTGTGTGCCGTCTTTGCGGCGTTTGGGGGCGAAGGTCAACGGCCGTATCACGATGGTCTGGCCTTCCACCACGCGCTTATCGGTCTCGGGTTCCATCACGGCGACGACGTAACGGTACCCGCGTGCGTCGATGCCGTTCTCTTCGCGAATCTTGCATTGCAAAGCCAGCAGCGGTAGCTGGATGCGCAGGTGTTGGCTGAACAGGGTTTGTCGGCGCGTGGCCTCTGGCGTGCTGTCGATCAGATGGCTTTTGATCAGCGCCGGGTAAGTTGAGCCGACATCGACCCGGCTAATGAGGTCCTCGATGTACTTGACGGTTAACCAGGCGGGTAGCGTTTTGCCGCGGGTGGAGTGCAGCGTCTTGTCGCCCAGAGGCAATGCAATCAGGTTTTGCAAGGCAAGATCGGCGATGCTGAAGTTGAAGGTATCGATCTTGCCTGGAACGGTGAACGTGCCCCAGATGACGGGGCTTTTAACCCGTAGCTCGATCGACTCCAGCGACGTTTCCAACTCCGGCTGCTCGCGCAGAGCCTTGGCATGTTCAAGGAGTTTGCTGGCATGTAATGCATTCAGTTTGCTCAGCGCGTACTGGCGGATGGGCAGGATCCCGTCCAGATAGGATTTGCCGGCGTTCTGACTGTGTAGTGCGGCCAGATCCTTCAGATGTCGCGAGTAGTTGTTCAGATCCGAGAGCGACGCCGTGCTCAGCCAGTCCGGCAGCGCATCCTTGAACCAGTCCAGGCCCGGCCCTGCTTTTTTCACACTGTCATCCACTTCAGGCGTCGGGGTGGACGGCAGCTTGTTCGGGTTGGCGGTGGCCGGGATGGAAAAATCTAAAGCGCCGATCACGTCGATCTGGATGGAGATCAGCGCGCAAGCCTGGTAATCGAAAATGCTGCCCGGGGGTTCCAACAGTCGCCACTGGATTTTCTGTGCGGGCCCGGCCGTGCTGACATGCTCCGGCAATTCGGCGCCGAGCTGTTCAAGGGAGTCGAAATTTTGAAAGCCCTTGAGTAAGGAGTGGGCAAGAATGATCGTGCGTCCTTTGTGCGTGCCGATCAGCACGACAATCGACACTTCATTCAGGTGCGTGACCTTTTCGCTATCGAGCAGGTCGATGCCAATCAGATAGGCGTTGCTTTTGTAGGGATCGTTGAGCTTTCTGCTCGCAAGGTCAGGAGCGAGAAACAAAGATCGCGCCATCGCGCAGTCATCGTTGTCCCAGCCCGGGACCCGATCGATATTCCAGACCTCGCGCAAGGACCTGGACAGCTCGTGCCAACGTGGTTGCGAACCGTTTTCGGGCGCATTCCAGAACGCCAGTTGTTGCTCCTGAAAGGCGGTGAGCATGACCGGTGCCAGCAAGTTGATCAGGTTGGCGATTTCGTCGATGCGCACCGGCAAGTGAATCTCGGGCTCGGTGATCGGTTGTTGGGCCAGAAAATGCTCGCCCTCGATGTACAGGGCCGGCACGCTGTGCACGAGCTGATTGGCCAGAATGTCGGTCAGTGCCTGGAAAGTGGGAGGCCCGGCCACGATTTCGTCATTGGCGAGTACCCATGTCGGCGTTCCGACCATGGTGATGCTCGGGTCGAGATCCAGCGTGGGGTAGAGCTTGCGCAAGTGCTGGCGTAACAGCACGGCCGCTACGTCACGCAAGTCGGGTCCGACACTGAGTTGAGTGATCAGAAGATCGGTCGGGTTATAGCGAGCGGGGGTGTCTGGTGTGGAGGTTGAGGTTGGTGTACTCATCGTGCATCCCTGCGTTTCAAAGTAATGGAAGCGACTCGAGGCGAGGCCTCAAGGCAGCTTCCATGCTAGGGAGTCACGATTTGGGGAGGGTGGTAATTATGTATGGCGTGTCGGCGTCAGGTTCGTGCAGGTATGGGTTCAGCTAAGCTCGCCACACATATCCAGCTCAATCAGGCGTCGTACTTCAGCGTTATCCAGATTTGCGCCCAGCAGCGCATGGAGTTTGCCGAATGCCGCCTCACGGGTCATGCCGCCACCGGACAACACGCCAACGCCACGCAAGCGACTACCGGCCTCGTACACATCGAGCTCAACGCCACCTTCATGGCACTGGGTCACCGCGACCACGACCACACCCTTGTCGCGGGCACGACCGAGGCCGGCGAGAAATTCCGGGTTGTCACTCGGCCCGGTACCACTGCCATAACACTCCAGCACCAGACCCTGAATGCCGCTGGCGAACAAGCCATCCAGCACCTCGGCGCTGATGCCGGGAAACAATGGCAACACCGCGACGCTAGCCAGTTGCCTGGATTGGTTGTAATTCAGTCGGGCCGGAATCGAAGCCGCTTTCGCACCGCCGCCCTGACGCTCCAGCCGCTTGAACGGATGCCGACCGAAACTGCGCACTTTGGCGCAGCGGGTCGGGTCCAGAAGCTCGCCGTGGAAGTACAGATGCACGCCCGGCGCCAGGCCTTGGCCCAGGGCAACCAGCGCGCCGCCGAGGTTTTCCCACGCATCGCTGTCGGTGACGCCGGCCGGCAGCATTGAGCCGGTGAAGCAAACGCGGGCCTGCAAGCCGAGCAATTGAAAACTCATGGCAGCGGCGCTGTAGGCCAGGGTGTCGGTGCCATGCAGGATCAGCACGCTGTCGCAGCCTTGCACATCAACGGCGTCGACGACCGCTTCACGCAGTTGCTGCCAGTAGGCCGGGCTCATGTTGGCGCTGTCGATCAGCGGCGACATCTCGCGAAAACGCCATTGCGGTACCACGAGATCAGGCTGGCTGTGCAGGTACTCGCGCATCCGCGCTTCGAAACCGGACGCCGGGGCCAGGCCATTGGCGCTGGCTTGCATGCCGATGGTGCCGCCAGTGTAGAGCACCATGACGTGCTGGGCGGCAGGGCAGGAATTGGGGATCATCTGGAGGTCTCCACAAGAGATGACATGTGGGAGCGAGCCTGCTCGCGATAGCGGTTAATCATTCAACATAAATGTCGGCGCAATAACAGTTATCGCGAGCAGGCTCGCTCCCACAGGTAATGCACTTTAACTGACGGACGCATGGGATGCGCCCGTCATTTACCGATCAGCGTTGCGCTGCGGTCACGCCCTGCAGCTCAGGCTGAGCCTGCGCGGCGGCTGGCGGATTCGCCGGCCAGGCCTGGCGATCGAGATCCAGATCCGGGAACTTGCTCGAATCGAACACTGGGGTCTTGATCCCGGCAGCGCGCTGGTCATCGTAGTCACGCAGGATGCGCATGCCGACCTTGAACAGCAAGAACAGCGCGATCAGGTTGACGAACGCGAGCAGGGTCATGGTGATGTCGGCGAAGGCAAACACGGTGCCGAGGTTTTCGATGGCACCCCAGAAAATCAGGACCAGTACCAGCACGCGATAGCCCATCAGCGCTTTGCGGTTTTCACCGATCATGAAGCGCAGGTTGTTCTCGCCCAAGTAGTAGTTGTAGAGAATCGAGGTGAACACGAACAACGACAGCGCCACGGAAATGAATATCCGGCCCCAGTCGCCGACAACGGCGGCCAGGGAGTTCTGGGTCAGGGCAATGCCGTCGCCTTCGAAACCCGGGGTATAGAAACCGGAGAGCAGGATCAGCAACGCGGTGCAGGTGCAGATCACGAACGTGTCGAGGAACACGCTGAACGCCTGTACCACACCTTGCGCCACCGGGTGCTCGACTGACGCCACAGCGGCCACGTTGGGCGCGCTGCCCAGGCCTGCTTCGTTGGCAAACACGCCGCGCTTCACGCCCATGATGATGGCGCTGCCGATCAGGCCGCCGAAGGCCTGGTCCAGACCGAAGGCGCTCTTGACGATGGTCATCAACATGCCCGGCACCTGGTCGAATTGCAGGACGATCACGTAGAGGGTCACGCCGATGTAGATCAGGGTTTTCACCGGCACCAACAGGTCGGCGACCTTGGCGATACGCTTGATCCCGCCGATGAACACCAGGCCCAGCAGCACGGCCAGGCCGATACCGGTGTAAGTCGTGTCGAGACCGAACGCGTTGTTCAGCGAGTGAGTCACGGCGTGGGCTTGCAGGCCGTTGAAGGCGAACCCGAAGGTCACCAGCAACAGGAGCGCCATCAACATGCCGAGCCAGCGTTTTTGCAGGCCGTGCTGGATGTAATAGGACGGGCCGCCACGGAACTGGCCTTCGGAGTCGCAGCGCTTGTAGAGCTGGCCGAGGGAGCATTCGAAAAAGCTGCTGGACATACCGACCAGGGCGGTCACCCACATCCAGAACACCGCACCCGGCCCGCCGAGGGTCACGGCGATGCCGACACCGGCGATGTTACCTGCGCCAACACGGCCGGCAAGGCTGAGCATCAGGGCCTGGAACGAACTGAGTTGCCCGGCGCTGCTTTTGAGGCTGTCGCGGAACACCGCGAACATGTGGAAGAAGTGACGCAATTGAACGAAACGCGAGCGGATCGTGAAGTAGCTACCGAGCCCGACAATGAGCACGATCAGTACTTTCCCTGAGAGGAAGTCGTTAATGACTTCGAGCATGGATTATTCCTCGCTGTTTTTTGTGTAGGCAAATGCTGGCCGGTCAGACACATCGAGTTACATCAGTTGGCACTTGGCACAACAGGCGGGTCGATGTCCGTCCCGGTTTCATATCGCGGGTTTGTTATTAGTTCGGGTTTCGCATGGGTTCAGGTCTCGCTACCGACGACCGCCCACGTGAAGAGGGGCGGCACTATACCGATGGGAGTGCCATCCGTCTGCACGGTTGTGGTGCATGCACCGATTCTATCGACGCCGGTTTCTTGTAGGAGCCGGCTCCCACAGATTCTGCATTGTTGGAAAACGGTTAAAAAAAAGGGCTTGGAGATTGATCTCCAAGCCCTCAAAAGGTGAGAGGTGTCTAGTCCCTCGACCTGGTGAGCGGTGCTACAGGTAACGCGTCGGTTCAGGCTTTAAGCGGAACCAGGCGCGGAGCAATCATGTTTTCCGGGCGCAGGATGTCGGCGAGCATTTCTTCGTCGAGCAAGCCTTCTTCGCGCACCAGTTCCAGCACGCCGCGGCCGCTTTCAAGCGCGATACGGGCGATGCGGGTGGCGTTTTCATAGCCGATGTACGGGTTCAGCGCAGTCACCAGACCGATCGAGTGCTCGACCAGTTCACGGCAGCGCGCTTCGTTGGCGGTGATGCCGGTGATGCAGTGTTCGCGCAGCATGTCCATGGCGCGTTGCAGCAGGCGGATCGAGTCGAAGATCTTGAACGCGATCAGCGGCTCCATCACGTTCAGCTGCAGTTGGCCGCCTTCGGCCGCGATGGTCAGGGCCAGGTCGTTGCCGATGATCTGGAACGCCACCTGGTTTACAGCTTCCGGGATAACCGGGTTGACCTTGCCTGGCATGATCGAGCTGCCTGGCTGACGCGCCGGCAGGTTGATTTCGTTGATGCCGGTGCGTGGTCCGCTGGACAGCAGGCGCAAGTCGTTGCAGATCTTCGACAGCTTGACCGCGGTGCGCTTGAGCATGCCGGAGAACAGGACGAAAGCGCCCATGTCGGAGGTGGCTTCGATCAAGTCGGCCGCCGGTACCAGCGGGTGACCGCTGATGGTGGCCAGACGCTGAACGGCCAGGTGCTGGTAGCGCGGGTCGGCGTTGATGCCGGTACCGATCGCGGTGCCGCCCAGGTTCACTTCGGTCAGCAGCTCGGGGGCCAACGTTTTCAGGCGTGCCAGGTCTTCGCCCAGGGTCGTGGCGAATGCGCGGAATTCCTGGCCAAGGGTCATCGGCACGGCGTCTTGCAGCTGGGTACGACCCATCTTCAGGACGTGGCTGAATTCTTCACCTTTGGCGGCGAACGACTGGATCAGGCTGTCGAGGCTGGCCAGCAGCGCGTCGTGACCCAGCAGCAGACCCAGACGGATCGCGGTCGGGTAGGCGTCGTTGGTCGACTGCGCCATGTTCACGTCGTTGTTCGGATGCAGGTATTGGTATTCGCCTTTCTCGTGACCCATTGCTTCGAGGGCAATGTTGGCGATCACTTCGTTGGCGTTCATGTTGGTGGAAGTACCGGCGCCACCTTGAATCATGTCCACCACGAATTCTTCGTGGAAATCGCCGCGGATCAGTCGTGCACAGGCTTCGCTGATGGCAGCGTGCTTGGCTTCGCTCAGGTGACCCAGCTCGCGGTTGGCGTCAGCGGCGGCTTGTTTCACCATCGCCAGGCCGACAACCAGCTTCGGGTAATGCGAAATCGGAACGCCGGAGAGACGGAAGTTATTCACCGCTCGCAGGGTCTGGATGCCGTAATACGCTTGAGCCGGTACTTCAAGTACGCCAAGCAGGTCTTTTTCTGTGCGGAAAGATGCAGCGGAGGACATGATAGAAATCATCTCGATATGGACCCTGTCTGTGCCGGAACGCTGCAAATGCTAGGCTTGTGGAGAATTTTGGGCCAATGCTGTTAAACACTGGCCTATGCACATTCGGCATAATGCCGATGTGACGCCGCGTTGATGGCGAGCGTGTGACCTAATTTGGTGCGTGTCCGGGAGGACGTGATGAATCTGGAAAGTAAATGGCTGGAGGACTTCAGTGCCCTGGCCGCCACCCGCAGCTTCTCCCAGGCTGCGGAACGCCGCTTCGTGACTCAGCCGGCGTTCAGCCGGCGAATCCGCAGCCTTGAAGCGGCGTTGGGGCTGACACTGGTCAATCGCTCGCGCACGCCGATCGAGCTGACAGCGGCGGGGCAACTGTTTCTGGTGACGGCACGCACCGTGGTTGAACAGCTCGGTGAAGTACTGCGCCACCTGCATCATCTGGAAGGCGGGCAAGGCGAAGTGATGCAAGTCGCTGCAGCTCACTCGCTGGCGCTGGGTTTCTTTCCGCGCTGGATCGCCCAACTGCGCAACGAAGGCTTGAACATCGCTACGCGACTGGTCGCGACCAACGTCGGCGATGCGGTGCATGCGCTGCGTGAAGGGGGTTGCGACTTGATGCTGGCCTTCTACGACCCGGATGCGGCGATGCAGATGGACCCGGAAATCTTCCCGTCTCTGCACTTGGGGCACACCGAGATGTTGCCGGTCTGCGCCGCGGACGCCGACGGCAAGCCGTTGTTCGACCTGGAAGGCGAGGGCAGTGTGCCGCTGCTGGCTTATAGCGCCGGTGCGTTCCTTGGGCGTTCGGTGAACCTGCTGTTGCGCCAACGGGCGCTGCGCTTCACCACCATTTACGAAACTGCCATGGCTGACAGCCTCAAAAGCATGGCGCTGGAAGGCCTCGGAATTGCCTGGGTGCCGCAACTCAGCGTGCGCGCCGAACTGGCGCGTGGGGAGTTGGTGGTGTGCGGTGGATCGCAGTGGCATGTACCGCTGGAGATTCGTTTGTACCGCTGCGCGCTCGTGCGTAAGGCCAACGTGCGGTTGTTGTGGCGCAAGCTCGAAGGCGGCGCCGCGCAAAGTTCTTAAACCCGCCCGATCCCTGTGGAGCTGGCAAGCCGGCTCCCACAGGGATCGGGAGGTGTCTTTTCGCTGACCTTCGGGTCAATAAAACCGGGCTTTTGCGGCAGATGACAGATGGTCGCGCAGGGGGCTGTTTATCTGCTTCATTGAGGTATACTGCGCGGCCTTCGGCCGGTTGCGACTGGCCATAATTCGTACAATCAAGCCACGCATTCTGCGTGGCTTGTTGTTTTTTGATGCGCCTGCGGGCGCCCAGAGAGAAGAGGCACGACGATGAGTGCATTGGTTGGCGTGATCATGGGCTCTAAGTCCGATTGGTCCACCCTTAGCCACACCGCCGATATGCTGGAAAAGCTCGGCATCCCTTACGAGGTGAAGGTAGTGTCCGCTCACCGCACCCCGGACCTGCTGTTCCAGTACGCTGAAGAAGCCGAGGCGCGTGGCATCGAGGTGATCATCGCCGGTGCCGGCGGCGCGGCCCACTTGCCTGGCATGTGTGCGGCCAAGACCCACCTGCCGGTACTGGGCGTGCCCGTGCAGTCGGCGATGCTCTCGGGCGTCGACTCACTGCTCTCCATCGTGCAGATGCCGGCCGGCATTCCGGTGGCCACCCTGGCCATCGGCAAGGCTGGCGCGATCAACGCCGCGCTGTTGTCGGCGAGTATCCTGGGCGCCAAGCACCCGCAGTTCCATGAAGTGCTGAAAACCTTCCGTGCTGAGCAGACAGACAGCGTCCTGGAAAATCCAGACCCACGCATCGCCTGAGGTTGTTGACGATGAAGATCGGTGTAATCGGTGGCGGCCAGTTGGGTCGCATGTTGGCGCTGGCGGGTACTCCGCTGGGTATGAACTTCGCTTTCCTCGACCCGGCGCCTGACGCTTGCGCGGCGGCATTGGGCGAGCACCTGCGGGCCGATTACGGCGATCAGGATCACCTGCGCCAACTGGCCGATGAAGTCGATCTGGTGACCTTCGAATTCGAAAGTGTGCCGGCGGAAACCGTCGCGTTCCTGTCGCAATTCGTCCCGGTGTACCCGAGTGCCGAAGCACTGCGCATCGCTCGCGACCGCTGGTTCGAGAAAAGCATGTTCAAGGACCTGGGGATTCCGACCCCGGCGTTCGCCGACATTCAGTCCCAGGCTGATCTGGATGCCGCCGTGGCTTCCATCGGTCTGCCTGCCGTGCTCAAGACCCGCACCCTGGGTTACGACGGCAAGGGCCAGAAGGTCCTGCGTTCCCCTGAAGATGTAGTCGGTACGTTCGCCGAACTGGGCAGCGTGGCCTGCCTGCTGGAAGGTTTCGTGCCGTTCACTGGCGAAGTCTCGCTGATCGCCGTGCGTGCTCGCGATGGTGAAACAAAATTCTACCCGCTGGTACACAACACCCACGACAGCGGCATCCTCAAACTGTCCGTGGCCAGCACCGACCACCCGTTGCAAGCCCTGGCCGAAGACTACTCCAGCCGTGTGCTCAAGCAGCTGGACTACGTCGGCGTGATGGCGTTCGAGTTCTTTGAAGTCGACGGTGGCCTCAAGGCCAACGAAATCGCCCCGCGCGTGCACAACTCCGGGCACTGGACGACCGAAGGCGCCGAGTGCAGCCAGTTCGAAAACCACCTGCGGGCCGTTGCCGGTCTGCCGTTGGGTTCGACGGCCAAGGTCGGCGAGAGCGCGATGCTCAACTTCATCGGTAAAGTGCCGGACACCGACAAGGTCATCGCAATCGCCGATTGCCATCTGCATCACTACGGCAAGGCGTTCAAGGCAGGCCGCAAGGTCGGCCACGCCAACCTGCGTTGCGCAAACCGCGAAACCCTCGCCGCGCAGATCCTCAAGGTCGAAGCGCTGATCGCCGAGTAAAACAGTTTCATGTGGCGGCGGCGGAACCATTGCGGTGCCGCCGTTCTCTCATGGCAGGATGCGAAAGTCTGACTAGGCTTTCGCATAGCCAATCATTCAGAGGGAAATGCCATGGGAATCATCGGAACCATCTTTATCGGCTTGATCGTCGGCTTGCTTGCTCGGTTCCTGAAACCGGGCGATGACAGCATGGGCTGGATCATGACCATCCTGCTCGGTATCGGCGGTTCGCTGGCGGCCACTTATGGCGGCCAGGCGTTGGGCATTTACCAGGCCGGCGAAGGTGCCGGTTTCATCGGTGCGCTGGTGGGCGCGGTGGTGTTGCTGGTGATCTACGGCCTGATCAAAAAGAACTGATTCAAGCGACAAAGTCCTCTCGGCTGCGCAGTCCGAGAGGACTAGAATGCTCGGCGATTTCCTTTCTTTGCCGAGCATCTCCATGCGCCGTCTTTTGCTGACTCTCGTTTTACTGGGTACGGGCCTTGCCCATGCCGGCGAACTGCCGGAAACCGACTGGCTCGAACTGATGCCCAAGTCGGATCAGAAAGCCCTCGAGGCAATGCCCGAAATCGACCACAACTCCCCCGAAGCCAATGGCACCTTCACCGAAAAAGGTGGCATGAAGCAGAGCAAGGGCTTGCCGGCGGTGATGTATTCGACCAAAACCGTAGCGTCGATGAACGACAAAACCATCCGCATCGGTGGTTATCCGGTGCCGCTGGAGTCCGATGCCAAGGGCAACAGCACGCTGTTTTTCCTCGTGCCATACCCGGGCGCCTGCATCCACGTGCCGCCGCCGCCACCGAATCAATTGGTGCTGGTGCGCTATCCGAAGGGCTTGAAGCTCAATGATATCTACACGCCGCTGTGGGTCACCGGCACGTTGAAGGTCGAGAAGGTCAGCAATGACCTGGCAGATGCGGCCTACGCGCTGGATGCAGCGAAGGTGCGGGTCGTGCAGGAATCGGATTTGTAAAAACACTGCTGGAGCCGGCTTGCTGGCGATAGCGATCTTGAGGACGCCATCGCCAGCAAGCCGGCTCCAGGTTTAAAGCGGTTTGCTGCCGATGCTGACGCCGAGGGTGTGGGTGGCTCCCGGCGCCAGGCTCACGACATCCCCCATCACATTCGCCGTTTCGATGCACAGCATGCGCTGCCAGCCGTCGTCAGCCATGTCGCTGAATGCGGCGGCACGGTCGATCCAGGGGTTCCAGATCACCGCCGAGCGCGAACCCGTACTTGTCAGTTCGATGCGTCGCTCCCAGGCCGGGTCGACGATGCTCAGCAGCGGCGGGGCGTCGAGGTAGATGCGGTCGGTTTCGCCGGTAAAGCGCAGGTCGCCGGACTGCTTCTTGGTTGCCCAGTCTTCCAGGGTTTCGATGTAGCTCAAGCCATCCACGCCTTCGACGTGAACGTTGCGCGCATCGCTGACGGCGAAATAGCTGTGCAGGGCCTGACTGATGGTGACGGTTTGCGCACCCCGGTTGTGGCTGATCAACTGGATGTGCAATTGGTCACCCAGACGAATGCTCAGCTTCAAGTCCACTTGATGCGGCCAGCCTGGCAATCCGCCGTCGGGGCAGGGCAGCAAGAATTCGATGTTCAGGCTTTCGCCCTCGGCTTCGATGCCGCCCAATTCCCAGTCCATCGCCCGCACCAGGCCATGAGCCGTTGGTGCTTGGTTGCTGACGCGCATCGCTTTCACGCTCTGCGGGTTGCGCTCGAAGTTGCCGAACCACGGCCAGCACACCGGCACACCGGCGCGGATGCTTTTGCCGGTCTTGAACACCGCCTCATCGTTGAGCCAGATCAGCGGCGGCTGCCCCGCCAGTTGATAACTGAGGATGTGCGCGCCTTGCTGGGCCACCAGTAATTCGGCCTGACCGTGGCGGATGCGCCAGCAGTTCAGTTCATCCAGTTTGACGGCTTCAACGTTGGGCGTGTTCATGGGACAGCTCTCGATCAGTAACAGGACTGCAATGGACCGCGAATCGGGCGTCGGGTTTGACGCTTCCCGGTTTTAACGAGCGCGCGGCGGAACCGAGCGGGTACGGCCGCTGCCATCGATGGCGACGAACACAAATACCGCTTCAGTGACTTTGCGCCATTCGCTGGACAGCGGATCGTCGCTCCAGACCTCGACCATCATCTGGATCGAGCTGCGGCCGATTTCCAGTGCCTGTGTATAGAAGGAGAGCTGAGCGCCCACCGCCACTGGAACCAGGAATGCCATGCGGTCGATCGCGACCGTGGCCACGCGGCCACCGGCAACCTTGCTGGCCATCGCGGTGCCGGCCAAATCCATCTGTGCTACCAGCCAGCCGCCGAAAATATCGCCAAAGCCGTTGGTTTCGCGGGGAAGTGCGGTAATTTGCAAGGCCAGGTCGCCTTGCGGGATCGGATCTTCTTGTTCGAGCTCTATCATGCCGGGGGTGCCTCTGACCCGTGACTCTTCGTTGGTGCTGCTGGTGGTAGCCGTCTTCGGGAAAAACGATTCAGCACCGAACATACTACGTTCGTCACGTTTTTCGTAAGGCGCCTAAAGGGAAACTCTGCGAAATCGCCTATGACGCTTTCAGGCGTTTTCGCACAGCAACCCTTACAAGCCGTCGCACAGTTGCGAGTATATCGGTCGGTAGACTCCGAGACGACCGTCCGGTTCTCATTTTGACCGTCAATTACGCACCTCTATGTGCTTTTTCGAACAATTTGCTATCGTGCCGGTCCTGCCCGAGCCCTTGCCAGCGTTGTTGGGGCGGCAGACCTGACTATAAGAGAAGCCCTTGCCATGACCACAGCGCCCTCGAGTATCGCGCAGCCATCCCAATCCGCACGTCCGCTGACCCGCAACGACTACAAGACGCTGTCGTTGTCGGCCTTGGGCGGGGCGCTGGAATTTTACGACTTCATTATTTTCGTGTTCTTCGCGACCGTCGTGGGCAAGCTGTTCTTCCCGGCGGACATGCCCGAATGGCTACGCCTGATGCAGACCTTCGGCATCTTTGCCGCCGGCTACCTGGCGCGGCCGCTGGGCGGCATCGTGATGGCGCACTTCGGTGACCTGCTGGGGCGCAAGAAGATGTTCACCCTGAGCATTTTCATGATGGCCGTGCCGACCCTGATCATGGGCCTGCTGCCGACCTACGCGCAGATCGGCATGTGGGCGCCGATTCTGTTGCTGCTGATGCGGGTGATTCAAGGCGCGGCGATTGGCGGCGAGGTGCCGGGGGCGTGGGTATTCGTTTCCGAACACGTGCCGCAGCGGCACGTCGGCTATGCCTGCGGGACCCTGACCAGTGGCCTGACGGCAGGCATCCTGTTGGGTTCTTTGGTCGCTACCGCGATCAACAGCCTTTATACCCCGGTGGAAGTGGCGGATTACGCCTGGCGGATTCCGTTCCTGCTGGGCGGCGTGTTCGGCCTGTTCTCGGTGTACCTGCGCCGCTGGCTGCACGAAACCCCGGTGTTTGCCGAGCTGCAACAACGCAAGGCCCTCGCCGAGGAAGTGCCACTGCGTGCGGTGCTGCGTGACCATCGTGGCGCCATCGCCATTTCGATGTTGCTGACCTGGTTGCTGTCCGCCGCCATTGTAGTGTTGATCTTGATGACCCCGACCGTTCTGCAGACGGTCTATCACTTCTCGGCAACCTCGTCGCTGCAAGCGAACAGCGTGGCGATCGTGTTCCTGAGCTTCGGTTGCATTATTGCTGGCGCACTGGCCGATCGTTTTGGTGCGGGGCGTGTCTTTGTCTTCGGTTGCACGGCGTTGCTGGCCAGCTCCTGGACCTTCTATCACAGCCTGGCTGATCATCCTGACTGGCTGTTCCCGATGTATGCCCTGACCGGTCTGCTGGTCGGCACCATCGGTGCGGTGCCGTACGTGATGGTCAAGGCGTTCCCGCCGGTGGTGCGCTTCAGCGGTTTGTCGTTCTCCTACAACGTGGCTTACGCGATCTTCGGGGGGCTGACGCCAATGATCGTCAGTCTGCTGCTCAAAGAAAGCCCGATGGGGCCGGCTTATTATGTGGCGGTGCTGTGTGGGGTCGGGATTCTGGTGGGGGCGTATCTCTGGAAGAAGGGGCGTTAGTTCTGGCCTCATCGCCAGCGAGCTGGCTCCTGCCCAAGACCGTAGGAGCCGGCTTGCTGGCGATTGGGGGCGCATGAATCATCCGGTAAAAACGCGAATAGTGGCCTTTCATCCAATTGTCATATTTCAGCCATAGAGTGTTCACATGGCCTGCTGATACTGGGCCCCGAATTAACACACCCTATCTGCTAGGAGTAAGGCATGAAACTGAAGCGTTTGATGGCGGCAATGACTTTTGTCGCTGCTGGCGTTGCGACTGCCAACGCGGTTGCCGCTGTTGACCCTGCTATCCCGAGCTACACCAAGACCACCGGTGTGTCGGGCAACCTGTCCAGCGTTGGTTCCGACACTCTGGCTAACCTCATGACCCTCTGGGCTGAGAACTACAAAAAAGAATACCCGAACGTAAACATCCAGATTCAGGCCGCCGGTTCCTCTACCGCGCCACCTGCGCTGACAGAAGGCACCGCTAACCTGGGCCCGATGAGCCGCAAGATGAAGGACAACGAACTGCAAGCCTTCGAAACCAAATACGGCTACAAGCCAACCGCTATTCCGGTTGCCGTGGACGCCTTGGCTGTATTCGTACACAAAGACAACCCGATCAAGGGCCTGACCATGGCTCAAGTCGATGCGATTTTTTCTTCGACTCGTCTGTGCGGCGCTAAAGCCGACGTGAAAACCTGGGGTGACCTGGGCGTGACCGGTGACCTGGCCAACAAGCCCGTTCAACTGTTTGGTCGTAACTCGGTATCCGGTACCTACGGCTACTTCAAGGAAGAAGCCTTGTGCAAAGGCGACTACAAGCCAAACGTGAACGAGCAACCCGGTTCGGCTTCGGTCGTGCAGTCGATCAGCAGCTCGCTTAACGGCGTTGGCTACTCGGGTATCGGCTACAAGACTGCCAGCGTGAAAACCGTTGCCCTGTCCAAGAAAGAAGGCGGCGAGTTCATCGAAGACACCGAAGAAAACGCCCTGAACGGCAAGTACCCGCTGTCGCGCTTCCTCTATGTCTACGTCAACAAAGCCCCGAACAAGCCGCTGGCTCCGCTGGAAGCTGAGTTCGTGAAACTGATTCTGTCGAAACAGGGTCAGGAAGTTGTTGTGAAAGACGGTTACATCCCACTGCCAGCCAAAGTTGCTGCAAAAGCACTGGCTGACCTGGGTCTGCAAGAAGGCGGCGCTGCAGTCGTAAAGAAGTAACAAACTGAGTCCGGGTTAGTCCCGGACTCTGTAGGAGCCGGCTTGCTGGCGAAGGCATCACCGCGGTGAACCTGCCGAACAGTGTCTACCGCATCGCCAGCAAGCCGGCTCCTACAACCCCAATTCTCTATCCGCTGCCGGTTCTACCGGGGGGCGGATTTGTCGCGTCACTGCACTGTCATCTTTCTGTCATACAGGATCGCTAGGGTGTGCGAATGAATGATCTGGCCAATTCCAACATGACTACTAATCCCCCCAAGCGAATTGATTTCAATACGCCTGAGTTGCAACGCAAGCGCCGCATTCGCGCGCTCAAGGATCGCTTCACCCGCTGGTACGTCCTCATCGGTGGCCTGGCGGTACTGGCAGCCATCACCCTGATCTTCTTCTTCCTTGCCTATGTCGTTGCGCCCCTGTTCCAGGGTGCCAGCCTGACGTCCAGGGACGCGATCACGCCAGCCTGGATGCAAGACGCCGGCAAGCCGTTGATGTTCTCTCTGGAAGAGCAAAACCAGGTGGCCATGCGGGTTTCCGACAAGGGCCAGGCATTGTTCTTCGATATCGACAGTGGCGCCGAACTCAAGCGCGTCGATCTGCCTGTTCCGGCCGGCACCACCGTGACCTCCATCGGTAAAGACCAGCCAGGCCAACCGCTGGTGGCCGTGGGCTTGTCCAACGGTCAGGCACTGGTGTTCCGTCACACCTATAAAGTCAGCTACCCGGACGGCAAGAAAACCATCTCGCCGGCCATCGAGTATCCGTACGGCGAAACGCCGATTGCGCTGAACGAAGCGGGCGGTGCGCTGGAGCACGTCAGCCTCAACGCTACCGATTCGACGTTGATGCTGGTGGGTTCCACCGGTTCGCAACTCAATGTTTTAGCGCTGACCAGCGAAGAAAACATGATGACCGGCGAAGTCACCAACGAGCAGACGCGTATCGAACTGCCGCAAATGACCGAGCCGGTGAAGAACATCTTCGTCGACCCGCGTCAGCAGTGGTTGTACGTGATTAACGGTCGTGCCCAGGCCGACGTGTTCAGCCTGCGCGACAAGAGCCTCAACGGTCGCTACAAACTGCTGGAAAACGGCGATGCTGAAATCACTGCCAGTACGCAACTGGTGGGCGGTATTTCGCTGATCCTTGGCGATTCCAAGGGTGGCCTGGCCCAGTGGTTCATGGCCCGCGACCCGGATGGCGAACAGCGCCTGAAGCTGATCCGTACTTTCCAGATGGGCTCCACGCCGATCATTGAGATCACCGCCGAAGAGCGCCGCAAGGGCTTCGTTGCCCTCGATGCTTCCGGCAAGCTCGGCGTGTTCCACAGCACCGCGCATCGCACCCTGCTGGTTGACCAGGTGGTCGAAGGCCAGGGCCTGTTCGGGCTGTCGCCGCGTGCCAACCGCATCATCGTGGAAGCCGGTGGCAAGCTCCAGCCGTTGCTGCTCGACAACCCGCACCCGGAAGTTTCATGGAGCGCGTTGTGGAGCAAGGTTTGGTACGAGAACTACGACGAGCCTAAATACGTCTGGCAATCGACCGCCGCCAACACTGACTTCGAACCGAAACTGAGCCTGTCGCCGCTGACCTTCGGTACCTTGAAGGCCGCGTTCTACGCCATGCTGCTGGCCGCTCCACTGGCCGTTGCCGCTGCGATCTACACCGCGTACTTCATGGCCCCGGGCATGCGCCGCAAGGTCAAGCCGGTGATCGAACTGATGGAAGCGATGCCGACGGTGATCCTCGGTTTCTTCGCCGGCCTGTTCCTCGCGCCGTATGTGGAAGGACACCTTCCGGGTATCTTCAGCCTGTTGATGCTGCTGCCGATCGGCATCCTGGTCGCCGGTTTCACCTTCAGTCGCCTGCCTGAGTCGATCCGCCTGAAAGTCCCGGATGGCTGGGAAAGTGCGCTGCTGATCCCGGTGATCCTGTTTGTGGGCTGGTTCTCGCTGTACATGAGCCCGTTCATGGAGAACTGGTTCTTCGGCGGCGACATGCGCATGTGGATCTCCCATGACCTGGGCATCACCTACGACCAGCGCAACGCACTGGTGGTGGGTCTGGCCATGGGCTTCGCGGTCATCCCGAACATCTACTCCATCGCCGAAGACGCCGTGTTCAGCGTGCCGCGTGGCCTGACCCTCGGTTCCCTGGCCCTCGGTGCCACGCCGTGGCAGACCATGACCCGCGTGGTGATCCTCACCGCCAGCCCGGGTATTTTCTCGGCGTTGATGATCGGCATGGGCCGCGCGGTCGGTGAAACCATGATCGTATTGATGGCCACCGGTAACACCCCGGTCATGGAAATGAACCTGTTTGAAGGCCTGCGCACCCTCGCCGCCAACGTCGCGGTGGAAATGCCCGAGTCGGAAGTCGGCGGCAGCCACTACCGCGTGCTGTTCCTCTCGGCGCTGGTGCTGCTGTTGTTCACCTTCGTCATGAACACCCTCGCGGAACTGATTCGTCAGCGTCTGCGCAAGAAATACTCGTCGCTTTAAGCAAAGGTAGAAGTCTGTGAAACAGAACTCCCTGAAAGGATGGTTCAAGAGCGGCGCCCCCGGCGTCTGGATCAGCGGTGGCGCGGTGTCCATCGCGGTCATCATGACCATTGGCCTGCTGGCCGTGATTGCCGTGCGCGGCCTGGGTCACTTCTGGCCGGCGGACCTGGTGCACGCCAGCTACGACGTGCCGGGCCAGGCCAATCACCTGGTGATCGGCGAAATCGTACAGAAGGAAGAAGTGCCGCGTGCCCGCCTGAAGAGTGCCGGATTGCCGGTGCCTGACGAAGGCCCGGAATTCATGACCCGCGAGTTGATCAAGGTCGGCAACCGCGACTTGAACGGCAACGACTTCACGTGGATTGTCGGCGAGTGGCTAACCAACCTGAAGACCCCGGTCGAATTGATGGCCATCGAGCGTCGCGAGTGGGGCAACTTCTACGGTTACCTGGTCAACGTCAAACAGGACGGCAAGGTCATCGCTGAAGGCGAAGCTGCCTGGCCTGAGTTGCAAGCGCGGATCAACCGTGTGAATCAGCTGGCCGCGCAACTCAAGACGCTGGAGAAGGTCGACATTGGCGCGATCAACGCCGGTCTCGAACGCATCCGCCTGCACGGCCGCAAGCTGGAACTGGACGGCAAGCTCGACGCGGCCGCGCAAGCGGACATGGAATCCGAGCGCGCCGAACTCAACGCCCGTTATCAGGACATCGAGGCTCGCCTGGGCGACCTGCACGCGCAGTTCAACCGCGACAGCCTCACCGCCCGTGATGCCAACGGCAAGGAAATCGAAATCGGCCTGGGCAAAGTGGTGCACGCCTATCAGCCAAACGCCATGGGCACCTTCACCAAGATCGGCTTCTACTTCAGCAAGGTCTGGGAATTCCTGAGCGACGATCCGCGTGAAGCGAACACCGAAGGCGGGATTTTCCCGGCGATCTTCGGCACCGTGATGATGACCCTGATCATGGCGATGATCGTGACCCCGTTCGGTGTGCTGGCGGCGGTGTACCTGCGTGAATACGCCAAGCAGAACACCCTGACCCGGGTGATCCGTATCGCGGTGAACAACCTGGCAGGTGTGCCGGCCATCGTTTACGGCGTATTCGGTCTGGGCTTCTTCGTTTACGTGCTGGGTGGTTCGGTCGACCGCTTGTTCTTCCCTGAAGCCTTGCCGGCACCGACCTTTGGTACGCCGGGCTTGCTCTGGGCTTCGTTGACCCTGGCGCTGCTGGCGGTGCCGGTGGTGATCGTGGCCACCGAAGAAGGCCTGGCGCGGATTCCTCGCACCGTGCGTGAGGGCTCGTTGGCCCTCGGCGCGACCAAGGCTGAAACCTTGTGGAAGATCGTGCTGCCGATGGCCAGCCCGGCCATGATGACCGGCATGATCCTCGCCGTGGCCCGTGCCGCCGGTGAAGTGGCGCCGCTGATGCTGGTGGGTGTAGTGAAACTGGCGCCGTCGCTGCCGTTGGACGGCAACTACCCGTACCTGCACCTGGACCAGAAGATCATGCACCTGGGCTTCCACATCTATGACGTCGGCTTCCAGAGCCCGAACGTTGAAGCTGCACGACCGCTGGTATACGCCACGGCATTGCTGCTGGTGCTGGTGATCGCGACGTTGAACCTGTCGGCGGTGTACATCCGTAACCACCTGCGCGAGAAATACAAAGCGCTGGATAGCTAATCACCCTGTAGGAGCCGGCTTGCTGGCGATGGCATCACCGCGGTGAACCTGGCAGACCGAGTCGCCAGCATCGCCAACAAGCCGGCTCCTGCAAAAAATTGTGTAATCCGCGGGTACGACCCTCGGCCTACCGAACCGAATTTGTTAGCACAGGGAGCCTCCCATGCAGCACGAAGCACATACCCACGGCATCAACATGTCGGCGCTGGGTCGCGACAAACAGAGCCTGAACCTCGAGCAGGAAACCGTAGCCATTGAAGTACCGGGCCTGAGCCTGTTCTACGGCGACAAACAAGCGCTGTTCGACGTCAGCATGAACATCCCGAAACAGCGCGTGACCGCCTTCATCGGCCCGTCCGGCTGCGGCAAATCCACGCTGCTGCGCACCTTCAACCGCATGAACGACCTGGTCGATGGCTGCCGTGTCGAAGGCGCGATCAACCTGTACGGCAACAACATCTACCGCAAGGGCGAAGACGTGGCCGAGCTGCGTCGTCGCGTCGGCATGGTGTTCCAGAAGCCCAACCCGTTCCCGAAAACCATCTACGAGAACGTGGTCTACGGCCTGCGTATCCAGGGCATCAACAAGAAGCGCGTGCTCGACGAAGCCGTCGAGTGGGCGTTGAAAGGCGCGGCGCTGTGGGACGAAGTCAAAGACCGTCTGCATGAGTCGGCACTGGGCCTGTCCGGTGGTCAGCAGCAACGTCTGGTGATCGCACGCACCATCGCCGTGGAGCCGGAAGTGCTGTTGCTCGACGAACCGTGCTCGGCACTCGACCCGATTTCGACGCTGAAAGTCGAAGAGCTGATCTACGAACTGAAATCGAAGTTCACCATCGTGATCGTGACCCACAACATGCAACAGGCCGCGCGGGTTTCCGACTACACGGCGTTCATGTACATGGGCAAACTGGTGGAATTCGGCGACACCGACACCCTGTTCACCAATCCGGCGAAGAAGCAGACCGAAGACTACATCACCGGTCGCTACGGCTAGGAAGCTGTGGTTGCTCACTGAACTGACGCTGCGGCCCACCGCACCTTACCGGACGCTCCAAGGACGCCAACATGATTAGTAAAGAAGGCCTTACCCACCACATTTCCGCTCAGTTCAACGCCGAGCTTGAGGAAGTGCGCAGCCACCTCCTGGCCATGGGCGGGCTGGTCGAGAAGCAGGTCAACGATGCGGTGACCGCGCTGATCGAGGCCGACTCCGGCCTGGCCCAGCAGGTGCGCGAGATCGATGACCAGATCAACCAGATGGAACGCAACATCGACGAAGAATGCCTGCGCATTCTGGCCCGTCGTCAGCCAGCGGCATCGGACCTGCGTCTGATCATCAGCATCTCCAAGTCGGTGATCGACCTGGAGCGCATCGGTGACGAAGCGACCAAAATCGCCCGCCGCGCCATCCAGCTGTGCGAAGAAGGCGAAGCGCCGCGCGGTTATGTCGAGGTTCGCCACATCGGTGACCAGGTGCGCAACATGGTGCGCGATGCGTTGGACGCATTTGCCCGTTTCGACGCGGACCTGGCGTTGTCGGTGGCGCAGTACGACAAGATCATCGACCGTGAATACAAGACCGCCCTGCGCGAGCTGGCGACCTACATGATGGAAGACCCACGCTCTATCTCGCGGGTCTTGAGCATTATCTGGGTGCTGCGTTCGCTGGAGCGCATCGGCGACCACGCGCGCAATATCTCGGAATTGGTGATTTACCTGGTGCGCGGTACCGATGTGCGTCACCTGGGCCTCAAGCGCATGAAAGAAGAAGTTGAAGGAACAAGCGGTGAAACCGCTAATGTTCCGGGCAAAGCTGACGATAAGTAAGGTTGCCCAAGCAAAGCGCCCGGCCTTTTGGCCGGGCGTTTTTGTTTGCGGTCCACGAATTCGAAAAGCAGCACCCGCGAACGAAAAGAGCCGGCGTGACTGAAGGTTTTTGGCAATGTGCCATCAGCAAAGCGGTATGCTTGCCGGGATTTTTTAAAGGGGTTATGGATGAGTAAGGTCAGTGTTTTGGTCGTGGACGATGCCTCGTTCATTCGTGACCTGGTGAAGAAATGCCTGCGTAACTATTTCCCGGGCATGCGGATCGAAGACGCGGTCAACGGCAGAAAGGCTCAGGCCATGCTGGCGAAGGAAGCGTTCGACCTGGTCCTGTGCGATTGGGAAATGCCGGAAATGTCCGGTCTCGAACTGCTGACCTGGTGCCGCGAGCAAGACAGCCTCAAAAGCATGCCGTTCGTGATGGTGACCAGCCGCGGTGACAAAGAGAACGTCGTCCAGGCGATTCAGGCCGGCGTGTCGGGGTATGTCAGCAAACCCTTCACCAACGAGCAACTGATCACCAAGGTCAAGCAGGCGCTGCACAAGGTCGGCAAGCTCGACGCCTTGATCAACGTCGCAGCGACTAAAACCAGCTCGGCGTTCGCTAACGACTCCCTGAGCGCATTGACCGGCGGCAAACCCGCCGTGGTTGCACCGGCTGCCGCGGCCCCTGCTGCAGCACCCTCCCGGGGATTGCTCAACAGTCCGCCGGTCAAGGCACCGGTGGCTGCTGCTGCCTCCGTGGGCGGAGGACGTGGTCAGGGTCAATTGCGTTTGCCGAACGGCATCCAGCAATGTGTGATCAAGGCCCTGAGCCTCAAGGAAGCGCTGCTGGTGGTAAAGCGCATCGACACCCTGCCGCAAGTCCTCGACAGCGCCGTACTCGACCTGGAGCAGGGCGACAACGCCGAAACGGCGCGCCTCAATGGCTATCTGCACGCCATCGTCGCCCACGAACAAAAGCCTGACAGCGAATGGCTGCAACTGACCTTCCGCTTCGTCGACCAGGACGCGCAGAAGCTCGACTACATCTCCCGCCTGATTGCCCGTGGCACGGCGCAGAAGCACTTCATACCTGGCGCTTAAGACCGCGTCGCCTGAAAGTCCGCCATCGCGAGCAGGCTCGCTCCTGCACTGGAATGCATTTCCACGTGGAAGCAAGGCTGCTCGCAACGCGTTCTTTACTTATTCCATCTCGCCGAATGGGCAAGCCGTGATTTGATTTATATTGGTTTTGATATAGATTGCTGAGTAAGGGTTTGTGCTCGGCCACTCCTTGCAACAGTCCAGAACGCAAAAGACCACTCGAAAAGCCGAAACGCGAGACATCGAACTGGCACGCGCCAGATATCAGGAAATAGGTTAACGCCATGAAGGATCATCAAAACCCGTCCCAGCGTTTTTCGAGTGTTTGGGATGCGTTGGAAGAGACTCCGCAGGAAGCGGCTAATATGCGTCTACGCGCCAAACTGATGCGCACACTTTGCGCCACCATACGAGCCTGGGAGCTTCCGCAGAAAGAGGCGGCCAAGCGTCTTGATATATCCCAGCCACGGCTCAACGACATGCTTAACGGCAAGATCGACAAGTTTTCTCTGGATGCATTGGTGAATTTGTCAGCCGCTGCAAAGCTTGAAGTCGACATCTGCTTCCCATCGACCCAGACGCTTCAATTGGCCTGACTCGTTCGATGCCAGACAATCGCTCCCACAGGCAACATCAACTCTGTGGGAGCGCGTCTGCTCACGATGGCGCCAGTACGATCACCGTTGATCCCCCGCAATGCCCATTCTGAAACAACTGTCGACCACGCTGGTCAATTCCGGCTGCTAGGCTCAATTGCAGGTCTTACTCGACAGAATTAATCCTCATGTTGACGCGAATACTGCTTTTTTGTGGTCTGTGCATGGCCGCCGCCTCGGCGATGGCCACGACGATCTACAAATCCACCGATGCCAATGGCGTGGTCTCCTACAGCGACTTCCCCACCAGCAAAGACTCCAGGCCGTTTATTTTTCGTGACGGCATGGTCGAGCACCTTGAGCGTCAGGTACGACTGATCATCATGAAGAAGAATGGCGTGGATAGCGTGTACGTGCGCAATGACCTGTACGCGCCGGTCGAAGTCGAATTGAGTTTTGCCGGAGTGAAGAACGCCAGCGGTGCACCGGGCAAGCCCATTCGGCGGGTAATACCGCAGCGCACCAGCGTTCGCATGGCGCAGCTCACGGCGACCAAGGCTGGAAAGCCACTCGCCTACATTCCGAAGTTCAATTACTTCTTGGGCGACCCCTCAGGTCCCATGGTGGGCTATCGGTATCCTTTGCCGTGGCGGGGTGGCCCGTTCCGGATCAGTCAGGGCGCCAACGGCCCCTACAGCCACTTCGGCCCCAAAAGCCGTTACGCCATCGACATCGCCATGCCAGAGGGCACGCCGATCATTGCCGCGCGGGGCGGGGTGGTGGTGAAAACCGAGAACCGCCAGAGCGGGCGCGGCACCGATGCCTCCGGCAATTTCGTGCGGGTGCTGCACGATGACGGGACCATGGGCGTGTACCTGCACCTCAAGCAAGGTTCGGTCAGGGTGCGAGAGGGGCAAAAGGTGGCGGTAGGCAGTGCATTGGCACTGTCGGGCAACACCGGCAACAGCACCGGGCCGCATTTGCACTTCGTGGTGCAGCGCAATACCGGGATGGGGCTGGTGTCGATTCCGTACCGGTTCAATCGGCCGGTCGATGCGTTGCCCAACTTTGCGTTGGGCAAGCAATAACGACGGTAACGATACTTGTTGTGGCGAGGTGTGAGTCAGTCGAGCATCAACACCTTGGCCAAAACAATTTTCGGACCTTTCATCTTCTTGATGATGATCCGCAGACCCTCGACTTCCAGCACTTCTTCCTCTTCCGGCACCCGTTTGAGGCTTTCGTAGACCAGCCCGGCAAGGGTTTCGGCTTCAACGTGGTCCAGATCGATCCCGAGCAGGCGTTCGACCTTGAACAGTGGTGTATCACCACGCACCAGCAGCTTGCCCGGTTGATACGCGAGGATCCCGCGCTCGGCCTTGCGGTGTTCGTCCTGAATGTCGCCCACCAGCACTTCCAGCACGTCTTCCATGGTCAGGTAGCCGATGATGTTGCCGTCGGCCTCTTCGACCACGGCGAAGTGCGAGCCGCCCTTGCGGAACTGCTCCAGCAATTGCGACAGCGGCATGTGCCGGGAGACGCGTTCCAGCGGGCGGGTCAGTTCGGCCAGGTTGAACGACTCGGGAATGTGGTCCAGCGCTGCCAGTTCCAGCAGCAGATCCTTGATGTGCAGCAGGCCGACGAACTCCTGGCGCTCGCTGTCGTACACCGGATAACGGCTGAACTTGTGGCGACGGAACATCGCCAGGATTTCCTTGAGCGGTGCGTTGAACTCCAGGGTCACCAGGTCTTCGCGGGAGTTGGCCCAGTCGACCACTTCCAGCTCGCCCATCTCTACCGCCGAGGCCAATACGCGCATGCCTTGGTCGCTCGGGTCCTGACCCCGGCTGGAGTGCAGGATCAGCTTCAGTTCTTCGCGGCTGTAATGGTGCTCGTGATGCGGGCCGGGTTCACCTTGCCCGGCGATGCGCAGGATGGTGTTGGCGCTGGCGTTGAGCAGGTAGATCGCCGGGTACATGGCCCAGTAGAACAGGTACAGCGGCACAGCCGTCCACAGCGACAGCAGCTCGGGTTTGCGGATAGCCCAGGATTTCGGGGCCAGTTCGCCGACCACGATGTGCAGGTACGAAATGATGAAGAACGCGGTGAAGAACGACACACCTTTGACAATCTCGGCTGACTCGACGCCCATGGCGCTCAGCAACGGTTCGAGAATATGCGCGAACGCCGGCTCACCGACCCAGCCCAGGCCCAGAGAGGCCAGGGTGATACCCAGTTGGCAGGCCGACAGGTAAGCGTCGAGCTGACTGTGCACGGTGCGCAGGATGTGGCCGCGCCAGCCGTGTTGTTCAGCGATAGCCTCGACGCGGGTCGAGCGCAATTTGACCATGGCAAATTCCGCCGCAACGAAAAAGCCGTTGAGCAAAACCAGGATCAGAGCAAAAAGAATCATGCCGAAGTCGGCGAAAATTGTAGCGAGGGTCAAGCCAGGGGAAGGGTCCATGATGGAGTTTTGCGGTTTCCGTGAATTCGAAAGGGAAGAAAAATGTGTACCTGAAGGGCAGGCACAAGTCAGCCAATGTAGCGGCTGACTCGCAGATTGCCTAGTGGCGCGTGCTGGCCGGTATCAGTCGGCGGTGCTGATGACTCGGGATTTGCTGACCTGGGCAGGCGCGAAATGGCAGGTAAAGGTGCTGCCGTGGCCCGGTACGCTGCTGATTTCCATGCGCGCGCGGTGGCGCAACAGCACGTGTTTGACGATGGCCAGGCCAAGGCCGGTGCCACCCGTGTTGGAATTGCGGCTGGAGTCGACGCGATAAAAGCGTTCCGTCAGGCGCGGCAGGTGTTTGCTGTCGATGCCAATCCCGGAATCCTGCACGCTCAGGTGCGCGCCTTGCTCGTCGCCCCACCAGCGAATGCGGATATTGCCTTCGGCCGGGGTGTACTTCACTGCGTTGAACACCAGGTTGGAAAACGCGCTGCGCAATTCCGCTTCGCTGCCCCTGAGCAGGATGGTCGGGTCGGCTTCGAGGGTGATGCGCTGGTTCTTCTGCCCGGACAGTTGCTGCGCATCGCTCTTGATCGATTGCAGCAAACCGTCGATCGCCACGGGCTGGTTATCCGACGGGTAGTCGGTGGCTTCCAGTTTGGCCAGCAACAGCAGGTCGTTGAGCAGGGTCTGCATGCGTCCGCCTTGCTGCTGCATCTGCTGCAAGGCCCGGGTCCAGCGCGGGTTCACTTCTTCGACGTTGTCGAGCAGGGTTTCCAGATAGCCGCAGATCACTGTCAGCGGCGTACGCAACTCGTGGGACACGTTGGCGATGAAGTCTTTGCGCATCTGTTCCAGCTGATGAATGCGTGTTACGTCGCGCACCAGCATCAGGTGTTCGTTGTTGCCATAACGGGTGATGTACAGCTGAATGCGCACACGGTCATTGGTCGGCGAGGGGATTTCCAGGGGTTCGGCGTAGTTGTCCTGCTCGAAGTATTCCTTGAAGCGCGGATGGCGCACCAGGTTAGTCACTGGCTGGCCGCTGTCCTGCGGGGTCTTGAGGCCCAGCAGGGTTTCAGCAGCGCGGTTCCACCATTCCAGGTTGCCGTCGGTGTCGAGCATGATCACGGCGTCTTTCAACGCGGCGGTGGATTCCTGAACCCGGTCGATCACCGCTTGCAGGCGGCCGCGCACCCGTTGGTCACGACGTTGCAGGTGGTAGATGCTGTCGAACACCTCGCCCCACAGGCCGTAGCCATCGGGCGGTGCTTCATCGGGTTGGTGCAGGCGCAGCCATTCGTGCAGGCGCAGCAGTTGCTTGAGGGTCCAGGCCAGGTAAATTCCCAGGCCTGCGGCGAGGCTCCAGCCGTAGTAGCCGGTGATCAGGCCGACCACCAGACAGGCGGTGACCAGCAGCAGCATGTGGCGAATCAGGGTGCCATGCCAGTTTTGATTCACGTGACGCGCGTCCTTGTCAGAGAAGCAGCTTTTAGCTTCAAGCGGTTTGGCTTTTAGCTGGCCGCTTGAAGCTCGTAGCTTGTAGTGCCGTCAAGCTTTGGTAGAAAAGCGGTAACCGGTGCCGCGCACGGTTTGTACCAGATTTTCATAGGCATCGCCGAGGGCTTTGCGCAGGCGACGGATATGTACGTCGACCGTGCGTTCCTCGACATAGACGTTGCCGCCCCAGACCTGATCGAGCAACTGGCCACGGGTGTAGGCGCGTTCCTGGTGGGTCATGAAGAATTGCAGCAGGCGGTACTCGGTCGGGCCCATTTCTGCCGGTTTACCGTCGATGGTCACGCGGTGGCCGATCGGGTCGAGCAGCAGGCCGCCGACTTCAATCGGCGCTTCGCCATCGGTAGGACCGGCGCGGCGCAGTACGGCTTTGAGGCGGGCGACCAGTTCACGAGGGGAAAACGGTTTGGTGATGTAGTCATCGGCGCCGACTTCCAGGCCCTGAATCTTGTTGTCCTCTTCGCCCTTGGCGGTGAGCATGATGATCGGGATATCCCCGGTCAGCTCATCGCGCTTGAGGCGGCGGGCCAACTCGATGCCGGACGTGCCGGGCAGCATCCAGTCGAGCAGGATCAGGTCTGGCTTGCGGTCGACGATAATGGCATGCGCCTGCTGGGAGTTCTCCGCCTCCAGGCAGTCATAGCCGGCCATTTCCAAAGCAACGGCGATCATTTCGCGAATGGGCGCTTCGTCGTCGACGATCAGAATGCTCCTGCCAACCATGCCTTAATCCTCTTGTCATTTAACTGTCTTGCGCCGCATTAGATAACGGAATTATTGCAGTCGTGTGACAGTATTTTAGTCGACCGGCGATTGCCATGATCCTGGACTAAGCTCTAAGTCCGAATCCTGACAACCGCAAAAGGAAGGTTTCCATGAATCACCTTGCTCAATCCTGGAAGGCATTGCTGGTCACGGCTGCGCTAACGCTGCCGACACTGGCCTTTGCCGCCGATCCGGCGATGATGAAAGACGGCATGATGGTCGACCACAAAGGCATGACCCTGTACACGTTCGACAAGGACTCGGGCGGCAAGTCGATGTGCAACGACGACTGTGCGAAAAACTGGCCACCGATGATGGCGCCGGCGGGTGCCACGGCCGATGGCAAGTGGAGTGTCATCAAGCGCGATGACGGCACGAGTCAATACGCCTACGACGGCAAGCCGCTTTACACGTTTGTGAAGGACAAGGCGCCTGGAGACATGACGGGCGACAAAATGAAGGACGTCTGGCACGTTGTTCGCGAATCGCAAAAGTAATTCCCGCCTGCGCCTCTGCCCCGGTTAACGGGGCAGATGTCATTCATCGCAGCCCGTAATCCAGCACGATCCCGACAAAAATCGCCAATCCAGCCCAGTGATTGTGCAAAAACGCCTTGAAACAGCGCATGCGGTCCTTGCCTCGGGTGTACCAGAACTCCCAGGCAAAACAGCCCGCTGCCACCGCCAGCCCCAGGTGGAACCAGCCACCGAGCTCGAACTTTGATCCGGCCAGCAACAGGCAACCCAGCGCCAACCCTTGCAGGGACAGGATGATTACCCGGTCCGCTTCGCCAAACAGGATGGCCGTGGACTTCACGCCGATCTTCAAGTCGTCATCGCGATCAGTCATCGCGTAATAAGTGTCGTAACCCACCGTCCACAACAGGTTGGCGATCCACAGCAGCCATGCCGCCGCCGGCAGTTCGCCGGTTTCGGCGGTGAACGCCATCGGCATGCCCCAGGAAAACGCCGCGCCCAGCACCACTTGCGGGTAGTAGGTGTAGCGCTTCATGAACGGGTAGGTGAAGGCCAGCGCCAGCCCGCCGAATGACAACCAGATCGTGGGGGCATTGGTGCACAGTACCAGCAGAAAACTCACGCCCATCAGCAGTGCAAAAAACACCAGCGCCTCTTTCGAGCTGATCTTGCCGCTGGCCAACGGACGTTGTGCAGTGCGTTTGACGTGGCCATCGACCTTGCGGTCAGCCCAGTCGTTGATTACGCAGCCGCCGGCCCGGGTCAGCACCACGCCGAGGACGAAAATCACGATGTTGGCCAGCGACGGCGAGCCCTTGCCGGCAATCCACAGCGCCCACAGCGTCGGCCACAGCAGCAGGTAGATGCCGATCGGTTTGTCCATGCGGGTCAACTGAATGAAATCCCAGGCCCGTGGGTTCAAGCGGTTCAGGGACTTGAGCAGGCTCTGGTACATCAACGGCTCTCCGGTTGGACGCCGGCGGCGCTCCACAGGGTCGGAAGGAAAATCTCGGCCACCAGGATGCTCAGCGCGCCACGATCGAAGCGCGAACGGCGGCCCCAGAGTTCAGGCGCCCGCACTTCGCTCGGCAACCATTCTTGAGGGTAGTGGCAAACTTCGATGGCCTGACGCTGGAATGCACGGTCGCAAAACAGCAATTCGCCCAGAGAGCGACTGCCCAGTTCATCCATGTGCAAGCCGTCGCCCTGCAATGCGCTGCGTGACGCCACACTGCGGGCAAACACCAAGGCTTCACCATGACCGCGCAAATACACTTCGCGCACCCAGCCTTCGCTGCCTTCGACCAGGCCCAGCGCGATGCATTCATCCGCGCGCAGGGGCTGCCAGCCTTCGAACAACGGCGTGACGCTGAACGCATCGTTCGTCAGATGAATCAGGCGTCTGGTCAGCGAGCCTTCATCGAACAACCAGTCGAGGGTTGAGGCGTCGGGGAGGGGAGCGAGTTGGCTTCTGGGCGCCCAGAACAGGGATTTTGAGTGCGGCACAGTGAGTCATTATTGGCAGCAAATGAGGCGGCGAGCTTACCATGTCAGCTGATAAGTTTGAGTGATCTGGCCGCCCGTTGCGCCGAACAGGCTTGCATCTGGCCGGTCCCATCAGTACAAAACGCCCTGAGCCGGACAGCAGCGCTTTATCCATCGACTGTTCGCGCCAGTAAAAGCCTGAACCTGAGGAAATACCTGAATGAAAAAGTGGCAATGTGTGGTCTGCGGCCTGATCTACAACGAAGCCGACGGCTGGCCGGATGACGGCATTGCGCCGGGCACCCTGTGGCAGGACGTGCCGGAAGACTGGCTGTGCCCGGATTGCGGCGTCGGCAAAATGGATTTCGAAATGATCGAAATCAACTAAGACATTTAAAGGAGTAAGGAATGAACGCACCTGTCGTGATCGTCGGCACCGGCCTGGCTGGCTACAACCTGGCCCGGGAGTTTCGCAAACTCGATGGCGAAACCCCGCTGCTGCTGCTGACTGCCGATGACGGGCGCTCCTACTCCAAGCCGATGCTCTCCACCGGTTTCGGCAAAAACAAGGACGCCGACGGCCTGAGCATGGCCGAGCCCGGCGCCATGGCCGAGCAGTTGAAGGCCGAAGTGCGCACTCACACGCGCATCAGCGGCATCGATCCTGGCCACAAGCGCCTGTGGATCGGTGAAGAAGCGGTGTACTACCGCGACCTGATCCTGGCCTGGGGCGCTGAAACCGTGCGCGTACCTATCGAAGGCGACGCGACGGACTGCGTCTTCCCGATCAATGACCTGGAAGACTACGCACGTTTTCGCGCAGCGGCGGCCGGCAAGCGTCGGGTATTGCTGCTCGGCGCCGGCCTGATTGGCTGCGAGTTCGCCAACGACTTGAGCCTGGGCGGCTACGAGGTGCAGCTGGTTGCACCCTGCGAGCAGGTCATGCCGACGCTGTTGCACCCGGCGGCGGCTGCGGCGGTTCAGGCCGGGCTGGAAAGCCTCGGTGCACGTTTCCACCTCGGCCCGGTGCTGACGCGCTTGCAGCGGGTTGCTGATGGCCTGGAAGCTCATCTGTCCGATGGCCAGGTCATTGCGTGTGACGTGGTGGTCTCGGCCATTGGCTTGCGCCCACGCATCGATCTGGCGGCCGCTGCCGGGTTGCAGGTCAATCGTGGCGTGATGGTCGACCGGCACCTGAAAAGCTCTCATGCCAATATCTACGCGCTGGGCGATTGCGCCGAAGTCGATGGGCTGAATCTGTTGTACGTGATGCCCCTGATGAGCTGTGCGAGAGCGCTGGCCCAGACCCTCGCCGGCAAGCCGACAGCGGTCGCCTATGGCCCGATGCCCATCACCGTGAAAACCCCGGTGTGTCCGGTCGTGGTGTCCCCGCCGCCACGGGGGACGGAGGGCATCTGGACGGTTGAAGGACAGGGCGCCGACATCAAGGTTTTATGCCGCGATGCCAACGGCAAACTGCTCGGTTATGCCCTGACAGGCGCGGCCGTGATGGAGAAATTGGCCCTGAACAAAGAGCTTCCGGCGCTGCTGGCGTAAATACCGGTCGTTCTGTCGGAATCACCCCCCTTTTGCCCTTACATTGGCCGCGTCGACACTGGCGCGGCTCCTCTCTGCGTGCCATCCTCACTCCCGTCTGCCGCAGAGTAGAGCACCTGCGGCGCTTTGGGCGCTGCTCCACAGAGAGCAGCACGGACATAACAACAAAAAACCGTCAAAGGGGCTTCACTAATATGCGTAAACCAGAACTCGCTGCAGCAATTGCTGAAAAAGCAGACCTCACCAAAGAGCAGGCCAACCGCGTTCTTAACGCCGTTCTCGAAGAAATCACCGGCGCCCTGCACCGCAAAGACAGCGTCACGCTGGTAGGCTTCGGTACCTTCCTGCAACGCCACCGCGGCGCCCGCACCGGCAAAAACCCGCAAACCGGTGAACCCGTCAAAATCAAGGCCAGCAACACCGTTGCGTTCAAGCCAGGCAAGTCGTTGAAAGACAGCGTCAATCCGTAATTGCGGTGATCTCCTTCCCGAACAGGGAGGACCGCAATAAAAAATGGGCATACCGATTAAATCGGATGCCCATTTTTTATGCCTGAAAACACGGTGTCCCTGTGGGTGCTGTTACTTGCGGTTCAGCATCACCGGCAACTGCGCGACCAACTTCACATTGTTCAACGGTGCGCGAATAAACCCGCGCTGTGTCCCGTCCGGCCCGATTACCGCCAGGTTGCCGCTGTGGTCAACGGTGTAGTTTGGCTTGCTGGTATCCGCCGGGATGAATGGAATGCTCACCGCGTTGGCCACTTTTTGCAGTTCTTCTACCGAGGTCGGCGTCAGGCCGATGAACTGTGGATCGAAGTAACCCAGATACTGCTTGAGCTGTTTCGGTGTATCGCGATTCGGGTCGACGCTGACCAGCACGATCTGCAACTTGTCCACCGCCTCCGGAGGCAGTTCGCTTTTGATCTGACGCAACTGGGCAAGGGTGGTCGGGCAGATGTCCGGGCAGAAGGTGTAGCCGAAGAACAGCAGCGACCACTTGCCCTTGAGTTCATTGATCTCGACCGGTTTGCCGTCCTGATCGGTCATCGTCACGCTCGGCAGGGTGCGGCTTTGCGGCAGCAGAATGATGCCAGCGTCGATCAGCGCCGTCGGGTCGCCCTGGCCTTTGCCGGAGAGTACTTTGTTGATGGTCAGGCCCAGGACCAGCGCGATCAGGGCGACAAGGATGAAGACGGTTTTCTGGGTTCGAGTCATAGGTTCAACAATAAGTAGTGGTCTACGAGCAGCGCGATGAACAGCAGGAACAAGTAGTAGATAGAGTACTTGAACGTGTTGATCGCCGCGTGCGGCCGAGTGCCACGGTACAGCACCACGGCCCATTGCAGGAACCTCGCGCCCAGGACGACGGCGCAGGTCAGGTACAGCAGGCCGCTCATGTGAATCACGTAGGGCAACAGGCTCACGGCCAGCAACGCGCCGGTGTAAAGCAGGATGTGCACCTTGGTGTAATGCTCGCCGTGGGTCACCGGCAACATCGGAATGTCAGCCTTGGCGTATTCCTCTTTGCGGTGGATGGCCAGCGCCCAGAAGTGCGGTGGGGTCCAGGCGAAGATGATCAGCACCAGCAGCAACGGTTCGGCGCTGACGTGACCGGTGGCAGCGGTCCAGCCGAGCAGGGGCGGTGCGGCACCGGCGAGGCCACCGATAACGATGTTCTGTGGCGTCGCGCGTTTGAGGAAGCCGGTGTAGACCACGGCATAGCCGAGCAGAGAGGCGAGGGTCAGCCATGCGGTCAGTGGATTGGTGAAGGCCAGCAACAAGGCCTGCCCCAGCAGAGCCAGCACCAGGGCAAAGGTCAGCGCGGCGGCTGGTGATACCCGGCCTTCAGCCAGGGGGCGTTTGTGGGTGCGGGCCATGACAGCATCGATCCGCCGGTCCACCACATGGTTGACCGCTGCCGCTGCGCCTGCGCACAGCGCGATCCCCAGATTGCCGAACACCAGCACGGTCCATGGCACCCCGGCGCGAGTGGCGAGGAACATCCCGACCAGCGAGGTGATGAGCATCAGCACCACCACTTTCGGCTTGGTCAGTTCCAGGTAGTCTCGCCAGATCGCCTGGCTGTGACGTTCGCCGATCAGAATCGCCATGGCATCTCTCCTTTTATTGTTATGGGCCCGGCTGAATGTTTACGCGGGCTGAAGCGCCAGCGCGAAGGTTGCTTGACCCGGACCAGACTGGTTCGGGCGTGATAATTGACCAACACCATGGTCAGCAACAGGGCGGCGCCCCCGGCGTTGTGTGCGACGGCCACCGGCAGCGGCAGATGGAACAGCACGTTGCTGATGCCCAAGGTGATTTGCGCCGCGAGGGCGACCAGTACAAGGCCCGCCAGGCGCGTCATGCCGACCGCTTTCAGTTGCCAGGCCAGACCGAGCAGCACCAGCGTCACCAGCAACGCGCCGATGCGGTGCGTGAGGTGAATCGCCGTGCGCGCATCGCTGTCCAGTTGTCCGCCGAGGTAGTTCGGGCCGATGTGCTGGGTCAGGTGAAATCCATTGGCGAAATCGGCAGGGGGCAGCCATTGGCCGTGGCAGGTCGGAAAGTCGATGCAGGCCACAGCGGCATAGTTGGAGCTGACCCAGCCACCCAGGGCGATTTGCCCGATCACCAGCAGCAGTCCGGCCGTCGCCCAGTGCTGCAAACGCCGTGGCACCGTCAATGCCGGGAGCACGCCGGAGAGGCGCAAGGTCAGCAGGAACAACAGGCTCAACGTGGCAAAACCGCCGAGCAAATGGCCGGTCACCACTTGCGGCCAAAGCTTGAGCGTCACCGTCCACATCCCGAACGCCGCTTGTGCAAACACCACCGCCAGCAGGAAGAACGGCAACTTCACCGGTTGTCCTGGATGCCGGCGATGGGTCCACGCGCGAGCGGCCAGGGCCACAATCAACAGCCCCAGCGCGCCGGCGAAGTAGCGGTGGATCATCTCGTTCCAGCCCTTGTGGGCCTCCACCGGCGTGTCCGGGAAATGCAATTCGGCATGGGCCAGTTGGGCTTCGCTTTCCGGCACGCTGATAAAACCGTAGCAGCCCGGCCAGTCCGGGCAGCCGAGGCCGGCGTGGGTCAGGCGGGTGTAGGCGCCGAGCAACACCACAATCAGTGCCAGCAAGGTGGCAAACAGCGCGAGGCGAAATCCAGGTTTGGCCATGACGATGCCCTTATCCGATGTTGGACAGTTTCAGCAGGTGACGCAGGTCATTGAGCAGATCCTTGCCTTTGACCGACGGGTCGTAGCGCAGCACCAGGTTGCCGTGGGGATCGATGATCCACAGTTGTGGTGCGGCCTGATCACCGGTGGCCTTGGTAAACATGGCGAGGTCCAGCGGATAACGTTGCAGTTGCGGGTATTCGCGGGTCAGCCTGGCCTCGTAATCGCTGTTCAACGGTTGGGCAGCGGCGATCGCATGGCTGGCGCGCCCGGCTTCGCGGCCCAGGCCGATCTGGATCTGCCGCGCCAGGTACACCAGTTGCTGACAGTCGACCGCGCAGTCCTTTGGCGCGGTCACCAGCAACTGCCAGCGCGCTTCCTCAGCCTGCACGCCGAGGTCGGCGCGGGTCTGGCCGTTGCCGATCAATTCGCCGTGATAGCTGCGACCTTCCGGCACCCAGAACTGCAGTTTGTACATGCCGGTGGCGAGGATCATCGGCCCGATCACGCCGAGCAGAATCAACAGCAACTGCACGCGTCCCTTGCGCCGGTTCACCGACGGTTTTGCCTCAGACATGCTGGGTGGATTCATGGCCGCTCCCATGGTGTTTCTCCTTTGCGTTGTGCCAGCCGAGGTAGAGATAAAGGCCGAACAGGGCGATCGACATGGCGAACCACTGCACGGCATAAGCGATATGTTTTTCCGGCCCCATGGCAACCACTGGCCAATCGGCCTGGTAAGTCGCCGGTCCGGTTTCTGCGCGTAATTCGTAGGCGAAGCCGTCACGTTCGAGGGCTGTCCAGAGCTTTGGCGGGATAACCGCCGTGACCAGTTGCGGCCAGGTCGTGGTGTCGGGATCGGCATGCAACTGGAAGGTCGCACCGGGCGGAACATAGACCCAGGCATCCAGACTCAATGCCTGGGTGGGTGTGGTGAATTGCGGTGGTGTACGCCGGTCGGGCCACGGCAGCCAGCCACGATTGACCAGCAGCCAAAGTCCGGTCGCCTGATCCTGGAACGGTTGCAGCAGCTCGACGCCGACCTTGCCGTCACGCTGGCGGTTATCCAGCAACAGGCTGTGGCTGGCGTCGAACTGGCCGTGCAGGCGAACGCGGCGAAAGGCCGGGTCTGCGCTGTGTTGCAGTTCGGTGCTGGCCATCGGTTCGGCAACCCGGCGCTCGCTGTAGGTTTGCAGCAGTGCACTTTTCTCCGCGCCCCGGCCCAATTGCCAGAACCCGAGCGACACCAGCACCGGCAGCAGCAGGCCTACCACCAATGTCGGCACAATGCCCGGCCGGAAGCGCTTCATGGCGTGGCCAGAAAGTCGGTCGGTGCGATAGCTATACTCAAGTGCATCGCTAGTCCCCCGGAGTCTCACCATGCTCAAAGCAGCCATCGTCCTGATGCTGATTGCCACGGTTGTCAGCCTGTTCAGCGGCCTGTTTTTTCTGGTCAAGGACGACAGCAGCTCGAACCGCCTCGTCATTGCCTTGAGTGTTCGTGTCGCGCTGGCCGCCATCACCGTTGGCTTGATCGCCTGGGGTTTCTTCAGCGGCCAGCTGGTTTCCCACGCCCCTTGGTAGCTGTAGGAGCGAGCTCGCTCCTACAGGACGTAAACAAATACGAACAGTCCGATCCACACCACGTCCACGAAGTGCCAGTACCAACTCGCCGCCTCGAAGCCGAACTGATGTTCGTTGTCGAAGTGCCCGCGCATGACCCGCATCAGCATCACGAACAGGATGATGGTGCCGATGGTCACGTGGGCGCCGTGGAAGCCGGTGAGCATGAAGAACGTGGCGCCGTAGATGCCCGAGCCCAGGGTCAGGCCCAGTTCCTGGTAGGCGTGGATGTACTCTTCAGCCTGGAAACCGAGGAACGCGCAGCCCAGCAACACGGTGATGGCCAGCCACAGTTTCAGCGCGCCGCGATGACCTTTTTTCAAGGCGTGGTGGGCGATGGTCACGGTGACGCTGGAACTCACCAGCAGCACGGTGTTGAGCAGCGGCAAGCCCCAAGGGCTGATGACGTCCGTGGGGGGCGGAAACAGTTTGGAATCCGGATTGTTCAGCAGAGGCCAGGTGAACTCGAAGCCCGGCCACAGCATGTGCGCGAGGCCCTTGGTACCTTCGCCGCCCAAGGCTGGCCCGGAAACGTGGCGCACATAAAACAGCGCGCCGAAGAAGGCGATGAAGAACATCACCTCCGAAAAAATGAACCAGCTCATGCCCCAGCGAAACGAGCGGTCCATCTGCGCGCTGTACAAGCCGTCGCGACTTTCCTTGATCACCGTGCCGAACCAGCCGAACAGCATGTAGGCCAGCAGCAGGCCACCGACGAAAAAAATCAGCGGGCCATGGGATTCGGGCCGCGCCGCTTTCAGATCGTTGAACCAGGTGGCCAGGCCGAACACCGTGACGAACATCCCGACTGTGGCGATGATCGGCCATTTGCTCTGGGCCGGAACGTAATAATGCTCATGAGTTGCCATTTATTGTTCTCCTTATCGGGCACGCTCAACCGCCAGTGTTTACTGCGACCGGTGGATGTCGGGCGGTGATATCGAACAGCGTGTAGGACAGCGTCAGGTGCTTCACTTCCTTGGGCATGTCACGGTCAACGATGAAACGTACCGGCATCTCGATCCGCTGCCCGGGTTGCAGCACTTGCTGGGTAAAACAGAAGCATTCGGTCTTGTGGAAATACGCCGCTGCCGCGCTCGGCGCGATGCTCGGCACGGCCTGCGCGCTCATCGGCTTGTCGGTGGGGTTGTGCGCGATGAAGATCATCTCGTTCACCGCCCCGGGGTTGGCCGTCAGTTCATCGTGCTTGGGATAGAAATCCCAGGACATGTCGGCGGAGTTGGTCGACAGGAACTGCACGCGCACTTGCCGCGAGGTATCGACCGTTTGCTCGCCTTGGTACTGACCGGCAGTCTTGCCATTGATGCCGAACGCCTTGCACATCACGTCGTAGATCGGCACCAGAGCAAATCCGAAGACAAACATCGCGACCACCACCAGCAATAGCCGCGTGACCAGCTTCTTCATCGAAATCGAATCAGCCATGACTCCAAACCTCCGCCGAAATTCCTGTAGGAGCCGGCTTGCTGGCGATGCAGGCACCGCGGTCTGTCTGATGAACCGCGTTATCGTTCATCGCCAGCAAGCCGGCTCCTACAAGGGCCATGTTCATTTCACTTCCGGCGGCGTGGTGAAGGTGTGATACGGCGCCGGTGACGGAATGCTCCACTCCAGCCCTTCAGCCCCATCCCAGGGTTTGGCCGGTGCCGGCGGGCCGCCGCGAATGGTCTTGATCACGATGAACAGGAAGAAAATCTGCGTGGCGCCGAACATGAAGGCACCGATCGACGACACCATGTTGAAGTCGGCGAATTGCAGGTTGTAGTCCGGAATCCGCCGTGGCATGCCGGCCAGGCCCACGAAGTGCATCGGGAAGAAAGCCATGTTCATGCCGATGAACGACAGCCAGAAGTGCAGCTTGCCGAGGGTTTCGTCGTACATGTGACCTGTCCACTTCGGCATCCAGTAGTACGCCGAAGCGAAGATCCCGAAGATCGCGCCCGGCACCAGCACATAGTGGAAGTGCGCGACCACGAAGTAAGTGTCCTGGTACTGGAAGTCCGCCGGGGCGATGGCCAGCATCAGCCCGGAGAACCCGCCGATGGAAAACAGGATCACGAACGCCACCGCAAACAGCATCGGTGTCTCGAAGGTCAGTGAGCCTTGCCACATGGTGCTGGCCCAGTTGAACACCTTCACGCCCGTTGGCACCGCGATCAGCAGCGTGGCGTACATGAAGAACAGCTCGCCCACCAGCGGAATGCCGACCACGAACATGTGGTGCGCCCAGACGATGAACGACAGGAACGCAATACTGGCCGTGGCGTAGACCATCGAGGTGTAGCCGAACAGCGGCTTGCGCGAAAAGGTCGGGATGATCGAGCTGACGGCACCGAAGGCCGGCAGGATCATGATGTACACCTCGGGGTGACCGAAGAACCAGAACACGTGCTGGAACAGCACCGGGTCACCGCCGCCGGCAGCACTGAAGAAGCTGGTGCCGAAGTGGATGTCCATCAGCATCATCGTCACGCACCCGGCCAGCACCGGCATCACCGCGATCAGCAGGAACGCGGTGATCAGCCAGGTCCAGACGAACAGCGGCATTTTCATCAGCGTCATGCCGGGGGCGCGCAGGTTGAGGATGGTGGCAATCACGTTGATCGCCCCCATGATCGAACTGATCCCCATCAAGTGGATGGCGAAGATGAAGAACGTCACGCTTTCCGGCGCATAGGTCGTGGACAGCGGCGCGTAGAACGTCCAGCCAAAGTTCGGCCCGCCTCCCGGGGTGAACAGGGTCGAAACCAGCATGATGAACGCCGCTGGCAGGAGCCAGAAGCTGAAGTTGTTCATCCGTGGCAGGGCCATGTCCGGCGCGCCGACCATCAGCGGAATCATCCAGTTGGCGAGGCCGACGAACGCCGGCATCACCGCGCCGAAGACCATCACCAGGCCGTGCATGGTGGTCATCTGGTTGAAAAATTCCGGCTGGACGATTTGCAGGCCCGGCTGGAACAACTCGGCGCGAATCACCATCGCGAACGAGCCGCCGAGCAGGAACATGGAAAACGCGAACCACAGGTACAGCGTGCCGATGTCCTTGTGGTTGGTGGTCAGCACCCAACGCATCAGGCCTTTGGCAGGGCCGTGGGCGTGGTCGGCATGACCGTGGTCATCGATTACGGCGCTCATGGCCTGTCTCCTTTAACCGGATGGGCTGGGCAGGCCGGGGCGCAGTGCCCCGACCGGTTCCTGAGGTGAGCAATGGACCGGGTCATTTGCTTTCCGCCTGTTTCAGCTCAAGCACTTCTTTCGGAGTGACCATGTCGCCCTTGTTGTTGCCCCAGGCGTTACGTTCGTAGGTCACGACCGCCGCAATATCGACTTCCGAGAGCTGCTTGCCGAACGCCGCCATGGAGGTGCCGGGCTTGCCGTGGAAGACAATGCTCAGGTGATCCTTGATCGGTCCGGTGGCAATTTTCGAGCCCTTGAGTGCCGGGAACATCGGCGGCAGACCTTGACCCTCGGCCTGGTGACAGGCCACGCAAGTGGTGTGATAGACCTTGTCGCCACGCTCCTTGAGCTCGTCGAGGGTCCATTCCTTGCTGGTCAGCTCTTTGAGCTGCGCGGCTTCTGCCTTGCGCTCACCCAGCCATTTCTCGTAGTCAGCCTTTTCCTTGACCTCGACCACGATCGGCATGAACCCATGGTCCTTGCCGCACAGCTCGGCGCACTGGCCACGGTAAATGCCGGGCTTTTCAACACGGGTCCAGGCTTCGTTGACGAACCCCGGAATCGCATCGCGCTTGACCGCGAAGGCCGGCACCCACCATGAGTGGATCACGTCGGCGGAGGTCACGAGGAAGCGCACTTTGGCGCCGATCGGCAGCACCAACGGCTTGTCGACCTCGAGCAGGTAGTGCTCGCCCTTGGCTTCCTTGTTGTGGATCTGGTCGGCGGGGGTGGCCAGGTTGCTGAAGAACTCGACGTCCTGGCCCAGGTATTTGTAGTGCCATTTCCATTGATAGCCGGTGACCTGGATATCGATGTCCGGCTCACTGGCGTCGTACATCTTGATCAGGGTCGCCGTCGCGGGAACCGCCATGGCTACCAGGATGATGAAGGGCACGATGGTCCAGAGAATTTCGACGGTGGTGCTTTCATGAAACTTGGCCGCCTCCTGCCCGGTCGAGCGGCGGTGCAGGATCATCGACCAGAACATGGCACCAAAGACGATGATGCCGATCACCACACAGATCCAGAAAATGGTCATGTGCAGGTCAAACACAGCGTGACTGATTTCAGTCGCTCCAGGCGCCATATTCACAGTCCAGGCGGCTTGCGCCTGGCTGAAAACCGACCACAACAGGAGGCCCATCCAGACATGTGGATGTCGCATCATTGCGGGTTCCCCTTATCGTTCTTGTTATCCCGCCGGCTTTCACCTGCGGCAAGGGAGCGGCTGCATCAGACTACGAACTTGAGCACCGGGCCTTGCTGCATATGCAGTCGGGCGTCATCAGCTAACTCCATTCCAACCCGAGTATAGACAGCTGCTCCCACCTCGCAATGCGAAGGCGTAAATCAGCTGAAACAGCATTAACTTGCGTTGCAGGGCATGAATGGAGAAGGATGCAGACGAGTGGTGGCAAACCGATATAACGGGGGCGTCTCAAGGATGAAATAATTATGACAAATGCGTCTTAGCATTTTTCGTAAGCCAGCTAAGTTATGTCTTCCCTATTTCATTGCCTTGTTTCCTGGAGTTTTCATGAACACCGCCGCATTGCGCGAGCAGATCCAAAAAGCCCAACAACACGAAGCCGAGACCAGCCTGCTGACCCGTCAGCTGGAATCCAAATTGCCTCATTTACACCCGGCGATCCGTTTGCCGGAAGCGGACGCCAACGGCGTAATGACGCGTTTCGTCGCCGCCTACATTGATGAAGTTCCTGATCTGCTGGATGCAGCCAATGAAGTCGCCAGGGAAGCGGGTATCGAGTCACAGATCAAACCGGTGCTGAAAATCGCCGAACAGTACTTCCTCCAGCCGCCAGCCATCATGGCCGGTCATGTCGGGCTCGACAGCCTGCTGGACGAGGCCTATCTGGCGCATCGCTTTGTCGAAGAGGTCAACGACCTGTACATCAAGCATTTCGGCCAGCCACTGATCCCCTTGGACATGACTGTCGCCAACCTGATTGCTCACCAGTTGATCGGTGAGGAATTTGCCAACCAACTCGATGAGGTCGTGCATCACGCCTTCGACGAAATGCTGAGCGAGGAGAGTTTCGCGCTGGAGTCGGTGGAAGCCTATCGCGAGAAGCTGAGCAGCCCAGAGACCGGCGCCGCGTGGAAGCGCTGGCCATGCATGTCGCGCCGTCTGGGCGTAGGCCTGGAGCTGGATCAGACGGTCGCTTGAATTTCAGGCGACACTGTTCCCTTGTGGGAGCGAGCAAACTCGCCCCCACAAGGGATCTTCAGCCAGCCGCACCTATGCCAGTGTTAGTCCGTACTCGTCCCTCAAGCCTGCGCTTCAACCCTCGAGACTCAATCAACAGCTTCGAACCCTTGGCCGCATTAGCCCGGCCCCATTCCTCCAGCAACTCCAGGCACGAGTGGTCGATGTAGTTCAGGTTATTGAGCGGCACATGCACCGTCGCGCCTGCGGGAATGCTCCCCAGCACCTTGGTCAGCGCGGGCACTTTAAGAAACGTCGCCGCGCCCACCAGACGCAACTCCATCTCGCCGTCCTGCGGCAGGTCGATCAGGCTGATTTTCAACCGTGAAGCCTTCAGCGCCAGTTTCACCAGCGTCAGACCGAAACCGATCAGCACACCGGTCAGCAAATCAGTGAAGACGATGGCCAGTGCGGTAGCGGCATAGGTGAACATCGGCATCCGACCGTAGCGTCCGAGGCCGCGAAAGGCCTTGAGGTCCACCAGCTTGAAGCCGGTGTACACCAGCACACCGGCCAGGCTGGCCACCGGAATGCTTTGCAGCACGCTCGACAGCAGCAATACGAACGCCAGCAGCCACAGCCCATGGAATATCGTCGAGTAACGTGTGGTGGCGCCGGCCTGGACGTTGGCCGAGCTGCGGACGATAACGCCGGTCATCGGCAGGGCGCCGAGCAGGCCGCAGAGCATGTTGCCGACACCTTGCGCCGACAGTTCCCGGTCGAAGTCCGAGCGCTGGCCGCTGTGCATCCGGTCTACCGCGGCAGCCGAGAGCAGGGTTTCGGCACTGGCGATGAAAGCCACGGCGAAGGCAGCGATGAGCAGGGTAGGGTCTGCCAGATTGAGCAGGTCTGCCGGGCGCAGCCAATCAATGGCTTCCCACAGGTTGGCCGGCACTTCCACCCGTTTGACCTGCAACGACAGGAGCAGGCTGGCGGTGGTGGCAAGTCCGACGCCGAGCAGGGCCCCTGGAATAAAGCGCAGGGAGTGCGGGCGCAGTTTTTCCCACAGCCACATCACGGCGATGGTCGATAACCCGAGCAGCCCGGCCTGCCAGCCAACGGACGGTAAGGCCTGGGCCACTGCGGCGGGGAAGGTCGCGAGGTTATCCAGCCCCGACGGTTTTGGCGCTGCATCGAGCATCACATGGACCTGTGACAGGACGATCAATACCCCGATCCCGGCCAGCATGCCGTACACAACGGCGGGCGCTGTCACACGGAACCAGCAGCCCAGTTTCAAGCGGCCGGCCACCAGTTGCAGGAAACCTGCGAGCAGCAAGATCGGCCCGAGCATGGCCACGCCATGCTGGCGCACCAGTTCGAACACCAGCACCGCCAGGCCGGCGGCAGGGCCACTCACTTGCAACGGCGAACCGGCCAGCCAGCCCACCACCAAACCACCGATAATCCCGGTGATCAGGCCTTTGGCCGGAGGCAACCCAGACGCGATCGCAATGCCCATGCACAGCGGCAGGGCGACCAGGAAAACGACCACAGAAGCCAACAGCTCCCGTGGCAAAACAGCTTTGAATTGCGCAGCACGCATGGTGATTCTCCCGAAGTTTTCTTCAGGCATGGCGAAGCCGGGCTGCCTGATCGGCAGCCTCGACTGTTCCACACAGATTTAGGAGGTTTTAGAAGCGCGCTTTGGGCGTCGCCACCGGAAGGGGCAGGCTGCCATTGAGCGGCAGGAAACATCCCTGATCGGCGTCGTAGGCTTTGATTTCGCTGGTTTCGATGTTGTAGACCCAACCGTGGATAAACAACTGACCGTTAGCCATCCGCGAGGCCACCGATGGGTGAGTGCGCAAGTGCTGCAATTGGGCGATGACATTCTCTTCAGTGAGGATGTGCATGCTTTCGCTTTCATTCGCGCAGTTGCAGTTGTCCTGGACCATGGTCTTCGCCACTTCCGCATGCCGCAGCCAGGCTTTGACCGTGGGCATTTTTTCCAGGCTTTGGGGGTTGAGCACCGCGCGCATCGCGCCGCAGTCGGAGTGCCCGCAGATAATGATGTGATGCACGCCGAGGGCCAGTACGGCGTATTCGATAGCCGTGGAAACACCGCCGTTCATTTGTCCGTAAGGGGGGACGACGTTGCCGACATTACGGGTGACGAACAGATCGCCGGGGGAGCTTTGGGTGATCAATTCAGGAACGATGCGCGAATCGGCGCAGGCGATGAACATGGCGCGCGGCCGTTGGGCCGTGGCGAGTTTTTTGAAGAGTTCTTCCTGCTGCGGAAAAATCTCGTGATGAAAATGCAAAAAGCCGTCAACGATATGCTGCAGCGCTGCATCGGCGGTTTCCGCCTCGGGTTGGGCGGAAGCCGACGCAGCCAACGGCTGTTTATCCTTGTCACTCATGATTCATCCTCTTTGGCGGAGTCAGGGAATTTTCCGTGAAGTCCGGTGTGAAGCCAGTGGCTGTACAAAAAACATCCAGGTCGAAGACCTCGACCCGTCAGTCACTCGATGAACAAGGTAGCGGCCGAATCTTAACTCAAACTGAATAAAGCGCTCTAGAACGTGTGTTCCAGGTCACAAAAAACGTGACTGGGCTAATCTTCGAGGGCGTTCTTCAATACTCAACGATAGGCCAATTGTCCTCAAATCAGTGACATTTGGCGACCCGGCGGACAAAAGGCGTCGCAGTCCAGGTTGAAACCCTCTCGATGATTGAGTCCAAGGCGCTTGATGGTCTTGGCAAAACGCTGCGCCAGCAAGTCGGCAAAGGGGCCTTCTCCGCGCATTCGTGCGCCAAAGCGGCTGTCGTACAACCCGCCGCCGCGGCTCTGGCGAATCAGGCTCAGTACATGCGCTGCCCTTTGAGGGTAGTGGGCGGCCAACCATTCTTCGAACAACGGCGCCACCTCCAGCGGCAGGCGCAACATCATGTAAGCAGCGCTTTGCGCCCCGGCTGCCTGGGCTTCGGTGAGCAGGCTTTCGAGTTCGCTGTCGTTGATCATCGGAATCATCGGTGAACACAGCACCCCCACCGGGATTCCGGCCTCGCGCATGACCCTGATCGCCCGCAACCGGGCCTTGGGCGCTGCGGCGCGCGGTTCGAGGGTGCGTTTGAGCTCGTCGTCCAGCGTGGTCAGGCTGATCATCACCGCCACCAACCGTTGTCGAGCGAGTTCGGCCAGCAGATCGAGGTCGCGCAAAATCAACGAGCCTTTGGTGACGATGGTCACTGGATGCCGGTAACGCAGCAGCACTTCGAGGGTTTGCCGGGTGATCTTGTACTCGCGCTCGATCGGCTGATACGGATCGGTGTTGGAGCCGAGGTTGATCGGCGCGCATTGATAACCGCGTTTGGACAGCTGTTGTTCCAGCACCTCCACGGCATTGGTTTTGGCGATCAGCCTGGTTTCGAAATCCAGCCCCGGCGACATGTCCCAATAGGCATGACTGGGACGCGCATAGCAATAAATGCATCCGTGCTCGCAACCGCGATAGGGATTGATCGAGCGATCGAAAGGCAGGTCCGGCGAGTTATTGCGGGTGATGATGGTTTTCGCCGTCTCGATACGCACCTCGGTGCCTTGGGTCGTTGGCACTTCCTGATACCAGCCGTCGTCCTCGGCCACCGAACGATGGGGGGCGAAACGGTTCTGCGGGTTGGTCGCGGTGCCGCGACCGCGTGGGGGCAATGGCGTATGCATGGGCAAGATCCGGATGCTGTATGTGCATACAGTATCGCGGGAACCGTCGGCATGCCACTGCCGTTCGGCACCTTTTACTTTAAATGTCGCTCAGGCAATTAAGCGAAACATATAAAGTCTGGTTTGTATGGAGCGAATATCGGTATTGTTTTCTCGCGGTAAACTTAAAAATTAATATCAATTAAAGGGATTTAATAATGTCGTATTTTAATCGTCGTGGCATCTTTCTTCAAAAGCTTGGCCCGACTATCGTCGATCCGGATGAAGTTCTGGTTTCCATGCAATTTGCTCTTAAAGAGTCGCTTCAGGATGAAGATGGCGTGTCGACAGACACGTTGCTGGACTCCAGCATCTTCATTGCCTCGTCTTACGATGGTGGAAAGTCTTTCAGCCTTGGCCAGGCAAGAGACGTAGATGGAGATGGCGACATCGATCATGACGACAAAGCAAAGATGCTGGCATTGGCCGCGGCCTACGCGAGTATTGTCAATCCGTAATGGACACTTGCCGTTTCAACGAAGCAGGTAAGGTGGACAGCGAGAATCATCATGTGGAAACCCGATAAAGAAGGTGTGTATCTTCAGCGTGTAGAAACCAATGAAGGTCATAAAATAATTATAAAGTTGGTACGGGCGCTAACTGATAATATGGATAGCCTGAAGCAGTTAGAGCATTCTGGAAAAGTAATAAGCATGTCGTTGCATATAGCATTTGACGGTGCAGAAAAGTATAAACTCGATTTCGATCCTTGGTCGGATATCAATGTCATTGCGGATGGAAGCATTGATGAGAAGGATGTCAGCGCAATAACCGAAGTTGGACTTTCGTTTTATCGGCAGCAAGTCATAAGCCCGGAGTATGGCGTTTTTCTTTTTCTGAATGACGTTGATCTTGTCGAGGTTTTTGACCCTGCGAACCCCATCGAGCCTGTCACACCATTGAGACACGCCGTTCGAATTGAAGCGCTTGATCTGGACGATACTGAGGAACCGGAACTCGACGCATCTTTTTACGCCACATCTAATGATGAAGGTGCCACTTTTGCAGTCAGGAAAATTAACGCCCACACTTACAATTTGATAGAAACGCCCGGTCTGTCAGACTTGGTCAGAGCTTTTTTCAAGCTGAAGTTATAAGACTGAGTCGCTTGAAGTCTGTCGGGTGCCCTGACGTTTTGTCACGCGGTCCCGGCAGCAGCCTTTCACACTTAATTCGCGCCTGCCTGACAGGTCTTTGACCGCTCAGGCAAGGAGGGTGTTCGTTACATGATGCAGGCGGACATCGATAAGCTGCGAACTGCGCTGATCAACGGCGATTGCAGCACGAGCCCGTTCGTGGCGTGCTTGATGAAACACTGGTTCCAATCGGCGCATGTCGAGTAGCAACGCCTCCCACTGCATTGCGCAGTGGAAGGCGTTCTCAACTGAGAACTACTCTTCAGTTTTCTTTTTCAGCTTCGGGTTCGGGAAAAACTGTACGGCCTGAACCTTGGTATCCGGCGCTTTCAGCGCAGACGTATTGACCCGCGTGCCCAATTCCTTGGGCACAGACAGACCTTGTTCATTCAGCGTATCGGAATAACCGCAAGCCACACACTCACGGTGCGGCACGCTGTCTTCGTTCCACATCATCAGCTTGTCCGGCTCGCTGCAGGCCGGGCAAACCGCCCCGGCGATAAAGCGTCGTTTGGTAATCACGGGACCCTCACTCATGCTGCCGCGTCCTCACTCAGGCCGCTGTGGCGCAAGAGTGCGTCAATCGAAGGCTCACGGCCACGGAAGTCGACGAACAACACCATCGGCTCCTGGGAACCACCGCGCGCGAGGATCGCTTCACGGAATGCGCGGCCAGTAGTGGCGTTGAGCACGCCTTCTTCCTCGAACTTCGAGAACGCATCGGCGGACAGCACTTCTGCCCATTTATAGCTGTAGTAGCCCGCGGCATAACCACCGGCGAAGATGTGCGCAAAGCTGTTGGGGAAGCGGTTGTAGGCTGGCGGACGCATGACCGAAACCTCGTCACGCACGCCTTCAAGCACTTGCAGCACACTGCGACCGTCGCCGTGGGTGGCGTGCAGCTCGAAGTCGAACAGCGAGAACTCCAGCTGGCGGACCATCATCAGGCCGGACTGGAAGTTTTTCGCTGCGAGCATCTTCTGCAGCAGGTCCTGTGGAAGTGGCTCGCCGGTCTCGTAATGACCGGAAATCAGCGCCAGGCCTTCCGGCTCCCAGCACCAGTTTTCCATGAACTGGCTTGGCAGCTCGACCGCATCCCAGGCCACACCGTTAATGCCGGAAACCCCGGCGTGTTCGACGCGAGTCAGCAAGTGATGCAGACCATGACCGAACTCATGGAACAGGGTGGTCACTTCATCGTGGGTCAGCAGGGCGGGCTTGCCGCTGTCAGCCGGAGTGAAGTTGCAGACCAGGTTGGCCACCGGGCTTTGCAGTACACCTTCGGCGGTGCGGCGACGGTCGCGGGCGCCATCCATCCAGGCACCGCCACGCTTGTTGGCGCGGGCGTAAAGGTCGAAGAAGAAGCGACCGACGTGCTGGCCGTTTTCCTTGATCTCGAACAGGCGTACATCCGGGTGCCAGGTGTCGAAACCTTTCTGCTCGGCGATCTCGATGCCGTACAGACGTTGCACAATCGCGAACAGACCGCCCAGCACTTTATCGATCGGGAAGTAGGCGCGAAGGGCTTCCTGGGCAACGCTGTAACGTTGCTCGCGAAGTTTTTCGCCGTAGAAACCGCTGTCCCAGCTTTGCAGATCCGGGCAGCCCTGCTCGGCGGCGTAAGCCTTGAGCTGTTGCAAGTCCTGCGCGGCGAACGGCTTGCTGCGCTTGGCCAGGTCGCGCAGGAAACTCAGCACTTGATCGCTCGACTCGGCCATTTTGGTCGCCAGGCTCAACTCCGAGAAACTGCCGAACCCCAGCAGTCTTGCCAACTCCTGACGCAGGTCGAGGATTTCTTCCATGACCGGGCCATTATCGTTCTGACCGGCATTCGGGCCCTGGTCCGACGCGCGGGTGCAGTAGGCGGCGTAGACTTCTTCGCGCAATGCACGGTCGTGGGCGTAGGTCATCACCGCGTAGTAGCTCGGGAATTCCAGGGTGATCAGCCAGCCATCCAGCTCTTTGGCTTGCGCGGCGGCGGCCATTTGCGCCTTGGCCGAATCGGTCAGGCCGGCGAGGGCGGCTTCATCGGTGATGTGCTTGGTCCAGGCCTGGGTCGCGTCGAGCAACTGGTTGGAGAAGCGGCTGCCGAGCTCGGACAATTTGCTCTGCACTTCGGCGTAGCGCTTTTGTTCTGCTTCCGGCAGGTCGATACCCGACAGACGGAAGTCGCGCAGGGCGTGTTCCAGGATGGTTTTTTGCGCGACGTCGAAACCGGCGGCTTCCGGGCTGTTGGCCAGGGCTTCATAGGCCTGGAACAGTTCACGGTTCTGGCCCATTTCGGTGGAGTAGGCGCTCAAGGCCGGCAGGCATGACTCGTAGGCTTCGCGCAGTTCGGCGCTGTTGCACACGGCATTCAAGTGGCTGACCGGGCTCCAGGCGGCGCCCAGGCGATCGTTGAGCTCGTCCATCGCCAGCACCAGGCCGGCCCAGGTCGGTTGTTTGCCCTGGGTCTTGAGGATCTCGATAATGGCGGCGCGGTTGTCAGCCAGGATCTGTTCAATGGCCGGTTGCACATGCTCGGCACGGATCGCGGAGAACGGCGGCAGGTCGTAGGACTGCAAAAGAGGGTTGTTCACGCTCACGGTTGGCACCTTGGCTGGAAGAAACATGCAGCCATCTTAATTACAATCGACGTTCACCGCAGCTATCAGCAACAGAGAGAAACCCTATCGTGAATCTTCGCAAGTATCAGAACCACACGCCGCTGCTGGGCAAAGGCGCTTTTGTCGACCGCTCGGCGGTGGTGATCGGTGACGTCGAAATCGGCGAAGACAGCTCGGTATGGCCATTGACGGTGATCCGCGGCGACATGCACCGCATCCGCATCGGTGCGCGCACCAGCGTGCAGGACGGCTGCGTGTTGCACATCACCCATGCCGGGCCGTTCAACCCTGACGGTTTCCCGCTGCTGATCGGCGATGACGTGACCATCGCCCACAAAGTCATGCTGCACGGTTGCAGCGTAGGCAGCCGGGTGTTGATCGGCATGGGCAGCATCGTCATGGACGGCGCGGTGGTTGGCGACGATGTGATCATTGGTGCCGGCAGTCTGGTGCCTCCGGGCAAGCGCCTGGAAAGCGGCTTTTTGTATGTGGGCAGTCCGGTGAAGCAGGTGCGACCCCTGACCGACAAGGAACAAGCCTTTTTCACTTACAGCGCGGCGAACTACGTGAAGCTCAAGGATCTGCATCTGGCCGAAGGCTACGACCAAATCTGAAACGCTTCTCTATTGCCCAGGAATTTTCATGCATTACCAAACCGTTTTATTTGACCTCGACGGCACGCTGACCGACCCGCGCGAAGGCATCACGCGTTCGATTCAGTTCGCCTTGAGCAAGCTCGGCATCGATGAGCCCGACCTGACCCGGCTCGAGCACTTCATCGGCCCGCCGTTGTTGCAGGCATTCATGCAGTTCTATGACTTTGATGAGCCGAAGGCCTGGGAAGCGGTGAATTTTTATCGGGAGCGTTTCAAAGTCACCGGTCTGTACGAAAACCGCGTGTTCGACGGCGTCACACCACTATTGGAAACCCTCAGCGGGCAAGGACGGCAGCTGTACATCGCCACCTCCAAGCCGTGGGTGTTTGCCCGTGAGATCGCCCGGCATTTCGACTTCGCCAAGCACTTCAAGGTGATTTATGGGAGTGAACTCGATGGCACCCGCACCAACAAAGTCGAGCTGATCGCGCACTTGATGGCCGAGGAAGGCCTGGACCCGGCCAGCACGCTGATGATCGGCGACCGCAAGCACGACCTGATCGGTGCGCGTAGTAATGGCCTGGACGCGGCCGCGGTAGGGTATGGGTTTGGCAGTCGGGAAGAGCTGAGCGCTGAAGCACCGGCCTATCATTTTGAAACGCTGGACGAGATGCATCAGGCGTTTTTGCAGCGCTAGTCAGTACGCCATCGCGGGCAAGCCCGCTCCCACAGAGTCCGTGTCAGCCAGACCTTTTTGGATAAACACCTAACTCCTGTGGGAGCGGGCTTGCCCGCGATGAGGACCTATCAGCCACTGATGTTCTTTGATTCCAATAACACTTTGAGCGCCACTTTGCGTTCATCTACCGGCAATGCCCCCAGCTTCTGCGCAGCCGCATAAAATTTCACCCAATCGCGGCCCTCCTTCTGGAACAGCGCAGCAAATGCCGGCACCCACTGGTCATACAGGCCAAACGGCAACAACCGTGCATTGTTCATCGGCGCATTGATCCAGGCGTCGTAACGTTTGTCCCCGGCCCATTGGCGGTCACGCATCTGACGGTATTCGCTGCGCAAATGCTCGAACTCCGCCGCTTTGCGTTGACGCATTTGCTCAGGCGGCAATGGCTGGGCGTAGAGTTTTTCAAGGCGGGTTCGGCTGTCCAGAACCAGTTGAGTGAACTGATCCCGTTGCTGCGCCTTCGCTCCGCTTTCCGGTGGCAGGTGACGGTATGCGCGCCATTGACGGGTGCCTTCCTGCTCGACGAAGGTGGCGAATGACTCGTTGAACTCTGTGTCGTCCTGCACATATAAGCGTTGATGCGCCAGTTCGTGAAAGATCAGCGTGGCCAGGCGTTCGTCGCCCCAGCCCATCATCGAACTCATGATCGGATCATCGAACCAGCCCAGCGTCGAATACGCTTCGACGCCGCCAATCGACACGTCCAGGCCTTGCAGGCGCTGCAACGCCGCTTCACCGCGAGCCGCGCTCTGGCTGTAATAGCCGCGATAGGCCACGCAGCCGGCAATGGGGAAACAGTGATTTTGTGGCTTCAGGGAAAATTCCGGTGTAGCGAACACGTTCCAGACTACATAAGGGCGGCCTATGTCAGCGTACAAACGGTAACTCTGGTTATCCGGCAGGTGCAGCTGTTGGCTGGCGAACGTCCGGGCCCGTTGCGATTCGGCCAGATGTGCACGCAGTTTCTGATCGCGCTGTGGGTCGACAATGACCTCGGAAACCGGCTCCCGTGCCCGCAACAGTTGCATCTGACCACTGGCCAGCTGGCTGTAGTAGCTGATGCTGGAGCAACCGTTGAGCAACAAAAACAACACACCCGGAAACAAAACGCGCAAAACGCGATCAAGTAACCCAAGGCTTGGATGCGGCCTGATCAAAATAAAAATCTCTGGAGAGTCTGCTCGCAAGACTATCCCGCTTGACTGGAGCTCCGCTATGCGCAAGTTGATGCTGACGGGAGGCCTGCTGATGCTGGCCGGTTGTGCCGGGTTCGGATTACCTCACCATGATCCGACGCAGGCATGGATCGATCTGGAGTCGCATCAGCAAGACACGGCCCTGCTGGCGGTGGAGGTGGACAACAAAGCGGCCACCGACAAGCGTTACTTCGAGGTGCAGCCGGGCAGCCATGAGTTGACGGTTCGCTACCAGTTCCCGGTTGAGCCCACCAACATCGGCCCCGGTGCCGAGCCGCTGTGGCGTGATTGTCAGATGAACGTGATATTCAAAGACTTCAATGCCGGTGAACGTTACCAACTGCAAGCGGGGAACATTGGCTTTCGTCCGTGGGCCAAACTTTACGATCAGCAGCGAAAAGTCATAGGACAGGGCACGCCGGCAGGCTGCCAACGCACTTGATCGGCGCTATTCTGATTATTCAGACATCGGGATACTCATCATGCGCAGGTTGATGCTGTTACTGACCGCAACTGCGGTCGCCGGCTGTTCGGCGCCGATGCCGGCCGCTAATCCGCAAATGGCGTGGGTCGACTTCTCCACGCCTTTCCCAAACGACAAATTGCTGATGGCCGAGCGACTGGACAATCAGCGCTTGCGCGAAGGGCGTTATTTTCAGGTCACACCCGGTAGTCATGAGCTGACGGTTCGCTTCGATTTTGAAGTGCCTGGCGGAGGCGCGGACCTGTTCAACGGTTCCACGGAACGGCTGTGCTACATGATCATCAAGTACGATCATTTCGAAGCGGGTCAGCGTTACGTGTTGCAAGCCCGCTCCATGGCATTCACCCCGCAGGCGCGCCTGTATAACGCCAAACGTGAGATCGTCGCTGAAGAGCGCCAGATCAACTGTGTGCCGTGAAGTCGGTCAGCGATCGTTCTTCTGGTAGATGATTTTCTTGGTGCCGCCTTCGCAAGAGCCGACGACCATGTTCTGGTCGTGCACTTCGTCATTAGTGACGATTTCCAGGGTGTAGGAAGCAACCTTTTGGGCCTGGATCTTGGCTTCGATTTCGGCCTTGAGTTCTTCACAGGGTTTAGGTGCGGCAAAGGCCGATGTGGCCAGTGCGCAACAGATAACCGCCAAGGCAAAACGTTTCATGGTTGAAGCTCCCTTGAGGCAGCGCGCATGGGGTATGCGTTTTTGCCGCTGTCATTTATTCGACCATGATTTTGCGCGTGTTGTTTTGTTTCAAGGCAAAAAAGATCGCAGCTTGCGGCGACTCTCCGGAGGTTGAGTGAACCTGCAGGAGCCGGCGACAACTGCGATCTTTACCTGGTTTTAACTCACCAACGTCGCGTCCAGCGTGATCTTGGCATTCAGTACCTTGGAAACCGGGCAACCTTCCTTGGCCTTGTTGCTGAGTTCGTCGAATTGCGCCTGGCTGGCGCCGGGAATTCTGGCCTTGAGGATCAGTTTCACGGCCGTGATGGCAAAACCGCCGTCCACCTGATCAAGGGTGACTTCGGCATGGGTATCGATGCTGTCAGCATTGAGGCCCGCGTCGCCGAGGATCATGGAGAACGCCATGGAAAAACAACCCGCGTGCGCGGCGCCGATCAGTTCTTCAGGGTTGGTGCCCTTGCCGCCTTCGAAGCGTGCCTTGAAGCCATAGGGGGCTTCCCGCAGCACACCGGTTTCCGTGGAAATCGAGCCGATACCGGTTTTCAGATCACCTTCCCAATGGGCCGATGCTTTCTTGATGATAGCCATGCCTGTCTCCTCCAGGATCCGGCGCGAAACGTCGCGCCTTTGTTGTTTCGTTCGCTAGGGTTCTGAGGATAGACCGTGGCGCAAAGTTCACCTCATCTGATCGGTCCGCTTTTTTGGTAGGAATTTTTCCCCTGCTATTGAAACTCGGGTATATGCCCTCATTGCATGAAACACGCTTTTGGATTCGGCAGGTTTTCGTTCGCGAGAAAAAACCTGCGCCCTCAATTGGAGAAGCAGGTTTATGAAACGACTGTCCGATATCAAGTTTTCGACCCTCGATCTGGTACCCGTGCGGGAAAATGGCAGCCCAGCCCAGTCACTGCGCAACTCGCTGGACCTGGCGCAGCATGTCGAAAAGCTCGGCTACCAGCGCTTTTGGGTCGCCGAACACCACAATATGGATGGCATTGCCAGTTCCGCGACCTCGGTGCTGCTGGGGTATCTGGCGGGTGGCACATCGACCATTCGCGTCGGGTCGGGTGGGGTGATGCTGCCCAACCACGCGCCACTGGTGATCGCGGAACAGTTCGGCACCCTGGAAAGCCTCTATCCCGGGCGGATCGACCTGGGCCTCGGACGTGCGCCGGGTTCGGACCAGATGACCGCTCGCGCGTTGCGCCGTGAACGCTCCGGCAGCGCCGACGACTTCCCGGAAGATGTTGCGGAACTGATGCGTTACCTCGGCCCCCGTACGCCGGACCAGCGCGTCATCGCGATGCCGGGCACCGGTACGAATGTTCCGATCTGGCTGTTGGGCTCCAGTCTGTTCAGTGCGCAACTGGCAGGCGAACGGGGTTTGCCTTACGCCTTCGCGTCACATTTCGCACCGCGGTTCATGCACGAGGCGATTCGCGTCTACCGCAATCATTTCAAGCCTTCCGCGGTTTTGGACAAGCCCTATGTGATGCTCGGCGTACCGCTGGTGGCGGCAGATACCGATGAACAGGCCGACTATCTGGCCACCTCAGTGTTCCAGCGTATTCTGGCCCTGATGCGCGGCCAGAGCCTGGTCCAGCGCCCACCGGTGAACACCATGGATGGCCTGTGGCTGCCTCATGAGCGAGAAGCGGTGAGTGACTTCCTCGGCCTGGCGATGATTGGCAGCCCGGAGAAAATCCGCGCCAGACTGGAAGTGCTGGTCGAACAGACTCAGCCCGACGAGCTGATTTTTACCTGCGACCTGTACGAACATTCCGATCGTCTGCATTCCTACGAACTGCTGGCCCAAGTCATGAAAGGCTGATGGTCAAGCAGGCGTAAAAAAGCCGACGCCATGGCGTCGGCTTTTTATTGACTAAAGAAATCAGGCTATCGCTTGTAGACGATGACCTTGGTGCCGCTTTCACACGTGCCGACCACTTGTCCGCCGGCCTCGGCGCCTTTATCGACAATTTCCAGCGAATACCCGGCAACGCCCTTGGCATCCAGTTTTGCAGCGATTTCAGCTTTGAGCTCTTCGCATGGCTTACCGTTAGCGAACGCGGTGCCTGCAAGGCTCAATAAACCTAGCGCCAAAATAAACTTCTTCATCAGTTGCATCCCCGGTCGGATCAAAGGGGCGCCCAGCATAGGCCGGACGCACTTATGTAGCGCTTTGCCATTTCTTATGGCAATCGGCCAGCGCGCAAGTTCAGAAGACGGGCCGACACTCAGCTGCTGGCAATCCGGAATCCGACCTTGAGCGTCACCTGAAAGTGCGCAGCCTTGCCGTCCTTGATATGCCCACGGGTTTCGGTCACTTCAAACCATTCCAGGTGCTTGATGCTTTTGGCCGCTTCAGCCAGCGCATTATTGATCGCATCTTCGATGCTGCTGGTGGACGAGCCAACCAATTCGACTTTCTTGTAGGTGTGATGGTCAGACATGGGCGTTCTCCTTTGGGTGTGAACTACAGCCTAGCAGTGAATTTCTGTCTTACTTCTGTCGCCCGGACCGGCCTGGAAGTTCACATTTAATGCACTTTCTCGATGCCATGAAGTCCCAACAAACACACGCCACTCATCAACAATGCAGGAGAGCCACCATGGCTAACAGTTCCCTACGTAAAGCCTCATTGCAAAGCATGGAAGCGGAGATCGAGAGTCTGCTCAAATCCTTGGAAAACCTGAAGGATGACGCCTCGGACGAGTCGCGTAAGACCCTCAAAGTGCTCAAAGGCAACGCCGAAAACGCGCTGAGGCATTCGCGCCATCTGCTCGCCGATGCCTATGAAGAGGTCAAGGTCAAAACCCGCGAGACCGGCATTGCCACTCGGGACTACGCCCAGGAACACCCTTGGACTACCGCGGGTGTTGCCGTCGGTGCACTGGGCCTGTTGGCGGCCTACTTGCTGTGCAAACGCGGTGACTGATCCGTCTGGCGCAGCTCATTTTTGAGCCATTGCGCCAATTGCCGGGCGCGCCCGTCCGCGGCGCGTTTGGGCAACCACAGCGCCAGATGTGCCGGGGTTTCGCTGAAACCCCATGGCGCTACCAGACGACCGGCCTTCAAATCTTCGGCCACCAGCGGCTCCGGGGCAATCGCCACGCCCAGCCCGGCCACGGCCGCTTCCAGCAAATAATACAAATGCTCGAAACCCTGCCCGTACTTCAACGCCTTGGCGTCGAGGCCGCTTTGCTGTGCCCAACTGGGCCAGGCTTGCGGGCGTGAGGTGGTGTGCAGTAACGGTTCATCGAGCAGGGCAGTGGATGGCGCCGTTCTCAGGCATTCGTAACCGGCGAACCGCGGACTCATGACCGGACCGATCCGTTCACTGGCCAGTTCGAAGACTTGCATGTCCGCGGGCCAGGGCGGTTCGGCAAACACCAGCAAAGCATCCAGGCCTGGGCGACGCGGATCGAGATCGCCCTCGCCGGCAGACAGGTGCAAACGCAGGTCCGGCAGGTCGGCGTTCAACCGTCCGAGACGCGGAATGAACCAGCGTGCCAGCAAGCTCCCGGAGCAGCCCAGCACAAACGGCGCGTCGGCCGTGCTTTGCGTGAGTTCTGCGCAGACCGAACGCAAGCGCTCGAAGGCTTCAGCGCTGGCGTCACGTAAGCGCATCCCGGCATCTGTGAGTTTAAGGCCACGACCTTCTTTGATGAAAAGGCTCACCCCGAGATGCTCTTCAAGTACCTTGAGCTGCCGGCTGACAGCGCCGTGGGTTACGTGCAACTGCTCCGCAGCCTGACTGACGTTGTTCAGGCGGGCGGTCGCCTCGAAGGCGCGAAGTGCATTGAGCGGGGGAAGGTCGTGGCTCATTTTATCTGTGAGTTTTCCTGACAGGTTGTGGCGATCTTATCGGTTTTCAGTCCGGGACGTCAGGGGTAGAGTGGACCCCACTGACTCTTTATGCACCCTTTCACGCATTCAACTGGAGCGCCCAAATGACCCAGACTAATCTGCGCAACGGCCCTGATGCCAACGGCCTGTTTGGCGCGTTCGGCGGCCGTTACGTCGCTGAAACCTTGATGCCTTTGATCCTCGATCTGGCCCGCGAATATGAAGCGGCCAAAGAAGATCCTGCGTTCAAGGAAGAATTGGCCTACTTCCAGCGCGACTATGTCGGACGTCCAAGCCCGCTTTATTTCGCTGAACGCCTGACCGAGTTCTGCGGCGGCGCGAAGATTTACCTCAAGCGTGAAGAGCTGAACCACACCGGCGCGCACAAAATCAACAACTGCATCGGCCAGATCCTGCTGGCGCGACGCATGGGTAAAAAACGCATCATCGCCGAAACCGGCGCTGGCATGCATGGCGTGGCAACGGCCACCGTCGCCGCGCGTTTTGGTCTCGACTGCGTGATCTACATGGGCACCACTGACATTGAGCGTCAGCAGGCCAACGTATTCCGCATGAAGTTGCTGGGCGCCGAAGTGATTCCGGTCGTAGCCGGCACCGGCACCCTCAAGGACGCGATGAACGAAGCCTTGCGTGACTGGGTGACCAACGTCGACAGCACCTTCTACCTGATCGGCACTGTGGCCGGCCCGCACCCGTATCCGGCGATGGTTCGCGACTTCCAGGCCGTTATCGGCAAGGAAACCCGTGATCAACTGCAAGCCCAGGAAGGCCGCCTGCCGGACAGCCTGGTGGCGTGCATCGGCGGTGGCTCCAACGCCATGGGCCTGTTCCATCCGTTCCTCGACGACAAGAGCGTTGAAATCATTGGTGTTGAAGCCGCCGGTTACGGCATTGAAACCGGCAAGCACGCGGCCAGCCTAAACGGCGGCGTACCGGGCGTGCTGCACGGTAACCGGACCTTCCTGTTGCAGGACGAGGATGGTCAGATCATTGACGCTCACTCGATTTCAGCCGGTCTCGATTATCCGGGTATCGGCCCGGAACACGCCTGGTTGCATGACATTGGCCGCGTTCAGTACACCTCGGTGACTGACGACGAAGCCCTCGCGGCGTTCCATCAATGCTGCCGCCTGGAAGGGATCATTCCAGCGCTGGAAAGCGCCCATGCCCTGGCTGAAGTATTCAAACGCGCACCGAGCCTGCCGAAGGATCACTTGATGGTGGTCAACCTGTCCGGCCGTGGCGACAAAGACATGCAAACCGTGATGCACCACATGGAACAATCCAAGCAGGAGAAACACTGATGAGCCGCCTGCAAACACGTTTTGCCGAACTCAAGGAACAAAATCGCGCCGCCCTGGTGACCTTCGTCACCGCAGGCGACCCGGGCTATGACACGTCCCTGGCAATCCTCAAGGGTTTGCCGGCAGCCGGCGCTGACGTGATCGAATTGGGCATGCCCTTCACCGATCCGATGGCCGACGGTCCGGCGATCCAGCTCGCCAACATCCGCGCCCTGGGTGCCAGGCAGAACCTGGCGAAAACCCTGGAAATGGTCCGCGAGTTCCGCAAGGACAACAACCAAACCCCGCTGGTCCTGATGGGTTACTTCAACCCGATCCACATGTACGGCGTGCCACGCTTCATCGCCGAAGCGAAAGAGGCCGGTGTCGATGGTCTGATCGTGGTCGACATGCCGCCCGAGCATAACGGCGAACTGTGCGACCCGGCTCAGGCAGCCGGCATCGACTTCATCCGCCTGACCACGCCGACTACCGATGACGTGCGGCTGCCAACGGTGCTCAATGGCAGCTCCGGATTTGTGTACTACGTGTCGGTGGCCGGTGTGACCGGTGCTGGCGCGGCTACGCTGGAACACGTCGAAGAGGCGGTGGCTCGCCTGCGTCGCCATACCGATCTGCCGATCAGTATCGGTTTCGGCATTCGCACGCCAGAACAGGCAGCGGCAATCGCACGTCTGGCCGATGGTGTGGTGGTGGGTTCGGCGTTGATCGATCACATCGCCAATGCCGCCACGCCGGATCAGGCAATCGATGGCGTATTGAGCCTGTGCTCGGCGCTGGCCGACGGCGTGCGTAAGGCCCGCGTCAGCTAAAGATAAAGCTCCTGATACAGAGCCAGATCGCAGCCTTCGGCCGCTTCTACAGGAAACATATTTCCATGTAGGAGCCGCCGAAGGCTGCGATCTTTGCTCTTATAACCTCAAGGCAACTCCAACCCACCCGACGCTTTGTGCAATTTGCGCAAGTGCTCGCCAATCTGTTTCACGTTGGCTTCGTTAGCAGCCATTTCCGCTGCTCGAGACGGTTCGAGCAGTGCTCGTACTTCCTTGTCCAGATCCCCGGTCAACGCTTGAAGCTGCTTTTGCCGCAGGCTGGTTTCCGACTCCAGGCGCTGCCATTCATGCGGTTGCGGCAAGCCGTACCCGCCGCTGCCAAGCAGTTCTGCCGGTCGGCTGAGAAAGCCACTGTTGTCGAGAATTTGCCTCAGCGTCGCGTTGGCCTTGTCCATTCCGCCGTTTTTCAGCTCGCGAGCGCCCAGATAACGCTGTTTGACTTCGTCCTGAGCCAGCAACATCTGACGCCTGAAACTCGCTTGCTCCAGCAGCAACAGGGCCGCGCTGGTGCGCAAGTCGGCCTGGTCGAACCACGTGCGACGTTGCGCAGCCTTCAAGTCCAGCCAGTCTTCGACGGTTTCCTGTTTCACCGGCAAGTGCTTTTTCAACACTTCGAACATCGCTTGATAGCGATCCCGGAACGAGTCGAACCGATAGCCCAGGCGCAGTGCTTCCCGTGGATCGTCCAGCACGCTGGTATCCGCCAGCCCGCGCCCTTTCAGCACTTCCAGCAGGCCGTTGGGCATGATGTTGTCCAGAGACAACAGTTTTGAGTTGTTGGTGCCGCTGCGCAGAAGCTTCAGCTCCTCCACGGCGCAGTTGTTGGAGAGGAAAAAGTAATTGCCGTCGTAACTCCAGTGCATCTCGGCGGCTCGTTCCACCACACCTTCAATCTCGTTGCGCGACAGGTTCAAGGGCACGGACGCCAGGCTGCGCAGTTCGGTCTTGGTGTACTCGTCGATGACCTGGGCCAACGGCAATACAAACAGGCGTGAGGGATATTTACCCACCAGGCCATCCCAGCTCGATAACTGCACGTCGCCGACGAAGGCTCGGTAAGACAGCACCAGATGCTGGTCCAGATCCAACCGACAATCCGGCCCGCGTGGTCGGCCCGGTGCGCAGATCACCAGGCGCAACATGCTGTGGCCCCAGCGGCTGACCCAGTTCTGATTCGCCTCGGCCAACAGATAGTCGACGGCGTACACCCGCTCCGGATCGACCTGGCCCAGCGGCGTTTTGGCAAAGTCATTACCGGCGTTGAGGAAGGCGAAGGTTTTGCCACATTCGCTTTTGGCGGCTGGGGCCCAGCCAAAGTGTTCTTTGTAATAGCGGTATAGCGCCGGACGACGGCAGGCGTAGCTCGGGTCGAGGAGGAAATACTCCATGTTGACCGCGACGAACTCCTTGGGGCTGCTGGTCTCGTAGATGTCCGGGCTACGGGCGATCTGGCGGTTGTGCTGTTCGCGCTCGCCGCGACGACCGACGTATTGCGGCCAGCCAGCGAGGTCGAGCAGGCGCGGATCGTCGCTGAGGGTGAAGCGGCGGCCAGGCTGGCCTCGGCATTGATCTGCAATACCGACCAGTCCTGAGCTGCTGTCTTGCCGGGTGCAACGTTGAATCAGCGTGCGCTGCGCCTGGGGCCACAGGCGCGAACGATCATAGATGTGGGTCAGTTCGTGCAGCACGGTGGCCAGCATTTCCCGACGCACAGTGCCGTGGGGACGATTGGTTTTCTTGGTTGCGGCGCTGCCATCCGTAAGGCTGGCCAGCAGGTTGCGGTTCAGATCGAGCTCAGACACCGGCGATGCCTGACCGTAGGCGTTGGCGGGCATCTTATCGGTCCAGCCGACGTCGATGCGCCGGTCGAGCTGCTTGATGAAATGCGGCGGCAGGGCCTGCATGGCTTCATCAAGCAAGGCCTGGCTGGCCTGCTGTTGCGCGGGGCTCAGGCCTTCGGTCTTGAGGTGGAGTTCAAGGTCGGCGTGGGCCAAGTTGCCGAGCAGCAACATGACCCCGGCCAACAGCCAGGCTGCTGGAGACCTCACAGTGCGAGGATGGCTTCAGCGAGATCCTGATCACTGGCGTCTCGGGCTTCCGGGACGCGCGTGCGCAACAAATTGAAAGCCGATTCCAGGTGCGCACCACGGATGTCTCCGTTGCTGGCGACGAAACTGGCGGCGTCGTCTTGAGCTTCGCGGACGATTTTCGAATCGCGAATGGATGTGGTGGTATCGGACGTGAAATCGAGTGTGCGCTCGGTCGCGCGGATAAGAATGTTACTGGTGGCAACCAGGGTATGGGCCTGGGCCACATCGGCCAACAACAGCAGGCCAAGGGTGGCGGCAATCAGCGGGCTACGCATGGAACGACTCCGGAGAAACTTGGGATAACTATTGGACGAGAATTGCCTGTGCCAGTTCAAGGTCGCTGGCATGAAGTTTTGGCTGGGTCCGGCGCAGGTACGACAGGGCCGACTCCAGCTGTGCGCCTCTCAATTGGCCGTCACTGGCGATGAATGCTGCGGCATCATCCCGGGCGGCGAGCAGCAGTTTATGGTCGAAGGGCGCGGAGGTCACCAAGCTTGTGGCGTAACCACTGGCTACGGTGCCTTGGGTCGACAGATTGAAAGCGTCAAAAGCGTAGGCCGAACCCGAGCAGGTGGCCGCAAAAAACACTGGAAGGATGAAAGTTTTTGAAAGAAAACCCATGAGGCTCGACTGTTGAAAGTGAGTCCCAAGGCTAACGCAACGCCCGGTCTAGAGCCAGCATGAAAACATTGGGACACGTTGGGCGTGTCCCAAATCAAGGCAAACGCTTAGATCGTCAGGATCGCCTGCGCCAATTGCGCATCGGTAGCGTTCAGCTGTGGCGCCTGGTGCCGAATGTGATCCATCGCGCTTTCCAGTTTTACCCCGCGGATCGCGCCCTCACTGGCGACGAAGCTGGCGGCGTCGTCACGGGCCGCGAGCACGATCTTGTCGTCTTTAAAAGACGAAGTGACGTCCGAGGTTGCATCGGATGTGGCTTTGAGTGCACCGACGACGGCATCGGTGGTCACGATGAAGCTGGTGGCGTGGGCATTGGCAGCCACGGCAAGCAGGGCTGCAGCGCTGAGCAGACGAAGGCGGGTCATGGTGTAACTCCTTTGGACGGATAGAGAAGTGGCGCAATAACTGAGCAATCAGACGCCAGACACCTGGCGTTCGCCACGTTCTGATTTGATATTAGGCTGGAGTATGCGTGTTCGAACAGTCTTGAAGAAAAAACACTTAATTAAGCCAGATTGCGCGGATCAATGTCGGTAGACAATTGTTCTGCTTTGTTTTGCTATCAGCAGAACTGTACTGGTTTTCTTTTTTCGGGCCAAGAACGACAAAACCCGTCGTGATTTCTCACGACGGGTTTTGCCTTTTCAATTCGGGTTGCTGGCGGTGGACCCTGCAGGTCAGAGCCAGCGACGCTAACTTAGCGCCAGAACGGCTTGCTCAGCTCTTCGTAGCGTTGTGCTTCGCTAATCCCGGCATCAGCCAGCAGACGCGAATCCAGACGAGCCAATTGGTGGCGGCTGGAGATGCGGCGCTGCCACAACATCAGGTTGGCGATAACGCGCAGAGGCATGGAAGCCTGGGTTTTTGCAGCAGTGTCTTCGAAGAACAGTTCGGAACTGAGTGTACGTTCCATGGTTGACATCCTTCCGCTTGTGGCGGGATTAGGTAGTGGTTTAACTGGTGCCCATGATCCTCTCGTTTGCCTAGTCACTGTAGATACAGTTCATCTGTATTGTGAGGGCTCAGTTAACTGTTTATAGGGGGTGTACTGGTCGAAATTGAGGCAACTGTACCTGTCTGCCCCATCTTGGTGCGTTTATGGCGGTTAACCTTGGTTTTGTAGGATATGGCGGTAGGAAATGACCAGTACAGCAGTACAGTTTCTGATTGAAGACAGTCTGAAGATCGCCCGCTGACGAAACTGTTTTTGCGTCAGCGGCAATCTGTACCAATTACACCGCGATCATTCGCCCGGTTTCTTCCAGGTTCATGTGCCAGCTCAGGGCATCGCGCAGAATGTGCGGGGTGTGTCCACCTGCCGCGCAAGCGGTTTCGAAGTAAGTGTTCAGTGCTTGGCGGTAGTCCGGGTGCACACAGTTGTCGATGATGACCCGGGCGCGCTCGCGGGGTGCCAGGCCTCGCAGGTCGGCCAGGCCGACTTCGGTGACCAGGATGTCAACGTCATGCTCGGTATGATCGACGTGGCTGACCATCGGCACCACGCTGGAAATCGCGCCGCCCTTGGCAATCGACTTGGTCACGAAGATCGCCAGGTGCGCATTGCGCGCAAAGTCACCCGAGCCACCAATGCCGTTCATCATCCGCGTGCCGCAGACATGGGTGGAGTTGACGTTGCCATAGATGTCGAACTCCAGCGCCGTGTTGATACCGATGATCCCAAGGCGACGCACCACTTCAGGGTGGTTGGAGATCTCCTGGGGCCGCAGCACCAGTTTGTCTTTGTAGCGCTCCAGGTTGCCGAACACATCGGCGTTGCGCCGGCTGGAGAGGGTGATCGAACTGCCCGAAGCAAAGCTCAGCTTGCCGGCGTCGATCAGGTCGAACGTCGAGTCCTGCAGCACTTCGGAATACATCGTCAGGTCTTCGAAAGGCGAGTCGATCAGGCCGCACATCACCGAGTTGGCGATCGTGCCAATCCCGGCCTGCAACGGTCCGAGCTTGTTGGTCATGCGCCCGGCGTCCACTTCCTGTTTGAAGAAATCGATCAAATGGTCGGCGATGGCTTGTGTATCGGTGTCGGGCGGCAGCACGGTGGACGGCGAATCCGGCTGATGGGTGACCACGATCGCGACGATCTTTTCCGGAGGAATAGGGATGGCGGTGCTGCCAATGCGATCATCGACCTTGACCAGTGGAATCGGCGTACGGGTCGGGCGATAGGTCGGGATATAGATGTCGTGCAGGCCTTCGAGATTCGGGTTGTGCGCCAGGTTGATCTCGACGATCACGTGCCTGGCGAAAATCGCGAAGCTGGCGGAGTTGCCCACGGACGTGGTCGGCACGATATGGCCTTGCTCGGTGATCGCTACGGCTTCGATCACTGCGATGTCCGGCAGCTTGAGTTGCTGGTTGCGCAGTTGCTCGACGGTTTCCGAAAGGTGTTGGTCGATGAACATCACCTCACCGGCGTTGATCGCCTTGCGCAATGTGCTGTCGACCTGAAACGGCATGCGTCGCGACAGTACACCGGCTTCGGTGAGTTGCTTGTCGAGGTCGTTGCCCAGGCTGGCGCCGGTCATCAGGCTGATCTTCAGCGGCGTGACCTTGGCTCGCTCGGCCAGTGCGTGGGGTACGGCCTTGGCTTCGCCGGCGCGGGTGAAGCCGCTCATGCCAACGGTCATGCCGTCCTGTATCAGAGCGGCAGCGTCGGCAGCGCTCATCACTTTGTCCAACAACGATGGCAGGCGAATACGGTCACGGTACATGGATTGTTATCTCGGGCAACGGGTATCAGGACCCGCAGTCTAGTTAATTTCCCTGGCCCGTGTCCCGCTACCAAGGTCGCAAACGAGGCCTCTATTCCGGACCTTTCAAGCAAAACACCATTACCGGATCGGTAACAAAGGCGTCGATTGCCTGATGTTTTGCACAAACAAAAACGCCCCGACGAGTCGGGGCGTTCCAGTAGTGCCAGGTGAATTACTCGACGGCTTTAACCATGTCTTCGATGACTTTCTTGGCGTCGCCGAACACCATCATGGTCTTGTCGAGATAGAACAGCTCGTTGTCCAGGCCGGCATAGCCGCTGGCCATCGAGCGCTTGTTGACGATGATGGTCTTGGCCTTGAACGCTTCGAGAATCGGCATGCCGGCAATCGGCGATTTCGGATCGTTCTTCGCGGCTGGGTTGACCACGTCGTTGGCGCCCAACACCAGGACCACGTCGGCCTGGCCAAACTCGGAGTTGATGTCTTCCATCTCGAACACCTGGTCGTAAGGCACTTCGGCCTCGGCCAGCAACACGTTCATGTGGCCCGGCATACGGCCGGCAACCGGGTGGATCGCGTACTTGACGGTCACGCCACGGTGGGTCAGCTTCTCGGTCAATTCTTTCAGCGCATGCTGCGCCCGTGCTACCGCCAGGCCATAGCCTGGGACGATGATCACGGTGTCGGCGTTGGTCAGCAGGAAGGTCGCGTCGTCAGCCGAGCCGGATTTCACCGGGCGAGCTTCCTTGGCGCCTGCTGGGCCAGCGTCGGCTGTATTGCCGAAACCGCCGAGCAACACATTAAAGAAGGAACGGTTCATCGCCTTGCACATGATGTACGAGAGGATCGCACCGGAAGAGCCTACCAGCGAGCCGGCAATGATCAGCATCGAGTTGTTCAGCGAGAAGCCGATACCTGCCGCTGCCCAGCCGGAATAGCTGTTGAGCATCGACACCACCACTGGCATGTCTGCACCACCGATCGGGATGATGATCAGCACGCCCATGATGAAGGCCAGAGCCAGCATCAAGGCGAAGGCAGTCAGGCTGCCGGTCAGCATGAAGGTCACGCCCAGGGCCATTGTGGCGACACCCAGCAGCAGGTTCAGTTTGTGCTGACCGCTGAACTGTGCCGGTGCGCCTTGGAACAGGCGGAACTTGTACTTGCCCGACAGCTTGCCGAACGCGATCACCGAACCGGAGAAGGTGATTGCACCAATGGCCGCGCCGAGGAACAGCTCCAGGCGGTTGCCCGCAGGTATTGCATCACCCAGTTGCTTGACGATACCCAGGGATTGCGGCTCGACAACAGCAGCGATCGCGATGAACACCGCGGCCATACCGATCATGCTGTGCATGAACGCGACCAGTTCAGGCATCTTGGTCATCTCAACGCGTTTGGCCATGATCGAACCGGCAGTACCGCCGACCAGCAAGCCAACGATGACGTAGCCGATGCCGGCAGTTGCCAGCTCCGCACCCAGCTTATAGTTGAGGCCAACGGTGGTCAGGATCGCCAACGCCATGCCGAGCATGCCGAACAGGTTGCCGCGACGCGAAGTGGTAGGGTGCGACAGGCCTTTGAGGGCCTGAATGAAGCAGATCGACGCGATCAGGTAGAGCGTCGTTACAAGGTTCATGCTCATTACTTCGGCGCCTCTTCTTTTACGGCTTTCGGGGCTTTTTTCTTGAACATCTCAAGCATGCGGCGGGTGACCAGGAAGCCACCAAACACGTTGACCGCTGCCAGTGCGACCGCCAGCGTGCCCATGGTTTTACCCAGTGGAGTCACGGTCAAAGCGGCAGCGAGCATGGCACCGACGATTACGATCGCGGAGATCGCGTTGGTCACCGCCATCAGTGGCGTGTGCAGCGCAGGCGTTACGTTCCAGACCACGTGATAACCGACATAAATCGCCAGCACGAAGATGATCAGGTTGTAGATACCGGGGGAGATAAGCTCTTCCATCGTCTGAATCCCTGCTTAGGCGTTTTTGCGGATGACTTGGCCGTCGCGGCACATCAGGCACGCGGCGACGATGTCGTCTTCGAGGTTGATCTCGAACTGGCCTTCTTTGGTGAAGACCAGCTTCAGGAAGTCCAGCAGGTTGCGGGCGTACAGCGCCGAAGCGTCAGCCGCCACTGCGCCGGCCAGGTTGGTCGGGCCGACAATGGTCACGCCATTCTCGACAACCACCTGGTCAGCCACGGTCAGCGGGCAATTACCGCCTTGGGCCGCGGCGAGGTCGATGACGACCGAGCCTGGTTTCATCTGCGACACGGTTTCCGCGCTCAACAGCGTCGGAGCCTTGCGACCAGGAATCAGAGCGGTGGTGATGACGATGTCGGCCTGCTTGGCGCGTTCGTGTACGGCCACGGCCTGGCGCTGCATCCAGCTGGCTGGCATGGGGCGTGCGTAACCGCCAACACCGACGGCGCATTCACGCTCTTCATCGGTCTCGTACGGCACGTCGACGAACTTGGCACCGAGGGATTCGATCTGTTCCTTCACCGCAGGACGCACGTCTGACGCCTCGATCACCGCACCCAGACGTTTCGCCGTAGCGATTGCCTGCAAACCGGCAACACCGGCACCGAGAATCAGCACGCGCGCCGCTTTCACGGTGCCCGCCGCCGTCATCAGCATCGGCATGAAACGCGGATAGTAATGAGCAGCCAGCAACACAGCCTTATAGCCGGCGATGTTGGCTTGCGACGACAGCACATCCAGGCTCTGGGCGCGGGAAGTACGTGGCGCAGCTTCCAGCGCAAACGCGGTAATACCGCATTCGGCCATCTTGGCGATGGTTTCATTACTGAACGGATTGAGCATGCCCACCACAACGGTGCCGCTCTTGATCAGTGCGAGTTCGCTGTCGCTGGGGGCGACTACCTTAAGGATCAGCTCTGCACCAAACGCATCGCTGGCGCTGCCAATGCTTGCGCCTGCCGCTTCATAGGCACTGTCGACAACACTGGCATTAATGCCTGCGCCGCTTTGTACAGTGACCTTATGACCCTGGCCGATCAGCTTCTTGATGGTTTCCGGGGTTGCAGCAACCCGTGTTTCACCGGTCTGGGTTTCGAGAGGAACACCAATGTGCACGTCAAATCTCCTGCGTGATCTTATTGAGTAAACCCATGCACTACGGATGGTGCGGCTGGGGCGGCCGATCAGCACGATCCCGCTAAATCAGGGCGGGGCGCGGCATTTTGCAGGCGAACTTTGTGCCCTTCAAGGGATTATGACGGGTGACGGAAAATTAACTACAAGTCACCCCGTGACCGAATGTCGCAACCGGCCGGTTCAATCCCTTGCAGGCCGTGCCTTGTAAGGATTCTGGCCGAAATTCAAGAATTTACACATCGGTCATATGAATGATGGGGCATTGACCCAAAATAGTGGCGCAAAGCCGCGTCATCAGGCGCTTGTGGAACGTTTGTACTGCTTCGTCAAACAGTTTGTGTTTATGCGACATATCCGTATATCTGTAGGGTTCAATATTAATTGACTACGGGGTCAGCTAACGGCCCGGGGCCGCTATTCTTCTAGGCTGTAGCTATGCGCTTGGTTGACCAGCCAATCTCTAAAAGCCCTTAAAGAGGCAGATTCGACCTTTCGCTCAGGAATCATCAGGTAATAGGCCTTGATGCTGGAGAGCGCCTGAGGGTTGGCGATGACCAGGCGTTTCTCGGCCAGCTCGCGTTGAATCAGGAAGGGAGGAATCAACGCAATTCCCATGTCGTGCATCGCCGCCTGGGCGAGCATGGAGAATAGCTCGTAGCGCGGGCCTGTCATGTCGCGGGGGATATTCAGGTGCTGGGAGTTGAACCACTGTCGCCAGGCGTACGGTCGGGTGGTCTGTTGCAGGAGGGGGAATTCGGCGATTTCGTCGGGAGTCAGAATGGTCTTCTTTCCGAGTAAGACGGGACTGCATACGGGCATCGGATTCTCGCCCATCAAGCGGTGGGATTCTGTACCCGGCCAATCCGCGTCGCCGAAGTAAATCGCGGCATCGAAGTCGGTGTCGGCAAACAGGAAGGGGCGCGTACGGTTGGTCAGGTTGACCGTCACTTCCGGATGCTTGTGCTGGAAGTCTTTAAGCCGCGGCAGTAACCACTGGGTGCCGAAGGTGGGCACCACGGCCAATTCGATCACGTTGGCTCCCTGCTGGCCCATCACCGACAAGGTATCGCGCTCGACTGCATCGAGTTGAGTGGCAACCCGGCGGCTGTAGGAAAGCCCGGCTTCGGTCAGCTTTACTCCGCGCCGTGAGCGTCGGAAGAGTTCCACGTTGAGGAACTCCTCCAGGCTGGCGATCTGTCGGCAAATAGCTCCTTGGGTCAGCGAAAGCTCTTCGGCTGCCTTGGTAAAGCTTTCGTGTCGCGCTGCCGCTTCAAAGCTGATCAGGGCGGTTGTACTGGGTATCTTCCTGCGCATGTACGTCAACCTCACTAATACATCGCCTTAAATGCCTTATGCGACGTTTCGGAGTGAGAAATTAGCACAACAGTATGCGAAATCCTCGTTTGCCGAGAGACCGAACCCGGCCTAGGATCAGTCCACGTTATTTGACCTGTTTCGAGAGGACACACTCATGGCCGGTAAAGCTAGCTTCAACTGGATTGATCCCCTGCTGATGGATCAACAGCTCACCGAAGAAGAACGCATGATTCGCGACACTGCTGCGCAGTTCGCTCAGCAGAAGCTCGCGCCGCGTGTTCTCGAGGCTTTCCGCCATGAAAAGACCGATCCGGCGATCTTCCGCGAGATGGGTGAAGTGGGCCTGTTGGGGGCAACCATTCCTGAGCAATACGGTGGCAGCGGCCTGAACTATGTCAGCTATGGTTTGATTGCCCGTGAAGTCGAGCGTGTCGACTCCGGCTATCGCTCGATGATGAGTGTGCAGTCCTCGCTGGTGATGGTGCCGATCAATGAATTCGGTACCGAAGCGCAGAAGCAGAAATACTTGCCGAAGCTGGCTTCGGGCGAGTGGATTGGCTGCTTCGGCCTGACTGAGCCAAACCACGGCTCCGATCCGGGTGCGATGATTACTCGTGCACGCAAAGTCGAAGGCGGTTACAGCCTGACCGGCAACAAGATGTGGATCACCAACAGCCCGATCGCCGACGTGTTTGTGGTTTGGGGCAAGGACGATGCGGGTGATATCCGTGGCTTCGTTCTGGAGAAGGGCTGGAAAGGCCTGAGCACTCCGGCGATTCACGGCAAGGTTGGCCTGCGCGCATCGATCACCGGTGAAATCGTCATGGATAACGTGTTCGTGCCGGAAGAGAACATTTTCCCGGATGTGCGTGGCTTGAAAGGTCCTTTCACCTGCCTCAACTCCGCACGTTACGGTATTTCGTGGGGCGCGCTGGGTGCTGCCGAATTCTGCTGGCATACCGCTCGTCAGTACACCCTGGATCGTCAGCAGTTCGGCCGCCCATTGGCTGCCACTCAACTGATCCAGAAGAAACTGGCTGACATGCAGACTGAAATCACCATGGCGCTGCAAGGTTGCCTGCGTCTGGGGCGCATGAAAGACGAGGGTACTGCGGCTGTCGAAATCACCTCGATGATGAAACGCAACTCGTGCGGAAAGTCCCTGGACATCGCGCGCATGGCTCGCGACATGTTGGGTGGCAACGGTATTTCCGATGAGTTCGGCGTTGCCCGTCACCTGGTCAACCTGGAAGTGGTGAATACCTATGAAGGTACGCATGACGTCCACGCGCTGATCCTCGGTCGCGCACAAACCGGCATCCAGGCGTTCTATTAAGAGGAGAACGGCCATGGGCGCGCTTTCGCATCTGCGGGTACTGGATTTATCGCGGGTACTGGCCGGGCCGTGGGCTGGGCAGATCCTCGCCGACCTTGGCGCCGAAGTGATCAAGGTCGAGCGCCCGGGTAATGGCGATGACACGCGCGCCTGGGGCCCGCCGTTCCTAAAGGATGCCTATGGCGAGAACACCAGTGAGGCTGCCTATTACTTGTCGGCCAATCGCAACAAGCAATCGGTGACTATCGACTTCACGCGTCCGGAGGGGCAGAGGCTGGTGCGTGAATTGGCCACCAAGTCGGACATTCTGATCGAGAACTTCAAGGTAGGTGGTCTGGCTGCGTATGGGCTGGACTACGAAACGCTGAGGGCGATTAATCCGGATCTGATCTATTGCTCGATCACCGGCTTTGGTCAAACGGGGCCCTATGCCAAACGCGCTGGCTACGACTTCATGATTCAGGGGCTTGGTGGTCTCATGAGTCTGACGGGGCGACCTGAAGGCGAGGAGGGTGCCGGGCCGGTCAAAGTCGGCGTTGCGCTGACTGACATCCTGACGGGGCTCTATTCGACGGTAGCAATTCTCGCTGCGCTTGCGCACCGGGATCATGACGGGAGCGGGCAGCATATTGATATGGCGCTGCTGGATGTGCAGGTGGCTTGCCTGGCTAACCAGGCGATGAATTACCTGACTACGGGTAATGCGCCGAAACGCTTGGGCAATGCTCATCCGAACATCGTGCCTTATCAGGACTTTCCTACAGCTGACGGCGATTTCATCCTTACCGTGGGTAATGACGGGCAGTTCCGCAAATTCGCGGAGGTGGCTGGACAGCCTCAATGGGCAGATGACCCTCGCTTCGCAACCAATAAGGTGCGGGTGGCAAACCGGGCAGTGCTGATTCCGCTGATCCGTCAGGCGACGGTGTTCAAAACCACAGCAGAATGGGTGGCTCAGCTGGAGCAGGCAGGTGTGCCATGCGGGCCGATCAACGATTTGGCGCAGATGTTTGCCGATCCGCAGGTCAAGGCGCGTGGGCTGGCTATTGAGTTGCCGCATGCGCTGGCGGGAATGGTGCCTCAGGTGGCGAGCCCGATTCGTCTGTCCGAGACACCGGTAGAGTATCGCCATGCGCCGCCATTGTTGGGCGAACACACGCTGGAGGTCCTGCAGAGGGTCCTGGGTCTGGATGCCGGGGTGGTGGCTGCTTTCAAAGAGTCGGGAGTGCTCTGAGGGCGCTTTCTATATAGAGGGGCCAGTTTTGCTTCTCTAGCGGGGCCATTTTAGGCCTTTCGTAAGTTATTGATAGAAAACCCAAATCAATGCTTGACGGCAGATTTCAGATGTCTATAATTCGCCCCACTTCCGGCGCAGTCGAAACGGAAAACTCCTTGGTAAACAATGAGTTATGCAGTTTTCGGCAGCGGGTTGCTTCAGTTCATCGAAGCCAAAAGGAAGTTGAAAAAGAGGTGTTGACAGCAGCGTGTAACGCTGTAGAATTCGCCTCCCGCTGACGAGAGATCGAAAGCGCAAGTGGTTGAAGTTGTTAAGGAAATCCTTGAAAACTTCTGAAAATAACCACTTGACAGCAAATGAGGCTGCTGTAGAATGCGC
>NZ_JAMDHB010000012.1:0-38492 GCF_028656895.1 Pseudomonas sp. TNT2022 ID1044 | reverse complement strand
GTCTTTCATGGGGCTCGTTCAGGCCCTGATCATTGCAGGCCTGCTCGTCGGCGTGGGTACCCGTTACGGTTCGGGCTGTACGAGTGGTCATGGAGTGTGTGGGATCTCCAGGTTGTCTCCTCGCTCCATCGTGGCAACGGTGTGTTTTATGACCGCCGGCTTCGCAACGGTGTACGTCATTCGTCATGTGCTGGGAGCTTGAAGATGATCAAGTTGACCGCATTTTTTGCAGGGCTGATCTTTGGCCTGGGTCTACTCCTGGCAGGCATGACGAACCCTGCCAAGGTATTGGCTTTTCTTGATGTGGCCGGGGCCTGGGATCCGTCACTTGCTCTGGTGATGGGAGGGGCAATCGCAGTGGCGGTTATCCCCCTGAATTGGGCGCGCAAGAACAAGCAATCCTTGCTGGGTGCCCGCATGCAATTACCTGTGAAAAAGGAGTTGGACGCCCGCTTGATTGGCGGCAGCCTAGTGTTCGGTATAGGTTGGGGAATTGCGGGGATCTGCCCTGGGCCAGCGGTCGCTATTCTGCTTACGGGGCGCTGGCAAATCATCATTTTCGTATTGGCCATGTTGACCGGTATGCATTTGTTCTCGGCCTTGGAAAGCCGAGGCACGCATTGATCAGATGGTAGCCATGAAAGCAGATGGCGCAAGCCCTGTCCGATATCTGCACCATCTGACCAGAGCGATTTCACGCGAGGTATTTGATGTCCGATTTGAACGATCCACGAGTGTTCTTTGCTGCTGAGAGAGCCTTGCTGGCGTGGAACCGAACCAATCTCTCGCTTATGGCCTTTGGCTTTGTGATTGAACGATCCGGGCTACTGCTACAGATGCTGAAACCAGGTGCTTCGGGCAGTCCGGAAAGACATTTTTCCTTCTGGATCGGACTGGCTTTTCTCATGCTGGGCTCATGGGTCGCATGCTGGTCATCTTGGCAATACTCACTATGAGCAAGGCTCCCAGAGCGGCGGTGAGCACATTCGCTATAGGCCAGAATGGATACTGTACCCTTCAGGGATTTCAACTGGCTTCAGAGCCTTAACGACGCGTTGAGAACTGAAAAAAAGGAGCGCAGGCGAGAGATATTGCCAAAAAGGCATTACTCAACGCAAACCGCCCAAGGCGAGGTAGCGGGTCGCAATCGACGATAGCTTGACTGTATACTGTCGTCTTCGCATACCCCTTGAGCTACAGGAAATCAGCATGACTGTACTCCAAACGATCTACTGGCAGCCTACGCCGCCTTAGCGCTACGCCCCCTCGCAACACCTCGCACCCGCCTGTTTCGTTCGCGGTGCGTACTGCTGTATGCCCGGTTCTTACACCCACAGCACACAGCAAGATAATCCTCACAATTTGAATTCGTATCGACGCGCTCGCCCTTCGCCTGGTGTGCGTGCGGTGCATTGCCTTGGATATTCTGATGCTGCAATCACTCAAACAAACGTGGCTTTCCAACGTCCGTGGAGACGTGCTCGCGGGTCTTGTAGTCGCTCTGGCTTTGATCCCGGAAGCCATTGCCTTCTCTATCATTGCAGGCGTCGACCCCAAAGTTGGTCTCTATGCCTCTTTCTGCATCTGCGCTGTCATTGCCTTCGTCGGCGGTCGTCCTGGCATGATCTCGGCGGCTACCGGTGCAATGGCTCTGCTAATGGTCACTTTGGTAAAAGATCACGGGCTTCAGTATCTGCTAGCAGCCACCTTGCTCTGCGGGGTACTTCAAATCCTCGCTGGCTACCTAAAGCTGGGCTCACTGATGCGCTTTGTTTCCCGCTCGGTAGTCACTGGTTTCGTGAACGCTTTGGCCATTCTGATTTTCATGGCGCAATTGCCTGAGCTCACCAATGTCACCTGGCATGTCTATGCCATGACAGCTGCGGGCCTGGGAATCATCTACCTGTTTCCGTATGTACCGAAAATCGGCAAGCTGATTCCCTCGCCATTGGTGTGCATCCTGACGCTGACCGCCGTCGCCATTTACCTCGGTTTGGATATCCGCACCGTGGGTGACATGGGCCAACTGCCTGACACGCTCCCGATCTTCCTCTGGCCTGAAGTCCCGCTGAACTTTGAAACCCTGCGCATCATTTTCCCGTATTCAGCTGCCTTGGCTGTGGTTGGCTTGCTTGAGTCCATGATGACCGCAACCATTGTCGATGATCTGACCGATACCACCAGCAACAAAAACCGCGAATGCAAGGGCCAAGGCATCTCCAACATCATTGCTGGCATGCTTGGCGGTATGGCGGGCTGTGCCATGATCGGCCAGTCAATCATCAACGTAAAATCAGGTGGCCGTACCCGCCTGTCGACACTTTGTGCCGGCGTCTTCTTGCTACTACTCATCGTCTTTCTAGGTGAGTGGCTGTCTAAAATTCCTATGGCTGCGCTAGTTGCCGTGATGATCATGGTCTCCATCGGCACCTTCAGTTGGGATTCTCTGCGTAACCTCAAGCAGCACCCACTCTCGACCAACATTGTGATGGTCGCCACCGTTGTGGTGGTCGTGGCAACGCATAACCTCGCTTATGGTGTTCTGGTGGGCGTGCTGCTGGCTTCGCTGTTCTTTGCGAACAAGATCGGGCACTACCTCGACATCAAGTCCAGCCTGGATGAAAAAAACTCACACCGCACGTACACCGTAGTAGGTCAGGTATTTTTCAACTCGGCTGAAAAATTCACCAATGTTTTCGACTTCAAGGAAGCACTCAACAAAGTCACCATCGATCTCACACAGGCGCATTTCTGGGATATCACTGCCGTCGCAGCGCTGGATAAGGTCGTGATTAAGTTCCGCCGTGAAGGCGCTGAAGTTGAAGTGCTCGGTCTCAATGAAGCCAGCTCAACAATCGTTGACCGCTTCGGTGTGCATGACAAACCCGGTGCCATCGACAAGCTCATGAGCCACTAAGGAGAACGACAATGACCCACGTAATGGCATGCATTGATAACTCACAATCCTCATTGGCGGTCTGCGATTACGCAGCATGGGCCTCGCAACGACTCAGCGCTCCCCTGACCTTGCTTCATGTGCTGGATAAGGAAAAATATCCTGCATCCGCTGACCTCAGCGGCAATATCGGTCTCGGTAGCAGAGAACATCTACTGGAAGAGTTGGCCACGCTGGATGCGCAGCGTGCAAAACTGGCCTTGGAGGATGGGCAGCACATGCTTGAAAAAGCTCGCGAGCGAACAGTCATCTCTGGCGCAATGTCACCTGATCTGAAGCAGCGCCATGGCCATCTCGTCGAGAGCCTGAGCGATCTCCAAGACGATATTCGATTACTGGTGATTGGAAGAGTCGGTGAGGACAGCACGCACAGTGCCCAAAGTCTTGGCAGCCAGATCGAAGCGGTAGTCCGAACTATCCACCGCCCCATCCTGATTACAACCAGCCATTTCAGGAAACCTGAAACGGTCATGGTGGCATTTGACGGCAGCGCTACAGGCCACAAGACCGTACAGATGCTTGCTTCAAGCCCGCTGTGCGAAGGCCTGCCAATACATATCGTCATGGTTGGTACGGACTCTGAAGAAAACCAGAATGAGCTGGAGAAAGCACGAACCACACTTGCCTCTTCTGGCTCGCTGGTGCACATCGAGATCCGTCCAGGCGAAGTTGAGTCGACACTGCATGCGTATCAGGCAGAGCACGGCATTGACCTCTTGGTCATGGGGGCGTACGGGCACTCACGCATCAGGCAGTTTCTAATAGGCAGCACGACCACGACGATGCTGCGTACATCCACTGTTCCCGTATTGCTGCTTCGCTGAGCCAGTTCCACTGGCCACAGTATTTCCAGAACTGCGGAAATGCCGTGGCCACCTTGGACGATGACTAACTGATCTTGCCGTAACGAGACCACATGCAACTCATAACTGAAATTATTCACCCCGAGCTGAAATCCAAACAGGGCAGAGTATTCCGTCGACATGCAGCACGCGGCATCGTGATGCGGGATGGACAGATCCTGTTGCTGTTCACGGAGCGCTATAACGACTTTAGCTTTCCTGGCGGCGGCCTTGAAGCCGGCGAGGACATTGTCACAGGCCTGAAGCGTGAGCTTGAGGAAGAGACTGGTGCCCGTGAGATTCAGGTGCTCCAGCACTACGGCTATATCGAGGAATACCGGCCTTATTGGAAGCCACAATATGACCTGATGCACATGACGTCACATTTTTATCTATGCGAAGTAGCGACTCAGCTAGAGCCAGTCAGGATGGAAAGCCACGAAATCGCTAATGGAATGCGGCCTGTCTGGATCAACCTGCATGAGGCCATATCGCACAACGAAGCCGTGATGCAGCGTCAGGAGTTATCGATGGGGCAGTCAATTCAGCGCGAAACGTACATGCTGAGAAAAGTTGCTTTGGAGTTGATTGCTAAGCGCTGAGAGACGGCGCGGTAAGTTGGGCATGACGCGGAGCTACCTCCCTCATGTTTCCAACGCTATTTCGCCAATGATTCAGTGAGCGAATGTTCAGCCGCAGAACCTCGGCGTCGGCGAGGCTCTGTGGTCATTTCCAAGTAAAGTTACCGGCCTAAAGTAGCCGGTGCTGCCGCAGGGGAAGTGCTACGACGCAGAATCAGCACGCCGCCAATCGCCGCCAGAGTCGATCCAGTCAACACCCCGACTTTCACTTCATCAATCAGGTGAGCCGAGCCCGCGAATGCCAAGTTTTCTATGAACAGGCTCATGGTGAAGCCGATGCCGCATAGCAGTGCTACGCCGTAAAGTTGCGCCCAGTTACTACCCTCTGGCAGTTTGGCCAAGCCCATCCGGATGGCCTGAGTGGCTAGGAGAAGTGGCCAAGAAGGCGATGTCTACGCCGATGATGTAACCCCCAACCATGTTCGCAACCACAGCACCTAGAGGAATCGTACGGAACAGAGCATCCAACATCTTGCCCAAAAGCCAACTCAGCCAAGCTCCAAGCGACGCACCCGCAGCAATGACGGGAAATGACTTCAGTATGTAGATTCGACCTTGTTAGGCTAACCGGCAGGAAGAAAAGGCGTATAGGAAGATTCGACACAGATATGCCCCGCCAAAATTAGGACATGAACGCACACCGATCCGCCCTGCCGAGGGTTCTCGTTTGTATCGCCATAATTCATGAAGTTTTTTGAGCAGATCCGAGCAACCTAGACAAAACCGCCTGAGCATTGCTAATACCTAACTTCAACGCCGACTCTATTTCCGCCATACTAATCGCAGACGAAGACTTTCCTGCCGCTGGGTTAACAACCAGCGCCAAGCAGGCATACTCTAGTGATAACTCTCGTGCCAGTGCAGCCTCAGGCATACCGGTCATACCTACAATGTCGCAACCGTCACGTTCCATACGGATTATCTCTGCAGATGTCTCTAGGCGAGGGCCTTGAGTGCAGCCATACACGCCTCTCGCACTGAACTCGAAATTTTCAGCCATCAATGCAGCAATCAGACGAACACGCAGTTCCTCACTGTATGGTGCGCTGAAGTCAATATGGGGAATTGGCTGCTCATGATCGTTATTGAAGAACGTATTTTGGCGGCAGTAGGTATAGTCAATTAGGTCATGGGGCACACAAAAATGGCCAGTGCCCATTGCATGATGAATTCCTCCAACTGCGTTTATAGCTATAATCGAGTCTGCTCCCGCTTGTTTAAGAGCCCAAATATTTGCTCTATAGTTAACTTGATGCGGCGCATAGCGATGCTTTTGGCCATGACGTGCTAAGAACATCACTTCTTGACCCGCAAACTCGCCGATGTTGATGTCACCAGTTGGTTCACCATAAGGAGTATCAATTAGTATGGATTTTCTTTCGTTAAGCCCTTGTAGCTTACCCAGCCCCGACCCACCAATGATTGCGTAAGTAGTCATAAAGAATCCTTTAGTTAAATAGTTGAACCACAAGACAATATAACTATACTCCTTATAGCATGCCAGCAGCAGACTAACTGGAGTGCGCGACACCTTTATGCGCGCCTCTCATCAGGTAGGATGCTGGCCTATAAGCATAAATACTATAAGCCAGATGCAATCTAGCGCGCCGGCAATAAGTCCGATAGTTGTAATAAGTCGCTGACTTGATAATCAGGAACCTCAGCTAGCGGATAGATCGCTTGGCCAGCTCGTGCTACAAACGCTGTATTCATGCCAGCCTCTTTAGCCCCCGCGACATCCCAACCATGCGCTGCAACCAGCAGGGACTCCCTGTTGCTGACTCCGATTTTTTGCATAGCCCAACTGTAGACCTTTAGATTTGGCTTGTAACTGTGAACAGCTTCGCCACTTAAATACTCGTCAAACAGGTCGTACAGTCCTGCATTTTTCAATTGTTTCTCTACGGCTGGGCGTGAAGAGTTTGTCAGTGCCACCAACTTGTAGCCTTTATTTTTCAACGCCTCTAATCCCTCGCGAACATCCGGATGCGCTGGAAGCTTAGTGATGGGGGCGATAGCCTCCTTTGCCTGATCTTGAGAGATAGTCAAACCATTCGATTGAGCAACCATAATTAGTGCCGCAGCACCTATTTGCCCAAAATCATGATATTGATTAATTGATGTCTCTACTAATGAATAGTGCAGCATCGTCGAAAACCATATGCTCAACAAATCAGGCCTACCACCGAGCGCATCTCCGACCGACTTTTGTAGAGGATGAAGATCCAGAAGGGTTTCATTTACATCAAAGAAAATAACTTTAATATCCGCTTCCGAAGCTTCTGTTTTTTGACTAGCAAATGCTAATGGGGATAAGGCCAGCAATGCCGCCATTAGAAGATTAAAACCAGATCGAAAACCTTTCATCATTTCTCTCCGTCATGATGTAAGAAATTGCGCAGCATTTGAGTAAATCTATGCTCTATATTTTTTGCGCGAACATACGTTCCTCGCAACCTCACCAGTGAGCGCTAAAGGGCAACCTGGAGCGCTCAACCGGCATAACAGGTTTAAATCAGCTCTGCGCCCAAACGCGGGCTGCAAACTTTTCATCCAGCGGAGTATGAAAGAGGTGATTGGAGTAATTGCTGAGGGTCTTCACGGCCAACGCCAGAACGATCTCGAGAATGTGCCGCTCGCTAAAACCAGCCTTGAAAAACGCCTTAACTGATTCTTCAGTTGGTAGGCCACGGCTCTGGAACATGACACTGGTAAACTCTGCTAAAGCGGCGAGCTTCAAATCGCTGATTGGTGTGCCGTTCCGGATCGCGTCAGTCACCTCTGGGGCCACGCCGGACATGATGTCTGCCAAGGTGCTATGAGCAGCCATGCAGTATTCACATCCGTTTTCGCGACTGATGACCATGAAAATGACCTCCTGTTCCTCGGAGGAAAAGCCAGACTCTTTTCGAAAGGCCGCATAGCCTTGCAGGTAGGTTTCAAGCAGACCTGGTGAATTAGCCATGCGTGCATACATGTTAGGGATAAACCCTGTCTGTGCTTTGGCCTTGGTCAGTACATCTCGGCCATGACCTTCGGTAGTTTCAGGAGTAAGCGACGGTAGAGTCATTTGGTATTCGCTGAGCATTGTGAGTACCTCTATTTACGGACTAATCAGTCCTTAATGTGGTTCGGTTTGAGCTCCGAGTGTCCAAAGACCTCTGGAAAAATTTAGTGAGGGTCACCTTTTATTTTGGGACTGATCGGTTCATAAGTCAATTTCTACCTAGGAACCACCCTATGGAATGATACTTGCGCCAGTTGCAGGGGTTAAAGGGATGGATTCCTCGGTGTCGCCAGCAGCCTTACCTGGTCGGGCTTTGAAAAAAAATCCGATCAGTCCATAATGGAAATATGAATCGCGGACGCCCTAGAATCTTTGACCCTGAACTTGTACTGGAAAATGCCATGGAGCTTTTCTGGTGCCGAGGCTATGACGCCACGAGCCTGCAGGATCTGCTTGAAGCTACTGGTCTTTCAAAAAGCAGTCTTTATGAAAGCTTTGGTAACAAACAGAGCATATTCGAGTCTGCATTCACTCGATATTTCGAGGGGCGGGCAAGGTTTATGCGTAAGCGCCTTGATGAGTCCGAGTCTGCGGTCGATTTCATTCGAGAATGCCTGATGTCCGTGCTCGAGGATGCCTCGCGAGACTTCCCCCGTGGCTGCATGCTTGTAAACGTAGCGAACGAGTTTTCATCGTCTGACCCTGCAATACATCATCTGGTGATCCTAGCCTCCAAGCGATTCCGCCGAGTATTCGAGTTGGCATTTGAGCGAGCACAGCAGAACGGTGAAATCCCTGCGGATAAGACACCGGCAGAGCTTGCCCTCTTAATGCATTGCATAATGAATGGTCTGCGCACCCAGACCAAATCCGGGCTCTCACATCAAGAACTGATTACGGTGATCGATCTAGTTATGTTGCGTTGGGCCTAAATTTAACAAATTTTGGACTGATTAGTTCTTAAATCACTCAAGATAGGATTAACCAACCATGATCAAGGCAGTTGCATTCGACATCTACGGAACGTTAATCGACACCCAGGGTGTGCTAGGCCAGCTGACCCAGCTGATTGGTGAGAAAGCTGTAGACGTGGCGAAGACTTGGCGACAGAAACAACTGGAATACAGCTTTCGCAGGGGGTTGATGCGTGATTATTGCGACTTTTCTGTCTGTACTCGCCAAGCATTGATCTTCGCCTGTCGTGAGCAGTTGATAGAGCTTGATAGTGCTGACATCCAGGTGCTCATGGATGCCTATTCAGAGCTTGACGCATTCGCTGATGTAAGCGACGCGTTGGAGGAAATGGTAAGCAGTGGTTTGCATCTTTACGCATTTTCAAATGGTAGTAAGCAAGCAGTTGAGCGTCTACTACAGCACGCAGATGTTCGCGAGTTCTTCACAGAGGTCGTAAGCGTAGAGTCGGTGCGCTCCTTCAAACCTGCACCGGAAGTTTATTACCACCTACTCAACGTATGTGCGCTGCCCTCTGCAGAAGTATGCTTGGTTTCGAGTAACCCCTTTGATGTCCTGGGGGCAATGAATTCTGGCTTGAAGTGTGCCTGGGTTAATCGTGACTCAGCAGCGCAATTTGATCCATGGGGGATTAAACCGCACGTTGTCTTGGATGGGTTAACAGGTGCCTGCCACAAACTACAACGTCTTGATGTGTAAATAGCGCCCCTAAGAAGTCAGGCTGTGAAGGAGGCCTAATTGATTGCCGTCGCTTTTGACACCTCTCCATGTCTCTGGATTTTGGGCGGGAGCTAGCAATACGCCATCTATGATCAGTGAGTTTTCGGGAATGCGTGGGTTGGTCAAGCCGGCAGAAATGACTATTTTCGCGAACTATAAATGGCTGCTAATCGGGAGGCTGGGACACCCATGTAATAAGCTATCGCGAGCAAACGATTACGCAACGAACGACGCCACCAGCCATCGCGCTGCCAGCGCCTGGCATCCACTCCCACACCTTGAGCTAGCTCTACGAATCGGCCTTGCTCTCGGACGCGTTTCACAAGTTTGACCTCTTCAAACAACGGTGACGCATCATGTTGTCCAGACGACAGATAGATATCGCGCCGGAAAAATAATCCCTGGTCGCCGTAAGGAACCCCAAAACGAGTACGCACATTGATCAGTTTTTCTAACAACCTGCTTTGCCAGCAACTGGCATTGGAGAATCTGAATGCGAAATACCCTCCCGACGCACCAGAGTTGATTGCATCTCGGATAGCAGGCAAGCAATTACACGTCAGATGAGCGTCAGCATGCAAAAACCAGAGAATCGAATGAACTGCATGGCTCGCCCCCAAGCGAAGCTGCTCACCTCGGCAGGGTGATGCAGGTACCCAAAGCGAACCATAGCGCTGACAAATTTCTAGGCAGTTCGCGCTTTGGGCCGCATCAACCACGATCAGTTGTAGCGACTCACGCTCATTTATTGCCATTACATTTAAATGACTGAGCAGCTTTTCCAGCGCTGCTTCGTCATTCCAGCAAGGCACGATAACGCTGACAGACCCTTTATTTTGCATCTGATACTTCCAGTAGATCCGCCAACGCGTTTTTCAGTTTTAATCTCGCAGGTCGTGCATCGTGAGCCAATGCCTCTAGCAAGGGCTTTAGGTCTTCTTGGAGGTCGATGTCGAATAACTCACCAGCCAGCGAAACCGAGTGGCCCGAACTCCGACAACATTCGACTAGCGCTTGACCGAGATGCTGAGTGCTCCAAGGCAAAGCGCTCAAGGTCGGCCAAGGCTTACGAGAGGCCATAAGAACAACGCCACCATCTTGCGCCATCATGAGCACTGTATCTGAGTGCTGAAGTTGCTCGTTCACACGTTGATAGTCGTCAGGGCCTAACAATGGGCAGTCGCTTCCGATGTAAATCAGGTACTGGTGACCCAGGTTCCGGAGTTGCATGTCCAATGCATTCAAGCGCTCACCGAGGTTTCCCTCACTCTGTGGAATGCAGAGTGCGCTCTCGCACAGAGCGTGCCCCCATTGTCGGTGTTGTGCTTGATCAGGAGCCAAAGCTCGTGGGCCCGGGAAAACCGAAAGGTCTTCTACAGCGCAATCGAGAAGCAACTGAGCGATACCCAGGGCGCGTTCCTTACCAACGCCCTCTGCCAGCCGCTGTTTTGAGTGGCCCAAAGCAGGTCGCTTACAAAGCAGTACCAGGCATGGATCATGATTGTTCAGCGAGCTCATCTGCTTGATTCCAAGATGCGTCCGGTATCACGCATCGCCCGAAGTGATGGTGTTGGTAGATATCTCTGACCGCCGGCACGGGTGATGCCCACGATCTGCTACCAGCGTAGCCAGCGTCGACCGAGTAGTGCGCCTAGTGCCGTCGGCACCAGCATGCCCAACAAGTACCATACGCCCCAAAATGGTATCTGCATCTCGGGGCATCGAAGGGAGTAAGCAATCGTTGCCATTGAGCCTGCTAGCAGTCCGTCGCAGGCTCCTGACAGCGTCAGGTTGGTTGGTGCGAGACCGCGTAGCGCCCAAAACACAGCGATAAACCCCGGAATCGATAGCAAGGTTATGTTGAGTGCGCATACCTGCCAGGTATCGCCGAGAATGATCGCAAGGCGATCCTCAGGTGCGGCCTCCATGAGTACGTAGACAGCGCCAACCCACACCGTGGCGACTGTGGCGACAATCAGAATCTTACCGGGGCCCGAAGCTATCCCAGGTCTAGCCAGCCTCATGACCATGCTCAGCGTAATGATCATCAGACAGAGCGGAAAGGCGATCTTAGCCCAAAAAATCGGTGTAGCCATGACCTGGCCCAAGTCTGGCCGAACGCCCATTATTACTATTACCAGCAAAGTTGCGCCCAAGAGGCCTGCCAGAACCGCGCCGCTAAATCGCTTAGCGAGCGTCCTGCGATCAACCGGGGCCACACCCGACGCGAGCATGGAAATAAAATCATCAGTGTTCATCGTGCACCTCTAACTCTTAACGCCAGCGCTTTAAGCCCTCGGTGTATCCCTATCTTCACCGCAGACTCAGATAACCCCGTCATTTGAGCGGTTTCAGTAACAGACAGACCTTCTATTTTCACGTGCACGATAGGTAGACGCTGCCGCTCAGGTAGCTGCTCAAGCAACCTACCTAGGTCGCGACTGGCCTGCGCAGGTTCAAGATGTGGTTCGGCAAATAGCTCTGCCGCATCGTCGAGGGAATCGTTGAACACGTCATGACGTGACCTCCCACGGAAAAAGTCGATGAGCTTGTAACGCGCAATGGCGAAAACCCACGCCGTCAGCGGTTGGTCTGCTCGATAAGTCTGGCGCGCATTATGAACAGCCAAGAGAACCTCTTGCAGCAAATCCTCGATTTCACCAGGTCTCTGCTGAAGCCTCGAACGTAAAAAACCACGAAGATGACCACTTAACTCCGATAAAAACGTTCGATAAGACCGCTCATCTCCGTCCAGACCTGCGATAAACAGAGCCTGAAGGTGGAGCTCTCGACTGCGCAACACGTCGTTATGTGTAGTTCGTTCCATCGTTCGCTCTGGTTACACGAAAAGTAAAAATATCTCGCTCCTGCATGAAGCCAGCGTTGGTGACGGGCAGCGGATCTTACATGCGGTTACCGGCATAAGGTAACAAGCGAATCAGTTTTGCAGGTTTGAAAAATATTTTGCGGTTGCTGTAACCGGCAGTGAGAAATCATCGAACTACCTTTTGGATCGCAAGCACGGTACTCAAGCGCTGATGCGATGACCAATCCTCATCATCTGGAGACACAACCATGAACAATCTCAAGCTTGCCGCCTTCGCTGTTGCCTTATCTACTTTCGCTGCAGGTGCTATGGCCGCAGAGGCTCCTGCTGCCGCAGGCGCCATGGAAAAGTGTTACGGCGTTTCCCTAGCTGGCAAGAACGATTGCAAAGCCGGCGCAGGTACCACCTGTGCGGGCACCGCCAAAGTGGACTATCAGGCTAATGCCTGGAAAAACGTTCCTGCGGGTACTTGTACCTCCATCAAAACACCAAAAGGCACTGGCACTCTCGCACCTATGTAATCGCAATACCACGGGGCGCACCAACCATGAGAACTGAACGCCAGATGGGGGCCGGGCTCGGCCTGAAACCGAATCATTACTCAAATGCGCTGGACTGCACGGCAGAGGGTCTATGGTTCGAAGTTCATCCGGAAAACTACATGGTGGATGGTGGCCCCCGTCTCGCATGGCTGGAGGCAATTGGGGATCAACATCCACTATCGCTGCACGGCGTGTCACTTTCACTTGCTGCCGATTGTCCACCAGACGAAAACCATTTGAAGCGCCTGAAAGCGCTGGCAGATCACGTTCAGCCTGCTTTGATTTCCGAGCATTTAGCTTGGTCAGCATGGCGTGGTCAGTATCATCCTGACCTTTTGCCATTCCCTCGCACGGTCGAGGCATTGCACCGCATCGCAAGCAACATTCAGAGTACACAAGACGCTTTAGGACGTCCTATAGCCATTGAAAATCCCACCCATTACCTAGGTTTGGATGGTCACGAATTCAGCGAAATCGAGTTTTTGACCGAACTAAGTGTGAGAACAGGCTGCGGGTTGCTGCTGGATGTCAATAACGTACACATCAGCGCACATAACCTGGGTTTTGATGCGGGAACGTATCTGGATGCCTTCCCGGCCAAGGCAATCGTGGAAATCCATTTGGCAGGCCACGCGGTGGATCCGGGAGATACGCGGTTGCTGATAGATACTCACGACGCCTCCATCGCTGAAGACGTCTGGTTGCTGTATCAACGCGTTATAGAACGGATCGGCATGCGCCCAACCTTGATCGAGCGCGACGACAATATCCCAGGGTTCGACGCCTTGCTGAATGAACGAAACAGAGCGCAGGCGTTGTTGAACATCGGGAAGAGGCAACCATCGGAAGTGACGATATGAACACCTCACTCGCAAGCTTTCAGGATGCATTCGTCGATGCGTTATATGAGCGAAATTCGACTGGAATGACTGCTCTAATCGAGCAGCCCGGTTTTTTGGTGTACCGCAATACTGTATTGAAAGGATCGACGGACGCATTACTCGCGAACTTTCCCACCATCGAGCGCTTGGTTGGGACGGAGTGGCTTAAGGCCGCAGCAGCAATCTATGCCCGGCAATCGCCACCGACAGATTCTCGACTGCTGCACTACGGCGCTGATTTCCCGGATTTTCTCGACGCTTTTGAACATGCGCGAGAAATGCCTTATCTGGGCGACGTCGCCCGCCTGGATCTGCTTTGGACACAAGTCCATTGCGCTAAAGATGAGCCAGATATTGATCCAAGCTTATTTGCGAATCTGTCCCAAAACGACTTGGCCCGCAGCCGACTCACACCGAAGGCCGCCTCCCGTTGGGCGTGGTTCCCAGACAACCCCGCCTACACCATCTGGTGCTTCAATCGCGAAGAGCGGGACATGCCCGACGAACTCAACTGGCACGGCGAAGGAGCGTTTCTGACGCGCAAGCAAGCCAAGGTTTGTTGGGAGGCTGCCAGTGCAGCGGATTGCACGTTTTTAGATGCCTGCGCGGCAGACCTGCCGCTTGAACTGGCCGCAGAAAAAGCCCTTGAGGTTCAGCCCGACTTGGATTTGGCAGACCTCATTGCCCGCTTATTCAGGGCCGACGCGTTCGCCTCTGTAAGCATCCATCGCTCTTCCTAAAGACTTAACACCAACTTAACCAACGGAGCACATCATGGACGCGATACGAAATACTTCGTCCACAGCCGACAAATCTTTGCGAGGCATGTGGAACCGCATTGCAGACCGACTTGGCTTCATGATTGGTGACTCGCTATTGGTGCTGGTTGCTCGCATATCCATCGCGGCCATTTTCTTGATGTCAGGACGCACCAAAGTCAGTGAGTTTTTGACGATCACACCCAGTACCTATGAGCTGTTCCGCACCGAATACTCACTGCCATTTATCTCTGCGGAACTGGCCGCGCATCTAGCTACCTACAGTGAGCATTTGTTTCCACTACTTCTTGTGTTAGGCCTGTTCTCACGACTATCCGCATTGGCTTTACTGGGTATGACGTTTGTAATCCAAGTGTTTGTCTACCCTGATGCCTGGCCAACACACCTTTCCTGGGCGGGCCTATTACTGCTCATCGTCGCCCGTGGTGGAGGTGCAATGTCGCTGGATCGACCGCTCGGCATCAAGTGATGCTTTGGCTGCTGCTCACGTACTGTCTGATGAACGGATTACGTATTCAGGCCTAATCAGGTATTTCGGACAGATAACAGGTTGCAGGTGTCGAGGCCTAAATACTCAAGCTTTCCTTGATTACGGACTGAAAAGTCCAGTAACCAGTAAGTGAATTTTTTGTGCTGGTCTGAATGGATATTTCGGGAGGGGTTGAGAAGCAGTCCTCGTTCGATGACGCGTGCTAGAAGGCCTCAGCGCGATCACTAGCCGGTTACGAGAGATCCATCTGTACCACCGAGAGGCTATGGCCTCAGAACATCAGTTTCCGAGAGTAGGTATCACCATGCACGCAATGTTACCGCTTCTGAATGCACTGAGCTTTCCGCCTCTGCACCGTGGTCATTTGGAAGCCTTGCAGATCAACCTCACCTACCTTTGCAACCAGCGTTGCCTGCACTGCCATGTCAATGCAGGCCCCACTCGCAAGGAATCCATGACGGATGAAAGTCTGGCGCTGTTGCATCAAGTTATTGATGCCCATCCAGTGAAGACCCTCGACCTGACAGGGGGCGCTCCTGAAATGCATCCCCGTTTCAGAGAGATCGTTGTCCATGCTCGGCGAGAAGGGTTGCGTGTCATTGACCGCTGCAACTTAACAATTCTCAGTGAACCAGGTTATGAAGGCTTAGCGGAGTTTCTGGCTGAGCAAGGAGTAGAGGTGACTGCATCTCTGCCTTGCTATTCCCGTGAGAATGTCGACAAGCAACGAGGTGATGGGGTATTCGACGCGAGCATTGAAGGCCTCAAGAAGCTCAACAATCTCGGATACGGTATTTCTGACACCGGCTTAATCCTAAATCTTGTTTACAACCCTCAAGGCGCAAGCTTGCCGCCGCCGCAGGCTCAGCTCGAGATCGATTACAAAGCTCACTTGGCTGAGGATTTCGGCATTCAGTTCAACCATCTCCTGACTATTACCAACCAACCGATTGCCCGATTTGGAAGCACCCTGGTTAGCAAGGGGCAGTTCGGTAATTACATGCAGCTGCTCAGAGATAGCTATCGATCAGAGAATCTCGATGCAGTCATGTGCCGGAACTTGGTCAGCGTCGACTGGCAAGGTTACCTCTACGACTGCGACTTCAACCAAATGCTAGACCTACCGATGTTCATGCCTGGTCTGATTGGTCGTGATCGGCCTCATCTGCGTGACTTGCTCAACTCATCAAGTCTGGAAAATAACCCGATCACTACACGCGACCATTGCTTTGCTTGCACCGCTGGTCAGGGTTCGAGTTGCGCTGGCGCATTGAAAGGTTAAGGAGAACATCAATGGAGCCGAATAGTCTGCTAGGTGTGTTTTTTTGGGGGTTTTTACTGATTTACGGTCTCGTCATGTATGCGTTGTCACCTCGTGCTGTAACCCTGGGTGGCTTTTTCCATGGTGAAGATTCTCAAGGTCGTAGCGCGGCTCCCTGGCTACTGACATCGAGTATTTTCATCAGTTGGATTTTCGCCAAATCGGTGACGAACGCTGCCAACTTGGGGGCAAGCTATGGATTGATTGGTGGTCTGGCCTATGCAACGTATTGGCTTTCGATCCCGCTGGCGGGTTTCGTCATATTCAGACTGCGCCGACGTTTCGGAGCTACAGGACTGGTCAGCTTTCTGATCACCCATTACGGTCGCTCTGCGGCACTGGCTTTCAGCGCAGCCATTCTTATCAGGCTCTTTAACGAGGTCTGGAGCAATACCGCTGTGGTCGGTGGCTATTATGGTGTTGCCGGTAGCATTGAGTTTATCGGAGCCGCCTTGTTGTTCACCGTGGTGACGCTGGCTTACAGCCTGCGTGGTGGACTTCGCAGTTCAATCATGACAGATGCGGCCCAAGCTGGAATTTTCTTGATTGCCCTTGTCTGGGTACTTGGCTTGGTTTTACCGCAGTACAGCACCAGGGAGCTGATGAGCACCAGCCATTGGGCGATGAGTTCGGGCGTTGACTTATTACTGGTCGCGGGGCTTCAGATTTTCAGCTACCCGTTTCACGATCCTGTCCTGACGGATCGTGGCTTCATCAGCGAAGAGCGAACGATGCGTAGGTCTTTCTTCGTTGCCGGACTGCTGGGTTTTGTTGCCATTCTTGCGTTCAGTTTGATTGGTGTACACGCCACCCTAGCAGGGATAGATGTTTCTGATAACGTCCCAGCAGCGTTGGCGAAATCCATGGGGGTAGTCGCTCTGTTGGTCATGACCGTAGTAATGGTCTCGGCAGCAGGCTCCACTCTCGACTCCACTTTTTCGAGCCTGGCCAAGTTAGTGGGTCGAGAGTTGCCGCTGCTGGCTGGTCACGATCTAGGCAAGAAGGCAATCGGAGTTGGCATGTCTGTGATGGTTATATTCGCAGTCTTGGGCAACATTCCAATGCTCACTGGAACCGACATCCTTAAAGCAACAACCCTGAGCGGCACAATGGTCATCGGTCTCGCACCAGTGTTCGTTTTACACGGAATGGTGACTCCGACTCGCTTAGGATTCCACCTGAGTTTCTGGTGCGGTATTGCCCTGGGCATAGCCCTCACGTTGGGCTGGATACCTCAAAGTTGGGCTATTGGTGATGGCAAATATGCCCTGCTGCTGGGTACCAACCTTTACGGATTGGCGCTATGCATATTGGGCTATTTGATCCCAGGTTACCTATCTAAGCGAGTCGCAATATGAGTCGGGGTAGGATGCTCATGCGACCTGGGCGCGATTGCCCTCTGGACTACAGGTTGCCGCCCACGGCATTCGACGGCCCTGCACAATTTGGCTGCAAAACGCTCTACGTCGTAGGCGGCCTTTACGGAAACACTTATGCGTTAGATGCGCTGGAAATGTTGCTAGCAGATGAGCCAGAAGCTCGTGCTGTATTCAACGGCGACTTGCACTGGTTTGATCGTGATCCAGAAATCTTCCGGGGCCTCGAGGATCGCGTTGCCCCTCACGTTCTTCTTCGCGGTAACGTCGAGACTGAGCTAGTCCGCGTGGAAGACAGCGGAACGGGATGCGGTTGCGCCTATCCTGAGGAGGTAACAGAACTCACAGTCGCTTGGTCTAATTCTATCCATGAACTGCTGTGTGAAACCTTCGCTACTCTTCCCTTGTTGAGGGCTTCAGTTGCGTTGCGTCCTGCCCATGCGCTGGTCGAAATTGCTGGACGTACAGTCGCCATCAGTCATGGTGATGAACGTTCACTTGCCGGCTGGCAGTGTTCACGTCAGGCATTGAGATCTGTTGATCGCCAAAACGAATTGGCGGATTGGATGGCTGAACGAAAAATCGACGTATTCGCCACCAGCCACACATGCTCCCCCGCAGCCTTGAGCTGGGGCTCTGGGGCGGTAATCAATAATGGTGCTGCCGGCATTCCAAACTTCAGCGCAGAACGTAAAGGGCTTGTCACGCGGATAGCTTCCACCCCCCATCCTCAGGCGCTTTATCGCGCTCAGTTGCTCGGGCTCTACGTCGAAGCAATCTCGCTTGAATACGACCATGTGGCCTTCCTACAGGACTTCGACCGACAATGGCCCTCACAGAGCCCGGCAGCACTTTCTTATCGTGATCGTTTACTCAATGGAACTGACGATCTTCCACCATCAGCCTTGCTGGGCGGCTTTCAGGAGTGTTCAGTTTCTACGCTAAAGGATGCACTCTCATGAACCTTCGTAAGCTCATACTTTTGACGGTGATAGCTGCGCTGATCGCTTCTTTTTTTATCTTCGATCTGGGCCAATATCTCAACCTGACAAACCTCAAAACCCAGCAGGAAGCGTTTAGTGAACAGGTGTCTGCCAACCCCTGGCTCATTGGTGGCGCGTATTTCTTTCTGTACGTACTGGTGACTGCACTGTCACTACCCGGTGCCGCCCTCATGACTCTGCTTGGCGGTGCATTATTTGGCTTATTCGGCGGTACGCTCCTGGTGTCCTTTGCATCTACGCTTGGGGCCACATTGGCGATGCTGATCAGTCGCTTCATGCTGCGCGACTGGGTGCAAGCCAAGTTCAGTAAACGCCTGACGGGAATAAACCAAGGGGTTGAGCGTGAGGGGGCATCCTACTTATTCGCCTTGCGTCTGGTACCCGTATTTCCCTTCGTATTGATCAACCTGGCGATGGGATTGACCAAGTTGCCTGTGCGCACATTCTGGTGGGTCAGTCAGCTGGGTATGCTGCCCGGCACGCTGGTTTACGTGAATGCTGGTCGCGAGCTTGGTCAACTCAATTCGTTGGGTGGAATCCTATCACCCAGTCTCATCGGTGCATTCCTGCTGCTTGGTTTGCTACCGATGTTGTCTCGCAAAATTCTGGAATGGTTCAAGACTCGGAAAGTGTATTCAGGCTGGAAAAAGCCCAAGCGATTTGATCGCAATTTAGTGGTTATTGGCGCTGGCTCCGGTGGCCTGGTATCGGCGTACATAGCAGCGGCTGTGAAAGCAAAGGTTACGTTGATCGAAAAGCACAAGATGGGTGGCGACTGTCTGAACACGGGGTGTGTGCCTTCAAAAGCACTCATTCGATCTGCCAAATTTGCCCACGAACTTAAAAAAGCCGAAAGCCTAGGTTTTAGGTCGGTTACTGGCAAGGTTGATTTTGCGGCGGTCATGCAACGTATTCAGCGCGTGGTATCGGAAATCGAACCGCATGATTCCGTCGAACGATACAAAGGGCTGGGCGTAGAAGTCATTGAGGGAGAAGCGAGGATCACCTCTCCCTGGACTGTTGAGGTCAATGGTAAAACTCTCAGCACTCGATCCATCATTGTCGCCACTGGCGCCCGTCCATTGATACCAAAAATTGACGGTATTGAGCTCATCACTCCTCTTACCTCGGACAACATATGGGCATTGCGCGAACAGCCAAAGCGATTGCTCGTTTTGGGAGGTGGGCCAATCGGTTGTGAGTTGGCACAAGCATTCCAGCGCCTCGGAAGTGCGGTGACCCAAGTCGAGATGGTTGAGCGGCTATTGATACGTGAAGATGTCGATGCGAGTGACATCGTCATGACAAGCCTCAGGGCGGATGGTGTCGATATAAGGTTGCAGCATAAAGCTATACGTTTTGAAGTGCTCGAAGGCCAGCAGCACCTTATTTGCGTAAATCTGGCAGACAACAGCGAAGTGAAAATACCTTTCGATCAGATGCTTTTGGCCTTAGGCCGGGTCGCTAATGTAAAGGGTTTCGGCGCTGAAGAACTTGGTCTGGAGGTGCGAGGTAATGGCACTCTGAGTACCAACGAATACTTGGCAACGGGCTTCCCCAATATATTTGCTGTAGGGGATGTCACGGGGCCTTATCAATTCACCCACACGTCAGCGCACCAAGCCTGGTATGCCGCCGTGAATGGACTGTTTGGGGGCTTTAAGCAATTCAAAGTTGATTACCGGGTGATTCCTTGGGCGACGTTCACTGATCCAGAGGTGGCACGTGTTGGCTTGAATGAGCAAGAAGCCAAATCCCAAGACATTGCCTACGAAGTCACCCGCTTTGGCATTGATGATCTAGATAGGGCTATCGCCGATGGCGCAGCCTACGGTTACATCAAAGTGCTGACTGAACCTGGCAAGGATCGGATCCTTGGCGTAACAATCGTAGGTCAGCATGCAGGTGATCTAATCACCGAATACGTGGCTGCCATGAAACACGGCTACGGCATGAACAAAATACTCGGCACGATCCATATCTATCCTACGTTGGCCGAAGCGAACAAATACGCTGCCGGAGAATGGAAGCGTGCTCATGCTCCCATCGGCGCACTGCGCTGGCTTTCAAAATTTCATCGATGGCGCCTGGGCGGCACCCAGCGTATTGAATCTGGATTCAAGACGGACGAGAAACCGTCTTGAACGCGGAATTTGACCTCCTGCTTGCAGGAGCTGGCCATGCCCATTTGGGGGTATTGCGCCAGTGGCTCTCCGCTCCTCGGCCTCACGGACGTATCGCGCTCGTGAGCGATGGAACATCGGCTTGGTACTCAGGGATGCTTCCGGGCTTACTGGCTGGAAGGTATCGGCCAGAGCAGTGTCGAGTACCTCTACCTGCGCTCTGTGCTAGCGCGGGGGTTGACCTGATTCAGGGGAGAATTGTTGGCATCGACCCAAACTCGAACTCGTTGAGGCTTGCCGATGGGCGTGTTTACTCGGCTACCTGGTTGTCTCTAAACGTCGGCTCAAAACCAGAGGCACTGCCGGGAGATTTTCGCGAGTTGGAACTGGTTCCAGTGAAGCCTTTCGAGGGGCTCGTCTGCGCCTGGAGTACCTGGCAGAAATCACCTATGCCCTTGGCAATTCTGGGTGGCGGTGCCGCAGGGGTTGAGCTCGCTCTTGCCCTTGCACCTCAAGTCTCAGAGTTAACACTTATCAGCTCTGGAGCGATCCTAGCTGGACATCCGGCTGGGCTTAGAGCTCGGGCAATACGGTGCCTCGTGAGCGCTCATGTAAAGCTAATTGAGGGTTCCGCAGTCGACACAGTGCATGGCGATGCATTGTTGTGTGGATCGCAGATTGTTTGGCGCGGAAAACGACTCATTTTGGCCACCGGAGCAGCGCCTCTGCCTTGGTTAAAAGAGGGAATGCTTGCTCAAGATAAACGCGGGTTTGTCGCTATTATTCCAACTTTTCAGAGCGTATCCCACAAGCAAATTCTTGCGGTGGGTGATTGTGCCAGCCTGCCTGATTGCCCGCGTAACGGTGTTTATGCGGTGCGCCAGGGGCCTTTGCTCGCCAAAAATCTGGCTGCGGCTTTAGAAGGCCAACAGCTGATCAATTTTGTGCCTCAACGCCACGCGTTGGCACTTTTAGCAGACGGTAAGGGCGGTGCCTTGATGAGCTGGGCGGGGATAACTGCGGAGGGCCGTTTATTTGGATGGTGGAAAGATCGACTTGATCAAAACTTCATAAACAAGCTAACGATCATGTGACGACAACATGGCGTTGAAGCAAGTAACTAATTCCACACACAAACATTGAGGTGCTGTAATGAAGAGTTGGACACTGCTAATGCTAAGGGTTTCACTTGGCTGGCTATTGGTCATTTGGGGAGCCGATAAGGTTTTTAATGTAGCGCACAGTGTGGCCGTGGCTAACAAGTATTACCTAGGCTTAGGAACTGAAAATATCCTGCAATTTGGTGGAGTAGTTCAAATACTCATTGGATTGCTGATCATTGTTGGCTTCGCTCGCCGTTGGGTATACCCCATACAGGTGCTATTCAACGGCGCATCCCTTCTGGCCGTGATGAAATCAGTCATAGATCCATGGGGTTGGATTTTTGAGGGATCCAACGCGTTGTTCTACCCATCACTTATCATCTTTGCAGGAAGTTTGCTGTTGATCGCGTTTCGAGACGAGGATCGGCTGGCTTTGGATAAGCGGCAATAACCATCCCATAGGCTGGTGGCTTACCGGCAGCAGCAACCGCCGCCGTTCCCGCCACAGCCCGAGGTTTTCTTACTCGCTACGCTTTCCACTGTCGCCAGCTGTGCTGGATAGCCCGCGTTCTCCAGGGCCGCAAGCAGCGCATGGCTGTCCGAATCGCCGCTGACCTTCATCCGTCCGGCTTGTAGATCTACTGTTACGTCACTCACTCCTTCAAGTGGGCGCAGCGCTTCAGTGACATGTTTGACACATGAGCCACAGCTCATGCCCTGGACTTGCAGTTCAATAGTTTTCATTGGTGACTCCTCACAACAAAATTGATCATGGAAAGACTGACGCATCAGGCTTTTCTGAGGCGTTGGCTTATCCTCAGCCTTGCTGCCATGGCAAGGTCAAGCGGTCGTTTTCACTCAATCAATGGAAGCCTGGCGCAGACGCAAGGCGTTGAATACTACCGACGCCGAGCTCACGCTCAGCCTCAGACGTTCGCCTAATGACTACTCGTCCGGACGGCAGCACTCAAACGTTCTCATTCGTCGAGCGCGAAGGCTTCCTAGAATCGACGGTCGATATCCCCGAACCTCATGAATTTAGCGCTCGCTTGAGCCTGGGGCATGCAGGGCATTCCCATGATTACGACCTGGAGTACCAGGAGCATGATCACGGACATGCGCATTCCGAGCTGGAAGGTCTGGAACTGTCGATTGACGGTTATCAGGATGCGCATGAACGTGCGCATGCCAACGATATCCGTAAGCGCTTCACCAACCGAGAGGTCACCACGGGCCAGATCGTCATGTTCGGATTGACGGGCGGTTTGATTCCTTGTCCGGCTGCCATTACCGTTCTGCTGCTGTGTTTTCAGGTTAAAGAAGTCGCGCTGGGAGGCATGCTCGTCCTGTGCTTCAGCATCGGATTGGCGCTCACCTTGGTCACTGTCGGTGCTGCGGCAGCTATTGGTGCTAAACAGGCTTCCAACCGTTGGCCATGGCTGGGCACCGTTGCTCGTCGTGCGCCGTATCTGTCCAGCGTACTGATCATCGGTGTTGGTTTGTACGTGGGCTTCCATGGCTGGATGGGCCTGACCGCATAAGGCGACGTCCGAGTGTTCGAGCTCACCAGCAACACTGGTCTGTCACCTATTTTCGATGCGTAATGCTGGCTTAACTCCTATCCGGCGTTATAGCTTTCGAGAAACTTTGACTACAGGTCGATGGTGACGTGTTCAATTGTAAGAGCCATTTGCAGCGACTAGACTCCAGACCATGAAACGCTATCTGCGGTTTTGCATCATCTTCATGATCAGCTTGGCGCTTCCCCTCAGCGGGATGGCGGGCGTTCAGGCACCGACAGAACCGTGCCCAATGAAGACGATGGGCATGGCGATGATGGACGATATGGGGATGGACTGCTGCAACGATATGAAAGGCCCTTCCGATCACGGCAAACCTTGTAAGCCGGGCCAGGAATGCAAGTCGGGCGGCATGCTGCAAGTCTCGATCTTAAAGCCTCCTGTAACCGTATTCAGCCCCGAAGTGATTTCATTCTTCAGCGATTCCTTGCCTGTAAAGACCTCGTCCTGGGTTTGGCGACCCCCTCGCGTTTGATTCCTGTACCACACTGAGCCTCATTCCGCTTTAGCGGAATGGCATATCTGCGTGCATGTCTTATGAAGCGCGCAGTGGATCATCACAGGAATCGTGAACATGAACCCCAAGTGCTATTGCACAGGTTGGCCCCTCGTGGCCGGTTTGGCGGCAAGCGTACTGGCATTGCCGAGCTTCGCTGCCGCATTGACACTCGATGAAGCGTTGCGACTGGCCGAAAACAATGCGCCGTCGCTGACCGCACAAGACGCGAAAATTCAGGCTGCCAGCAGTGCAGCCATCCCCGCTGGTGAATTACCTGACCCCAAGTTGCTAGCAGGTGTGCAGAACTACCCCATCGGCGGCCCAGATCGCTGGAGCATCAACGACGACTTCATGACCATGCAAATGGTCGGGGTCAGACAAGAGATGCCCAACAGCGACAAGCGCAAAGCACGCATAGAGGTCGCCGATGCGGCCATTGATCGAGCTGCGGCAGAGCGTGGAGTCGAGCGCCTGAAGGTACGCCAGTCCACGGCATTGGCTTGGATCAGCAGCTACTCGGTTGAGCGCAAAGATGCGCTGTTCCAGGACTTCTACAAAGAAAATCGCCTGCTGACCGATACCGTCCGCGCCCAGATTGCCGGTGGCCGCGCTCAACCCGCCGATGCGGTGACGCCCAAGCAAGAAGCAGCTCAACTGGAGGAGCAACAGGACGATCTGGTTCGCCAGCGCGTGCAGGCCCGAGCGGCCCTCAAACGCTGGATAGGCTCCGCCGCCAACGACAAACCTGTGGGCAGCTTGCCTCAATGGCCTGTCGATCCATCAAGCTACGCCCATAAACTGCAACACCATCCCGAGTTGGCAGCGTTTGCGCCGATGACCCGTGAAGCGCAAGCCAAGGTTCGTGAAGCCGTGTCGGAGAAGCAGTCGGACTGGAGCTGGGAACTGGATTACCAGCGCCGTGGCCGTGAGTTTGGCGACATGGTCAGTGTGCAGTTTTCCTGGGATCTACCGCTGTTTCCTGACTCTCGGCAAAATCCCAAAATCGCAGCCAAACAGGCCGAACTCAGTCAGCTTGAGGCCGAGCGCGAAGCCCTGTCTCGTGAGCACACCCAGCAATTGGAAACTGAACTGGCTGACTATGAGCGCCTAAATCGTGCCGTGCGCCGAAACCAGGAAAGCCTATTGCCGCTGGCCAAGGAAAAGGTCGAACTCAGCATGGCCAGTTACCGTGCCGGCAAAGGCGATTTAAACGCCGTTGTTGCCGCCCGACGCGAGCTTATCGAGGCCCGTCTCAAGCAGATCGACGTGGAAGAGCAGCGAGCGCTGACCAGTGCGCGTCTGTATTTCGCTTATGGGGAGGCCAGCCAATGAACCTTAAATGGAACGGGGCATTGTTGGTAGGCATCTCGCTGGCGTTCGGTATTGCCGGTGGTTACTGGTTCGCTCAACAGCGCATGAATGGGGTATCCAGTTCTGCCCAGGAGCAGAGCCTCGATTCACCTGACGAACGCAAGGCTCTGTATTGGTATGACCCCATGTACCCGCAGCAAAAGTTCGATAAGCCGGGTAAGTCCCCCTTCATGGACATGCAACTGGTTCCTAAGTACGCCGGGGGCGCAGGGGATCGTGCGACCGTCAGTATCGATCCGAGTCTGACCCAGAATCTCGGTCTGCGTTTTGCAACAGTCACCCGTGGAATCTTTGACTCCAGCCTCGATGTGACGGGTGTCTTGGGATTCAACGAACGTGATGTCGCTGTGATTCAGGCACGCACCACGGGCTTTGTGGAGCGGGTATATGCCCACGCTCCCGGTGATGTGCTCAAAGCCAACGCGGCATTGGCGGATATCCTGGTGCCGGAATGGGCAGCTGCCCAGACAGAGTTTCTTGCACTGAAGCGCAGCGGGGATGCTGACCTGTTGGCTGCGGCCCGTCAGCGACTGCGTCTCACCGGTATGCCGGCAGCATTGATTGCTCAGGTAGAGCGTGGCGGCAAGGTTCAACCCTACCTGACTCTCACCAGCCCTATTGGTGGTGTGCTGCAAGAATTGAATGTACGTGCGGGTATGACTGTGGCTACTGGCGATACTCTGGCACGCGTCAATGGCTTGAGCAGTGTCTGGCTAGCCGTGGCCGTTCCAGAATCGGATGCCGGATTGATCACCGTGGGGCAGGCGGTCGAAGCGCGCCTGCCAGCCTTCCCAGGGACAATGCTCAACGGCAAGGTCAGCGCAATTTTGCCCGAGACAAATCCGGACAGTCGCACGCTTCGCGTGCGGGTGGAACTACCCAATCCGGATGGACGCCTCAGACCTGGTTTGACGGCGCAGGTACGCCTGAATCGTTCGACCGAGCAAAGTGTGTTGTGGGTGCCGAGCGAGGCGGTGATTCGCACTGGCCGACGAGCCCTGGTGATGCTGACTGAAGACGCCGGTCGCTATCGTCCAGTGGAGGTGCAACTCGGGCAGGAAAACGATGGTAAGACGGCGATATTGAAAGGTCTGGAGGAAGGCCAGAAGGTGGTTACGTCTGGCCAGTTCCTGCTCGACTCGGAGGCCAGTCTTAAGGGCATAGTCGCCAGCACGGAGGAAGCGTCACCACCCAGCGCAGCAGCCTCCAGCTTTCATAAGGCGGATGGGCAGATCGTTGAGATCAACGACAAAGAAGTCACGCTCGCCCATGGCCCCTTCAAGACGCTGGGCATGCCTGGCATGACGATGACTTTTCCACTCGCTAACCCGGCGCTGATGCAGGGCCTCAAAGAGGGTGACAAGGTTCGAATCGCAGTGAGCCAGACCGATGATGGTTTGCGTGTTGAGCGTCTGGAAAAATCGGGGAGCCAACCATGATTGCTGCCCTGATTCGTTGGTCGGTAGCCAACCGATTCCTGGTGCTATTGGCGACACTGTTCGTCACGGCTTGGGGCATTTGGTCGGTGCAGAGCACGCCCATTGATGCGCTGCCAGACCTCTCCGATGTGCAGGTGATCATCCGTACACCTTACGCAGGCCAGGCGCCGCAGATTGTCGAAAATCAGGTGACCTATCCGTTGACGACCACCATGCTCTCGGTGCCAGGCGCAAAGACGGTGCGCGGTTATTCCTTCTTCGGTGACAGCTTCGTCTACGTGCTGTTCGAGGACGGTACTGACCTGTACTGGGCCCGTTCACGGGTGTTGGAGTATCTAAGTCAGATACAAAGTCGGTTGCCAGCCAGCGCCAAGCCAGCGTTGGGGCCGGATGCGACGGGAGTGGGTTGGATCTATCAGTACGCACTGGTGGATCGCAGTGGCGGACACGATCTGGCACAGCTTCGTGCGCTTCAGGACTGGTTCCTAAAGTTCGAACTCAAGACCCTTCCAAACGTTGCGGAAGTAGCCACCGTGGGAGGCATGGTCAAGCAGTACCAGGTGCAGCTTGATCCGCTCAAACTGGCCAGCCTCGGTATCACTCAAGCTGAGGTAACCGAGGCTATCGGCAAGGCCAATCAGGAAACCGGTGGTGCCGTGCTGGAGATGGCTGAGACCGAGTTCATTGTGCGGGCCTCAGGCTACCTAAAAACGCTCAATGACTTTCGTGCTATCCCGTTGAAGCTCGGTGCTGGAGGTGTACCGGTGAGTCTTGGCGATGTCGCCACGATCCAGTTGGGGCCGGAAATGCGGCGTGGCATTACTGAACTCGACGGCGAAGGCGAGACCGTCGGCGGCGTGGTGATTTTGCGCAGTGGCAAGAATGCTCGCGAGACCATTGCGGCGGTCAAGACGAAGCTCGACGAACTGAAAAGCAGTTTGCCGGCTGGCGTAGAAATCGTCACAACGTATGACCGCAGCAAACTGATCGACCGTGCTGTGGAAAATCTCAGTCACAAGCTCATCGAAGAGTTCATCGTTGTCGCATTGGTCTGTGGGATCTTCCTGTGGCACTTGCGCTCATCGCTGGTGGCGATCATCTCCCTGCCGGTGGGTGTGTTGATTGCCTTCATCGTAATGCGTTACCAAGGGATCAACGCCAACATCATGTCCTTGGGTGGGATTGCCATCGCCATCGGCGCCATGGTCGATGCCGCCGTGGTGATGATCGAGAACGCCCATAAGAAGATCGAGGCCTGGCATGTAGCCAATCCTGGGGAGGAACTGAAGGGTGAGCGTCATTGGCATGTAATGACCGAAGCGGCGGCAGAAGTAGGCCCAGCACTGTTCTTCTGTTTGTTAATCATCACCCTGTCGTTCATTCCGGTTTTTACCCTGGAAGCACAGGAAGGGCGATTGTTCGGCCCATTAGCTTTCACCAAGACCTACGCCATGGCCGCAGCGGCAGGATTGTCAGTGACCTTGGTGCCAGTGCTGATGGGCTATTGGATTCGGGGTCGAATCCCCACTGAGCAACATAACCCGCTAAACCGTTGGCTGATCCGGATCTACCAGCCCGCTCTGGACGCGGTCTTGCGTCGACCAAAGATCACGCTGCTGGTGGCGCTATTGGTTTTTGTCAGTGCGCTATGGCCAATGTCGCGCTTGGGCGGTGAGTTTCTCCCCCCGTTGGACGAAGGCGATCTGCTCTATATGCCCTCAGCCCTGCCGGGATTGTCGGCGCAGAAAGCGGCGCAATTGCTGCAACAAACCGACCGCCTGATTAAGACTGTTCCAGAGGTCGAACACGTCTTTGGTAAAGCAGGTCGCGCCGAAACCGCTACCGATCCGGCACCGCTGGAAATGTTCGAAACCACGATTCAATTCAAACCTCATCAGCAATGGCGCCCTGGCATGACCCAGGAAAAGTTGGTGGAAGAACTGGATCGAGTGGTACGAGTTCCTGGGTTAACCAATATCTGGATACCACCGATTCGAAACCGCATCGACATGCTGGCCACTGGGATCAAGAGTCCTATCGGCGTGAAGGTTGCCGGCACCAACCTGACGGAGATCGATGCCGCTACTCAGGCGGTCGAGCGGGTGGCCAAGGGTGTGCCCGGTGTCAGTTCGGCTCTGGCCGAGCGACTGACCGGTGGCCGCTATATCGACGTAGATATCGACCGCAAGGCCGCCGCCCGCTACGGACTAAATATCGCTGATGTGCAGTCCATCGTTGCCGGCGCTATCGGCGGCGAAAACGTCGGCGAGACCATTGAAGGTCTCGCACGCTTTCCGATTAACGTGCGTTACCCACGTGAGTGGCGTGACTCGGTCGGCAGCCTGGAGCGATTACCGATTTACACTCCGTTAGGCAGCCAGATCACCCTCGGCACTGTGGCGAAGGTCAAGGTCAGCGACGGGCCGCCAATGCTCAAGAGCGAGAACGCACGGCCTTCTGGCTGGGTATACATCGACGTGCGGGGGCGAGACATTGCCTCGGTGGTCGCCGATCTACGCCAGGTCGTCAATGAGCAGGTCAAGTTGCAGCCCGGCATGAGCCTGAGTTACTCAGGACAGTTCGAGTTTCTAGAAAGAGCCAACGCACGCCTCAAACTAGTGGTGCCTGCCACGCTGTTGATCATCTTTGTGCTGCTCTACCTGACTTTCGCCCGCTTCGATGAGGCGTTGCTGATCATGGCCACTCTGCCATTCGCACTGACTGGCGGAGCATGGTTTCTCTATCTGCTGGGATACAACCTGTCGGTCGCCACCGGAGTCGGCTTTATCGCCTTGGCCGGGGTGTCTGCCGAGTTCGGCGTAATCATGCTGCTCTACCTGAAGAACGCCTGGGCCGAGCGTGAAGACCTCGGCGACAACACTGAGCGTGGGCTGGTTGCGGCCATTCGCGAAGGCGCTGTGCAGCGCGTTCGACCCAAGGCCATGACCGTTGCCGTGATCATTGCAGGCCTTTTACCCATTTTGTTGGGCAGCGGTACTGGTAGCGAAGTGATGAGCCGCATCGCCGCGCCTATGGTCGGCGGCATGATCACGGCCCCATTGCTTTCCCTGTTTGTCATTCCGGCAGCCTATCGCCTGATGCGTCGCCGGCACCTCATAGTTGAACCCACCAACCTTCAAGGAAAAATCGTATGAAACTGACCCTTAACTCACACCAAACTAGATGCCCTAACCAGCTATAAAAAAAGGCCCTTCTCGGGCCTTTTTTGTACTCAAACCAAACTCACTTGGTCAGCCAGGACTCGACGGTGTCGGATCCGTATTTCGCTTTCCATTCCTTCAGAATCTTGTGGTTGCCGCCTTGGGTCTCAACAACTTCATCAGTGTGCGGATTTTTGTAGACCGTCACTTGGCGCGGCTTACGGGTGGCGGCTTTGGACTCAACAGCTGGAGCACGACGGCGGCCAATTTTGTGGATCGAGCAGGTTGATCGCGTACTTTGTATGGCGACCACACCCCTACCAAGCTGCAGATATAGGTCTAGGCAACATGCCTTTCAGTAGGTTTGAGACCAATCGCGAGTCGCCTTGCACACCCCACGCCCCATGCTAAAGCACGAGTCATTGATTCGCCTGGCCTGGAATCAAGCGCCTCTTCATGCAAAGCCATGCCGCTCGCTGCATATACTCCAATGAACATCTGCGTGTTTCCCGTGGGCGACAGCCTCACCTGGACATCAATGAAGGTTCCGTCGTCTAACGTTTCGTCGTGTGTTCGATGGTGAAGCGCCGGATCAGCCCATTGCCAAAAAACATCCCCGCGAATACGCATGGCACGCCCTCCTACGACTTTAGTCTTATATGTCGGAAAACTTACCATAGCGCAGAGATGCGCGGAGGCCACGGGTTGCTCCACGTTTGAATGCTAAATCGGACGATTGGCCGCGATTCCTATACACGGCTAAAAATCCTGCATAGGTTCGGAGGAAGTCTTTTAGCTTTAATTGAGGGTATGAGGGTTTTTGCCGGTTTCAGCACGGCATGCACCAGCGCCGTCATGCTGGTCACGTCCTCAGACGTAGCAGCGGTGTCCGGCGCCAGCTTCGTCGGCTCACCGCCACGGTGACAGCAATTGGTGTGCTGCCTGTGGAAGGCCTGGCGTTGCTGTGCGGGGTATATATCGCTTCATGACCATGGCCATCGCCACCTGCAACACCATCGGCAAAATAGCGTAGCGACCGTGGTGGTGTCGAAGTGGTCGGGGGAGTTTACCGAACAGACTGCGAAGGCCGAATACAGCCGAGCATTTGGGCGGAATCCGGAGGCGGCGCTTTAACGGATCTAAAGTGGAATTGGAAATGCCAACACCCTCAGACTGACTATGAATCGATAACAAAAAGGCCCTGATAGGCCTTTTCTTGTACTCAAACCAAAATTACTTGGTCAGCCAGGACTCCACGGTTTCGGAACCGTATTTCGCTTTCCATTCCTTCAGAATCTTGTGGTTGCCGCCTTTGGTTTCGACGACTTCCCCGGTGTTAGGGTTTTTGTAGACCTTAACCTGGCGCGGCTTTCGAGTACTGGCTTGAGGCTCAGCGACTGGTGCACGACGACCAGACTTCGGATCAAGCAGGTTGATCACGTTCGGCAGGCTGTAGCCGTACTCGGCAAGCAGAGCGCGCAGCTTGGTTTCAAATTCGATTTCTTTCTTGAGGCCAGCGTCGCCTTTTAGCGCCTCGAGAGCTTGGAGCTGTTCGGCGAGGTGTTTTTCAAGCTGGCGGAATTCAGCGAGTTTAGACATGTTTATTCTCTATGTAGTTAGTCGCCTAACAATACACCAAAACCTGCAATTCGATTAAAGGTCAGCGGTTCTGATGAAATGAATACGTCGCTGCAACCCCTCTTTGAAAGCATGCGAGCCTAGGTTCGCCGCTTCATTCGTCTTCCGCTGAGAGCGGTGAATTGAGGTCAACATCTACCTGACCGACTAGCGAAAGGATGCGAGCGACCAGACGCGTATCTATGGGCTGAATGAGCTCCGGATGCGCGTTCATGTCAACCGCCAGAAGCTCGAGCGTTCGGGATACGGAGAGATGGGCTTCCATCGGTTCATTCGCCGGCGAGGTCTTGTTCTGAACGTGGTGCGCGGACTTGATGTTGGAGATACGAGGGTTATTCATGACTCAACCTTATGCGGTTCGACGTTGCAGTAACTGCGGCGGGTTCCCTGTTCTGATGCCGAAGTGTTGCTCCGATTAAACGGGGCTTTTGGAAGTGAAAATTATGGCTCAGCAATAATTATGGCTGAACCATAATTTGAAATAATCCAGTTTTGTCGTTTCCCCACCGATGGTGAAACTCGAATCATCTGCAGTACTCCGTCCAAAGCTGATCGGCCTTCGTGGTGGTGCGCCTCTATGGTGACAAAATAAGCCTGGAGGCCAAGACCTTGAAAAGCTCTGCAAGCATTCGCGCGTCCAGCAACGCATGGTGCGGCGGATCAGACAGCTCCACCTGTTCAAGAGCTTCCGCATTCACTTGATTGAAGAGGCTTGTAAGGTCGGTCGGTCGACTCACAACCTTGACTGGCCAAGGCTTATTATCTGCATCAACGAGATCACAGAAAAAACTCCAATCCCAATGTGGCGCATCTGAACACACCTCAAGCTGCTCGACGAAGCTCCCTAGAAATCTGCGAAGAGAGGCTTGGGCTTCGCTAAGCGACTGACCACATCGCAGAGGATCAAGCTGTGGTAGAACGTTCTGAATAACGAAATCACTACAGTCTTCGACCAGATAGGTGTCGATCAGCTCAACGTAGAACTCTCGGCCCGACTCTGATACCAGAGCTAGGGATATCAGCTTCGAGTCCCGATTGAGCTGAGTAAATTCGCAATCAAGGAATATCTTCAACGCCCTTTCCTTTTCATCGAGTGCTAGCGTGGCCTTTCATTGGCGCCCATGCTCGTCCCACTGATGGATTTGTGAGGCAAGTTGGCTGAGTAAGATGAGACGCTGCATTTGTGATTGGACGTGGGGACTTTCAGTCGTCCCCCCAGGGATCGAATTTATCCCCATACCTCGCGTGTAACGCACGATTGCGTTCGATCCGCCTAATCCACGGATCGTAGTCCTCTGGCAATGCGGCGAGCTCAGCGCTAATGATCATTTGCACTGTTTCATCACGCAGTAACCTACCGGTCAGCTCGCGGCATTCGCCACGCATTACCACACCATAAGCGGCGTGATTGTCTTTAACGTAGAGATCGGTCATTCCTACCCGCATATGGCCATATTTGTGTACGTCATCCGGGTAGATGTCCTCTAGGCTGAGATATCCCATACCAACTCCGGGCTAAGAATGTACTCGCTAAATAGCACTGCCTGTACGCTCCGTAATGTTCAAAGGTGCCACCGATCGCGAGCACCATCATTGAAGTCGTCCCTTCGCGCCAGCGCCTACAAAGACCAGCCAACAACATAAAGCAGGACTACCTATGAGCCAGCCAGCAGCAAGCGGTTAAGTGTGCGCATGATAACCTCGACTCAGACATCACTGTTCTGAGTACCCACCTTGAGCACTGCCACCGTACCCAACGATTTCAACACATTGATCAATGCACCAAAATTTTCGGACGACCCAGTTGGTCGGCGTCAAATGAAGCGCTGGCAGCTCATCGCTGATGAAATCTTCAAAAGCACCTCCAAAGAGGCGTTGCTTGAAGCTAGGGGCAAAGCCGAAGGCTATATCCACGGTCTTGTAGACGCTGGGCATTTGTCGACGAGAGACACAGACCGCGACTATCTCATTTTGAGTATCGTCCAACGACGGCGTGAGTTTTTGCAAAAACTGCTGAACGAGTACGGTTATTGAGCCTACGCGAGCTGTCAGCCGTCCGATGGTAAAACCAGCATCATAAGATAGAGTCAGTTTGAAGCGCTCCGCAGGGCTAAATCGGAGCGCTGATGATTAAACCGTAAGCGGCCTCGCAAGTGATTTATCAGAGGTCTGACGGAACGCGGGGGCGAAGCTCATCCTGGATGGTGTTCCACTCTTCGATCGAGATCAGCACAGCGCTCCTTCGCTGACCATCGATAAAAACCGGTTTACGCGTCATGATCACCTTCTCGATCAACTCATCGAAATTTCTCGTTGCCCTCGCAACTGTCCAGCGATCGTCAGCTGCCATTCAGTTCCACTCCTCCAGAACATCAATCCTCAGATTCGAGACGTTCACCGGAACGAAGCAATTCAAGAAAACTCCGTCGCCCGCCCCCACGCTTGAAGCTACCAACAAGGTAATTTCCTTCCCTCGTTTCCAAAAGCCAGAAACGCCCCTCTTTCCAGGCCCTCTGAATTTTTTCTGTGCGGATGATTCCGCCATTGGCGGTTCGGTACGCGTCGTCATGTGGAAAGTGGTCGAAGGACACGCCAAGGCACCTATCCTCGATGATCACTGCATCGCTGATAAAAGCCGTTATGGGCACTGTGTATTTTCGGAGACTCGCTTTTACAAGGCGACTCAGTTGGAAGTCACTGAGATACTTACTATGAAATTCGACTTCGATGATTTCCGGCATCCGGCCAAAGCTCCAAAAATGACTCAATATGTATTTGCGGCGGTCATTGCTTAACCAGCTTTCATTGAAAAAGCGGCGCCAATGCTAGCCTCTTTTCTCAGTCCTGGCCCAAGCAGGAGATAGACAGTATTGTTGGTTTCAAACATGCAGCCTTCAGTAAAAGACACGCCGAAATTACTGCGCACCCACATGCCAGGTTGGAAGCGACCTCTACTGTCCAGTACGATTTCGTGTGCGAAAAGCGTCGCCGGAAGTAGACCGAGCCGGGAGAGCTTTTCTTTCTCAGCAGGGTTAACCGTGAGGTCGATCAGGATCCACTGCTTCACAACACAGAAGGCTTTGCCAGGGAAGGCGTTTGCGGCCAATGCAATTAGCTCGTCTTGGGTGCTCTGCCAGCCCGGTGCTTCCTTCCCTGCCCCGTAAAGGAGCTGGGAAATCTCTTCTAACGTAACCATGTGAATTTCTCGATCGATTCAGGTTTAGATCGCACGAATGGAAGTCATCCCAGCGCTAGAAAGTAGGGAAAAACCCAAATTGCTGAGGTTTATCGCTGAATGCCGCTCATCAAATCTCGAGCAAAAAATCCTGATCGAAACCGGTCTCTTCGGTCGGGTATCCGCGAGGATTTGACACAACGCGGCATCCTCCTTTAACGAAATCCGCAGCGATGTGGGTATGTCCATAAATCCACAGATCGGCCTTCTCCAGAAGCGCCGGCCAATTGTTTGCGTACGCAGCAACGAGGTGTTCTGGAAAATCCCCACTTACGTATTCCGACGTAGGGGCATGGTGCGTGACGACGACAGTTTTCCCGGCGAAGGGCTTGTTCAATTCCTCAGTAAGCCAGGTGTACGCCGCCTGTGATTTAGCGATCAAGTCATCAGGACGTAAACGCCGAAAACTTGCATCGGTTCTGATCACAGTGAAATCGTTCATCCAATCCCACGCAATACGTTTCGCGGCAACCACATCGCCGGTAGACGAGAAATCTGTCCACGCTGTCGTGACCAAAAACCTAGTTTGGTTGATGATCAATACTTCGTTTTCGAGGACGTGCACGTGAGCAGCAGCCGCCTCTTTCATTTTTCGCAGCGTGTGATCAATGTGGCCGCCGTAGTACTCATGGTTTCCGCAAACGTAGATCACCGGACACTGGAATGTGTCGTTCGCCCAAACCACGCCGCGCGATTTGATATCAATGTCGCCGGCGAGGATGACTACGTCCGCGTGGCTTGGGGCTGGATCGAATGGAGCGAAGCCGAGGTGCAGATCTGAGTAAATCTGAATTTTCATAGCAGACGACCACTTTCGTTTTAGTTGTACATTGCATACAGCTGTGGCGGGCGGCCTCCGACCATGGCGCGCCTTGCCAGGAGAGGCTGCGATTTACGTACTCGGATTAAAAAATCACTCGAAGCCCTTTGAGGGAGTGAGGGTCAACAAGACAGCCTGGGGCATCCGTATAAGCCTTTTCGTCGCCAATGTTATGAAGGCAAACACGAGCACCACTAGAGTCATATCCGACCAGCAACCCCGAAAGCCCCTCCATAATCCATTTGCCGGCTTTGTTCATCCACCCAGGCGTGACGACCTGAATTTCCGTAACGACAAACTCGCTGGTTTGTTTGGAAAGTATTTCTTCGAGCATATCGACGTCACTAATCATCATGGTGCTTGACCATACCGTGCCCTCCAAGCGCTCCTGAAGGACGACGTGATACCAAGGATGAGCCAAGTGGCGTTCAAACATCCGCCAGTTCGAATACCCATCCCCAAAAATATTAGGAGTGCCCTCGGCAACAGTTTCATGACTTCTAAACATTTCACATTCCCGTGGATCTACAGGCCGCTGTTGCAGCTGACATCACTGATAAAGAGACAGTATCGCGGCGAGGCTGGCTGACTTTTCGTCGCCGTCTCCCACCAAAACGTACACCGTGTTTTTGGTTTCAAAGAGAAAGCCATCTTGAAATGAAATAGCCATGGTGCTGCGAACCGAGTTTCCGTAATCGAAGCGTCCTTGGCTGTCTAGGATGACTTTTTCGGCGAAAACAAAGAGCGGCAAGTGGCCATGAACGTGGATTTTGGTGAGATCCGCATCGCTAGCTATCGCGCGTACGATCGTCCACTGCTGGACGATGCAAAAGCCTTTGTCGGGGAAGCGGGTCTGCGCGATATGAATTAGCGCTTCTTGGCTTCCTTCAGATCCAGAGCGTGGCTCTCCAGTGGTGGAGAGGAGCTCGCTGGCTGCTTGGATTTTTTCGATTTCCAATCAAAAAGCCTCTGACAATACATGTGATATGTTTGGGTGCTCAGGTCGCTAAAACTGCCTGATGCCCATATCCAAAAGACCCTCAACCTATGATTGTGCGGATTAGCTCTGAGAAGGCGCCACCGCGTATTTCCGATACTACCACCAAACGTGGTTTATCGGAAGATAGGCGTTATGGCTCTATCCTCGCTTTTAGGGCAGACCATGTCGCTTAAGAATGAGATCGCCGGAGCACTCAGGGCAATCAGGACAATCCGAGGATTTGACTATGGTGATTTGGCAGACGTCAGCGCGAAAGCCAACATAGGAAAGCTGGAGCAAGGAAAGAGCAATATCACGGTTGCAAAATTGATCGAGTTATCAGAAGCCCTCCAGTTCGATCCTATTGCTCTTATGGCCCTCTGTGTCGCTATCCAGAAGGATGAGCCTACCGACACCACTCTAGAGCGAGCACGCGCAGAGCTTGCCTCATTCAAAGCAGGCGGAGGAGAGCAGCTTGTCCGGAGTCAATTTGTGGGCAAAGAGCTGAAAAAGAGACCTTCGGGTAAGCCTGGCAAAACCGAGAATGCCGATGCCGTGAGAGAACTGAAAGCGTTAGGATTGAGTCAGGCTGAGGTGGCGCGGAGGCTTGGATTGGCGAGTTCCACGGTATATCGCTATTGGCAGAAATAAATAGCTTAAAGACCTCTCTCGCAATTTCTAAACTAGTAGGCCTCGTATTCTTCAGGCCGCGAGATTCAGTCAAGGAGTCCTTTAGCCAGGTCTCATCGGTAAAACCTGGCTTAACGAAAAAACACCTAACCTAAATCTCAATTAGACATAGCCAAACGAACTTTGGCTATCTCATCCACGATAACCTGACTTAGAGAAAAGGGTGTGTGATCAAAATCCAATATCAGTTGCCTAGCCCTTATAACATCCAGATTACTATCCGGCACCAGTCTCTGAAGCTCAGATGCTGCAATTCGAGAAAGCCCTAACTCAAGAAATGCTCGTCCAGTCGGAGTGCTGACACCTAACTCAAGCGCTAAAGCAAAATCGAATATCTCTGGTATTCGATGACTAAGACCGCCTTCAACAAGTACATAGCTAAGAATGTCGATATAGGCCTTACCCATCTGCACCAACTGGAATCGCACCACATCTTCTATAGTATCAAAAGTATCTTTGATCACTTTGCTAGGATTTACATCCGCGATTTTCTTTGACTTATAATTAGGATTCGTACGCGCATACATATTGTCAAAATCGCGCTTCTTCTGCACCTGATCAGCTTTAGACTTTATTTCATATTTGAGGATCACTGGATAAGGCTTTCCTTCCATCCACCTTACCGCGATCCGTGCAACATACCCACCAAAATTACCATCAAAACCCTTTATCAATTTAAACATGATATTAAATATATCACGATAATGCGTAAAAGACCGACTACCTAGCTCTGATGGATTCTTTGGAATATATTCATCTATCATTCCATCTGCTGCCCTCATCTCCAAAAAAGACATGAGATCATTGAGTGCAAATAGATCCAATGTCCAGTTAGTGCTAAGAACAGTTGACGGCAGCGCTATTTGCTCCGACGCGTTGAGTGAGGCCTCACTAAGACGATACGAGTCTAAAATATCCAACTCAGGTGCAACTCGACTAAGAAAACCGTGAATGTCACCCTGCCTAGCTTTGTTGATGAGCATTCCAGCTGAAGCAACAGCACTTCTATGAGCTTCATCACGAGGCTTACTAGAAAGTGATTTATTCTCAAGCACATGCAAAACATCAGCAGCACAATAAGTAACAGCCTCAGTCAGCGCAGATTTAATGGTGAATTTTGAAAAAACATTCATGGGCTGTTCGCTCCACGAGTCATAATTTACCAAAAAAACATTACCCACTATGTCTTTCGCCATGCGGCCTGCTCGACCTGCAAAATTCCATAAAAGAGCTGGATCAAGGATTTGCTTATCGCCTCTACCCCGAGCTGGTGTATCAATAAAAACATTGCGCGCAGGTAGGTTGATACCTTGAAAAAGAGTTGTAGTACATACCAAAAATTTAATTGTACCCTTACGAAATGCCGTCTCTATTGCGTCACGAAGTAATGCGGGCATCTGACCGTAGTGAAATGCAACTCCATTCTGCACCATACTAATTAAATGGTAATCTGGGTGGATATGATCTTTTATGAAGGCGGCCGCGAAAACTGAGTG
>NZ_JAMDHB010000011.1:0-38880 GCF_028656895.1 Pseudomonas sp. TNT2022 ID1044 | reverse complement strand
CCTCATTTGCTGTCAAGTGGTTATTTTCAGAAGTTTTCAAGGATTTCCTTAACAACTTCAACCACTTGCGCTTTCGATCTCTCGTCAGCGGGAGGCGAATTCTACAGCGTTACACGCTGCTGTCAACACCTCTTTTTCAACTTCCTTTTGGCTTCGATGAACTGAAGCGACCTGCTGCCGAAAACTGCGTAACTCATTGTTTACCAAGGAGTTTTCCGTTTCGACTGCGCCGGAAGTGGGGCGAATTATAGACATCTGAAATCTGCCGTCAACCACTATTTACGCCTTTTTTGGCAGAAGAGGCCTTTTTAGCTGTTAAACGCGGGATTCGGCGCGCTAACGGCGGTAGCCGCAGCACCAGGAGCAGCGCCCCTATAGCGGCGTAGATCGCCCACTCCTTCAGATCGGCGCGCACGATCCACAGCATATGCAGCAATCCAAGCCCGAGAATTACATAAACCAGACGATGCAGCTTCTTCCAACGCGCTCCCAACCGTCTTTGGCTGTATCGGTTGGACGTCAATGCCAACGCCAGCAGACAGAGAAAACCCAACACTCCCACAATGATGTAAGGACGCTTGCGCAATTCGACGCCCAGCTGCGACCAGTCAAACCCCAGGATAAACGCCAGATAGGCGCTCAAGTGCAGCACGACATAAGCAAAACACCACAACCCCAACTGCCGCCGGACAGCGATCCACCCCGCCCAACCCGTGAGCTTGTGCATCGGTGTCATGCTCAATGTAATGAGCAAGAGGACAAGTGTCCCCAACCCCAATCGATCCACCAGCACCTTGCCTGGATCCGGCCCCAACACATCCCCCCAGGCCTGATACAACCACAGCAAGGGCCACACCATCGCCGCAACAAAAACGCCAATACGCCAAAGCGGATATCGCATCAGTAGTTCTTCCGCAAATCGAGGCCCGTATATAGAGAGGCAACTTCATCCGCATAGCCGTTGAACATTTGCGTATCACGCACGTTCGGCTTGAACAGGCCACTCGGCAAACGCCGTTCACGCGCCTGCGTCCAGCGTGGATGGTCAACCGTAGGGTTCACGTTCGCGTAGAAGCCATACTCATCCGAGGCAATACTCTGCCAGGTGGTCTTGGGCTGCTCGCTCACCAGGCTGATCCGCACAATGGACTTGATGCTTTTAAAGCCATACTTCCATGGCACTACCAAACGCAGCGGCGCCCCGTTCTGGTTCGGCAGTTCGCGCCCGTACATCCCCACCGCCAGAATCGCCAAAGGATTCATCGCTTCGTCCAATCGAAGCCCTTCTATATAGGGCCAGTCAATCAGAGCAAACCCGGAGCGCTGCCCCGGCATGCTCTTGGGGTCCTGCAGGGTTTCAAAGCGAATGTATTTGGCTTTCGACGTTGGCTCCACCTGACTGAGCAAAGCTGAAACAGGGAAACCGATCCATGGAATAACCATCGACCACGCCTCTACGCAGCGAAGCCGATAGATGCGCTCCTCCAACTGATAAGGCTTCATGAAATCTTCAAGCGCATATCGCCCCGGCTTGCCCACCTCCCCGTCCACGACCACTGTCCATGGTTCGGTCTTCAGCGCACCGGCATTGGCAGCCGGGTCGCCCTTGTCGGTACCGAACTCATAGAAGTTGTTGTAGTGGGTTGCATCCTTGAAGGGGGTGATTGCCTCGTCTTTGACGTGGACTGCGCCCCACTTGGTCGAAGGAAGCTTTTCATTGAACCAGGCAGGCGCCTTGCCAGGCTCGACATCAGGATAACGCACCGTCTCATCAGCCACGGCCCATTGAGGCAGAGCGCCCACAGCCAATCCGGCAGCGGCAGCGCCCAATACAGTGCGTCGAGAAAGATAAAAGGACTCTGGCGTGACGTCCGACTCATGACAGTCAGACGCTTTTGGGACTTTGATCAGCATGGCTACTCCGCAGCATTGGAGAACAGATACACCAACAGACTGCGGAGTATGAGGGAAATTACATCACTCGACGCTTTTGCGCCGACGAAGATGCAATAAGTACTGCACCGGGCCAGAGGCTGCATAGGCGAGGAACACCAGCAGCAGAATGCGCGGCGGATCACTGAACACGACGGCGAACACCAGCACGACTGCGAGAATGGCCACAAAAGGTACGCGCCCTTTCAGGTCCAGCTCCTTAAAGCTGTTGTACTTGATGTTGCTGACCATCAGCATGCCTGCGGCCGCGACCATCAACGCCACCAGGAAAGACATCTTGGAGCCCTGAATCCCGTAGTCGCTGAACGCCCAGACAATCCCTGCTACAACACCAGCGGCAGCCGGGCTGGCCAGACCGATGAAGTAGCGCTTATCGGCGGTACCGACCTGGGTGTTGAAACGCGCCAGACGCAACGCAGCGCCCGCTACATAAATGAAGGCGACCATCCAGCCAACCTTGCCCATGTCGCCCAGTGCCCAGCCGAATGCCAGCAGTGCCGGCGCCACGCCGAAAGCGACCATATCCGACAGCGAGTCGTACTCGGCACCGAAAGCACTCTGGGTGTTGGTCATGCGAGCAACACGGCCATCGAGGCCGTCGAGCACCATGGCGACAAAGATCGCGATGGCAGCAAAAGCAAAGTACTTGCTTGCGCTGATTGAGTCGCCGGCGCTCAAGGCGGCCTGCGCACTCATCGAGTTGATGATGGAGTAGAAACCTGCGAACAGGTTCGCAGTAGTGAACAGATTCGGCAGAAGATAGATACCACGATGCCGGACTTTACGGCCTTCAGCGTCGTGCCCTTCTTCGACATGTTCATCGATGGGCAGCAGGCTTTCGGCGTCAGAGGCCTGGTTTGGCTCTTCGGGACGTTCGCTCATGGACAATACCTTGCAACGGGGTGGAAAGTTTCGACAGGTGTCTGCGACGACGGTTCGCATCGCAAACGATGCAGCTTTATACCAGAACCGGCGATCCAAACGAAAAAACGCGGCCTAAGCCGCGTTTTTCGTACAAGCGTCAGACTTAGTTTTTGGCTTTGTCGACGATCTTGTTGGCACCGATCCACGGCATCATGGAGCGCAGTTGCTCGCCGATGATTTCGATACCGTGAGCGGCGTTGTTACGACGCTTGGCGGTCATCGAAGGATAGCCGGTAGCGCCTTCGCTGATGAACATCTTGGCGTATTCGCCGTCCTGAATACGTTTCAGGGCGTTGCGCATGGCCTGACGGGATTCGGCGTTGATAACTTCCGGGCCGGTCACGTACTCGCCGTATTCGGCGTTATTGGAGATCGAGTAGTTCATGTTGGCGATACCGCCTTCGTACATGAGGTCAACGATCAGTTTCAGTTCGTGCAGGCATTCGAAGTAGGCCATCTCCGGCGCGTAGCCAGCTTCAACCAGGGTTTCGAAACCGGCTTTAACCAGTTCAACGGTACCGCCGCACAGAACGGCTTGTTCGCCGAACAGGTCGGTTTCGGTCTCGTCCTTGAAGGTGGTTTCGATGATGCCGGTACGACCGCCACCAACGCCTGCAGCGTAGGACAGAGCAACGTTTTTGGCGTTGCCCGAAGCGTCCTGGTAAATCGCGATCAGGTCAGGGATACCGCCGCCCTTCACGAACTCGGAACGTACGGTGTGGCCTGGAGCCTTCGGCGCGATCATGATCACGTCGAGGTCAGCGCGTGGCACTACCTGGTTGTAGTGGATCGCAAAACCGTGGGAGAAGGCCAGGGTAGCGCCCTTCTTGATGTTCGGCTCGATTTCGTTCTTGTACAGCGAAGACTGGAACTCGTCCGGGGTCAGGATCATGACCAGGTCGGCCGCTGCAACGGCGGAAGCAACGTCAGTCACTTTCAGGCCATGGGCTTCAGCCTTGGCAACGGTAGCCGAACCTTTACGCAGGCCAACGGTAACGTCAACGCCGGAGTCTTTCAGGTTGCACGCTTGAGCGTGGCCTTGGGAGCCGTAACCGATGATGGCTACTTTCTTGCCCTGGATGATCGACAGGTCGCAGTCTTTATCGTAGAAAACTTTCATGAATTTCCCCTATATCAGGCCGTTCAGGCCATTCGCTAATTTGGTTTAGATGCTGAGTACTTTGTCGCCGCGGGCAATACCGGTCACGCCACTGCGGACGGTCTCCAGGATCGAGGCGGTGCCAATGGACTGAATGAAGCTGTCGAGCTTGTCGCTGGTACCGGTCAATTGAACGGTATACACGCTGGCACTGACATCGACGATCTGTCCACGATAAATATCGGTGGTGCGTTTGATCTCGGCGCGCTGGGCACCGGTAGCCTTGACCTTGACCAGCATCAGTTCGCGCTCGATGTGAGCACTTTCCGACAGGTCGACCAGTTTGACGACTTCGATCAGTTTGTTGAGGTTCTTGGTGATCTGCTCAATGACCTCATCGTGACCGACAGTGGTCAACGTCAGACGCGACAGGGTCGGGTCTTCGGTTGGCGCCACGGTCAGGCTTTCGATGTTGTAGTTGCGCTGCGAGAACAGGCCAACCACACGAGACAGAGCGCCCGGTTCGTTTTCCAGAAGCAAGGAAATAATGTGCCGCATGATTAAGTACGCTCCGTCTTGCTCAGCCACATATCGCGCATGGAGCCGTCTTTGATCTGCATCGGATAGACGTGCTCGCTGGTGTCGACCGAAATATCGATGACCACCAGGCGATCCTTCATGGCAAACGCTTCTTCCATCTTCGACTTCAAGTCTTTCGAATCGGTGATGCGCACGCCAACGTGACCATAAGCCTCTGCCAGCTTGACGAAATCAGGCAGCGATTCCATGTAGGAATGAGAGTGGCGGCTGCCGTAGCTCATGTCCTGCCACTGACGAACCATGCCCAGTACACCGTTGTTCAGGATGACGATTTTTACCGGCAAACCGTATTGCAGGCAGGTCGACAGTTCCTGAATGTTCATCTGGATGCTGCCCTCGCCCGTTACGCAGGCGACGTCATCATCTGGAAAGCTCAACTTGATGCCCATGGCCGCCGGGAAACCGAAGCCCATGGTGCCCAGGCCACCGGAGTTGATCCAGCGGTTCGGCTTGTTGAACTTGTAGTACTGCGCCGCGAACATTTGATGCTGACCCACGTCGGAAGCGACGAAGGCATCGCCCTTGGTCACTTCGCACAGGGTTTCGATCACGGCCTGTGGCTTGATCACGCTGCCGTCGCCCTTGTCATAAGGGAACAGGCCGCGATCACCGCGCCACTCGTCGATCTGCTTCCACCAGCTGGCAACGGACTCCTTGTTCGGGGTCTCGCCGATTTCCTTGAGGATCGCGACCATTTCGGTCAGGACACTCTCGACCGGACCAACGATTGGCACGTCGGCCTTGATGGTCTTGGAAATCGAAGCCGGGTCGATGTCGATGTGAATGATCTTGGCGTTCGGGCAGAACTTCGAGGCGCCGTTGATCACGCGATCGTCGAAACGAGCGCCGACTGCCAGGATCACGTCAGCGTGGTGCATCGCCAGGTTGGCGGTGTAGCTGCCGTGCATGCCGAGCATGCCGATGAACTGACGGTCGGTGCCGGGGAAACCACCCAGGCCCATCAGGGTATTGGTCACTGGCAGGTTAAGCATTTTCGCCAGTTCGGTCAGCGGCGCGGAGCCACCACCGAGAATCACGCCGCCGCCCGAGTACATCACAGGACGTTTGGCCGCCAGGAGCATTTCAGCCGCCTTGCGGATTTGCCCGGAGTGACCGCGAACGGCCGGGCTGTAGGAGCGCAACTTGGCTTTTTTCGGGAAGACGTATTCGAACTTCTCGGCCGGGTTGGTCATGTCTTTCGGGATATCGACAACGACTGGCCCCGGACGACCGGATTGCGCCAGGTAGAATGCCTTTTTCATGACGTCCGGGATTTCCGACGCGTGTTTGATCATGAAGCTGTGCTTCACGATCGGCCGGGAGATACCGATCATGTCGGTTTCCTGGAAGGCGTCGGTACCGACCATGGTGCTCGGCACCTGGCCGGAAATCACGACCATCGGAATGGAGTCCATGTAGGCCGTGGCGATACCGGTGATGGCGTTTGTGGCGCCAGGACCGGAAGTCACCAGTACCACACCGGCTTTACCGGTGGCACGGGCGTAGCCGTCAGCCATATGGGTAGCCGCTTGTTCGTGACGAACCAGGATGTGGGTCACTTCCGGTTCTTTGAACAAGGCATCGTAGACATGAAGAAGAGCACCACCCGGGTACCCGTAGATATATTTGACGCCTTCGTCACGCAAAAAGCGGACGAGCATCTCACCGCCAGATAAAAGCTCCACGTTGCTCACCTCTAAAACGCCAGAATACCGCCCACGAAAATGGGACGGGTCTTAATAGGTTTACTTCTCTGCAGAGCATGAGCGACGGTGGTCGCCGACTACGTCAGCACTGACTGAGCAAGTATTGGGATCGTCCCAAGTGTTGCGGGCTTCTCCCACCCAGCGCGAGGTAACGCGTTGCGGGTGTAACAGGTCGGCGCGGATGTGCGCCTCATGATCTGCTGAGAGGGTCTGCTTCTGGCAGTCCCTGTACAGCGGACTTTGGATTCTTCTGTTTCGCCCTTCGCAAGTCAAGCCGTCTATGTGCTTTATTCTAGTAACCGCATGAGAACGCAAGAAAAAACCTATAAATCCCATGTGTGTTAGCTTCAATTGCGCAACTTTTGACTAGGAATTGGCATGCGTACGCACTTCTACATCGCCGGCCTGTTGGTCGCCATCAGCCCGTTGTCCATGGCCGCGCAGATTTACAAATGGGTCGACGCCCAGGGCGTTACCCATTTCGATGCGCAACCGCCCCAAGGCCAGCCAGCCACGACCATCGTTACGCCCGCGCCACCCGTGGGCAAACCGCCCGCTCCCACACCCGGTGGTGCCATTGGCGATCAACAGGCCATCGACAAGAGCGTCAAAAAGCAGGTCGCCCGGCAGCAAGCTGAATTGAAAGTGTTTTGTGAACAGGCGCGAACGAACCTGGCGCAGTTGCAGAACAACCCGCGTCTCAGGGAGGAAGTGGAAGGAGAGCTGCGCCGCCTGGACGACGCACAGCGGCAGGAGCGCATTGACGAAACGCATAAGCAGATCGCGCAAAATTGCCAATAACCCCTACAAACGCCTACAAAGGACGGACGTTAGCGGGAAGCGGTTATTAGCAGGTCGAATTCTTTGAGCAATACCTGCAGCTGCCGATCCTTGCCCTGGACATTACGGCCAGCGAAAACCATTTCAGCCATTTCCTGAATTCCCGATGCATTCGGCAACGGCAGATCCTGCTCCAGGATCGCTTTCATGCGCGGCAGGAAAATCCATTGCAGCCACTGCTCAAAGTCCAGCGTATCAACCGAAAAGGGTTCAACGCTGGAGAGCGCCTCAGCGGATGGCGGGACGTCGTCCCACCAGCCTTGCACCCGCAACTCACGCTCGATCAGCAGCAACTGATCGGCGATTTTAAGAAAGCGTGCATCCATTACGAAGTAACCTTGGCTTTCTGACGGGCCAGTGCGGCACCAGCGGAATCACCCTGTTTCTCACGCGCCTGGGCGATCAATTCCCACAGGCTGGCCTGAAGCGCCGGGCGACCATTGGCGAACGTCAGACCCCGACGTGCAAATTGCTCGGCCTGTGGCGCATCACCTTGAGCCATACGCACTTGCGCCAGCCGATAAAGCACTTGTGGCTCACGCGGGGCAACTCGCTGGGCGCGCTCCAGGCTTGACGACGCACCGTTCAGGTCACCGCCGGCCTGTTGCTGCTGAGCCGTGGTCAACAGCGCGAGGACCGGACCGTCCAGTTGCTCGTCAGCGGACAAGCCGCCAGAGCTGGCCGAAGGAATCCCGCTCGGCGTTGAAGGCATGCTGTAGCTGCCCTGGTTGATCGGCGCGGACTGAACCGGCGAGGTATCAATCGGCCCCGGTGTAATCGGGCCTGGCGTAATCGGCGTGGTGCTGATCGGCGTCGACGTTGTTGCACCGCCACCCGGCACCATCACAACGACGCCGGAATCGCCTTGTGGAATTGCCTGAGGCTGAGATTGCACAGGACGTTTTACCGTCGTCTGACGGTATCCACCATTCGCCGAAACGCGCTCACTGTTGGAAACCGCGGTACCGGAATCCACAACCGGAATCGAACCACGCTGTACGGAGGAACAACCGCTGAGCAAAGCTACGGCGGCAACCGCTGGAATCAACCACTTGTTCACTTGAAACCCTCTTTGCTTAATTCATCCAGCCTTTGACCCAATCCATCACCGACTCTGCTGGGTTTTCACCACCACATGCGGGGCCTGGAGGCGGTTCGCTGCCGCGAATATACGGCATCTGCACGGCACCCGGGCAACCGGCATCGGAACCTTGCCCGGTTCGCGAATCGACCCAGGCCTGAACGATATTGTCCGGCTGCGGCATGTCCAGGGGAAGTGGGTCGGCCTTGCGCATGAAACTGGTCCAGACCTGCAATGCGCCGGTTGCACCGGTGAATGGCGTCTTGCCGTTGTCATCGCGGCCCAACCAGACCACCGCCAGCAAGTCCTGGCTGAAACCGGCGAACCAACTGTCCCGGGAGTCGTTACTGGTCCCCGTCTTGCCCGCCAGGGTCAAGGTTTTTGGTAACACGTTGTAAACCGAACTGCCGGTTCCTTCACGCATGACCCGCTGCATGGCGCTCTGAACCAGGTAAATCGATGCCGGGTCGAAACGCTGCTGAATCTGGAACGGATAACGCTTGAGCGGTTCGCCCTCCGCCGTCAGCACACTGCGAATCCCGCGCATTGGCGTGTTGAAGCCGCCGTTGGCGAGCGTCTGGTACATGGTCGCGACTTCAATCGGAGTCATGCCGCCCGCGCCCAACAGCATCGACGGGAAGGCCGGAAATTCGCGACTCACACCCAGGCGCCCCAGGGTCTTGAGTACATTCGGCACACCCACCGCGAGACCGAGACGCGCAGTCGACAGGTTGTACGAATGCGCGAGGCCCTGATAAAGGAAGACAGTACCGTGGGAACGGCGATCGTAGTTTTGCGGTTTCCAGACCTGGCCGTCCGCACCTTTGACCGAGAACGACTCGTCCGACAGCCAGCTGGTCAATGTGTATTGGCTCGGTTTCTCAAGCGCTGTCAGATAGACCGCCGGCTTGATCAGCGAGCCGATTGGCCGCACAGCATCCAGTGCGCGGTTGAACCCGGCAAAACTGGCCTGGCGACTGCCGATCATGGCCTGAACCTCACCGGTTTCCGGATTGGTCACGACCATGGCCGCTTCCACGTTTTCAGAGCCTTTGCGCCCGGAAAGGCGCTTGAAGGTGTCGTTGACCGACGCCTCGGCCTTCATCTGCAGGATCGGGTCAAAACTGGTGAAGATTCGCAGGCCTTCTTCGGTCAAATCTTCGTCGCGATAGTCTTCACGCAATTGACGTTTGACCAGGTCAAGGAAGCCCGGGAAAGAGCTGTCCGCCAATTTGCCTCGCGTTGTCACTCCCAACGGCATTTTCTTCGCGGCAGCGACCTGCTCGGCGCTGGCAACACCTTGTTGCTCAAGCACATCAAGCACCAGATTGCGCCGCTCCAGCGCCCGCTCTGGATTGCGGCGCGGGTTGTAGTAAGACGGCCCCTTGACCATGCCCACCAACATCGCGACTTGATGCAGCTTCAGTTCGGACAATGGCTGCCCGAAGAAGAACTGGCTGGCCAGACCGAAACCATGCACCGCACGCTGGCCATCCTGACCGACGAACACTTCATTGAGGTAAGCCTCAAGAATTTCTCGTTTGTCGTAATGCAGCTCCAGCAACATCGCCATCATGGCTTCAGTGAGCTTGCGGCTCAGGCTGCGTTCGCTGGTCAGGTAGAAATTCTTCACCAGTTGTTGCGTCAGCGTACTGCCGCCCTGGGTCATCTTGCCGCCAGAGGTGTTGACGTAGACGGCTCGCGCAATCGACTTGGGCGAAACACCCCAGTGGCTATAGAAATCCCGATCTTCCACGGCGACCAGAGTTTCCAGCAAATACGGCGGGACCTGGTCGATTTTGATCAGAATGCGGTCTTCGAGGTTCTTCGGATAAATCCCGCCGATCAGCAGCGGCTCCAGGCGCACCACGGAGAGCTTGGAACCGTTCGTCGCCGAGAGTTCAGCGACATAGTCGCCGGAGAAACGCACGCGCACCGGCTGTGCCTTTTCCATACCTTCGTAGAACTGGAAGCCACGGGTATTCAAGTCGACAGTATTGCCGTTGACCGCCGCCGCGCCGGGGCCATTGCTTACACTTTCACGGCGATAGCCCAAGGCATCAAGCTCGGTGAGAAAGTCGTCCCGGCTCAGCTTTTGTCCGACGAACAGTTCAAGCGGACGCGCGTAAACCTTGGCCGGAATCGTCCAGCGCTTGCCGGAGAACTTCTCCTGCACGATGGCATCGAGATAAACGGCGAATCCGGCCAGCACCACAAGGCCGACCAGACTGAGTTTAAGGGCCCAGCCCAGCCAAGGCCGCAAGCCTCGGGAAGGTGGTTTTTTGGGGGTACGGGGAGTTCGGGTACGAGTCATGGCGGCGGATTATACGCACTTTATTCATACTCAACAGGAGCCCTCCGAGTTTGCGTTAGGCTGGCTAGACGCCATAATGACGGCCTGAATTTTTCCAGACTCTGAAGGATCGCCCGTGAGCCAGTCCCTGATCGCCGCCCTGCAAAACCCGGCCCTCTACCCGCATGCCGTAAACGGGTTCCAGCTCATCGAGACCCACATTTCCTGGGTACTGCTGACTGGCGACTTTGCCTATAAAGTGAAGAAACCGATGAATTTTGGTTTTCTCGACTTCACGACCCTGGAAGCGCGCAAGCATTTCTGTGGCGAAGAACTGCGCCTGAACCAGCGCCTGACCGATGATCTTTACCTGGAAGTGTTGCCGGTGACTGGCAGCGCCGAAGCGCCTCAACTGGGCGGTGACGGCCCGGCCATCGAATACGTACTGAAAATGCGCCAGTTCCCCCAGACCGGGTTGCTCAGCACCCTGCAAGCCAACGGCGAACTGACTACCGCACACGTCGACGAGCTGGCGGCGCAAATCGCCCGCTTCCACCTCAACGCACCGAAGGTCCCGGCCGAGCATGAAGCCGGCACCCCGGACAGCGTGATGGCCCCCGTGCGCCAGAACTTTGAACAGATCTTGCCGTTCCTCAGCGACAAGGCTGACCTGCAGCAACTCGACGCTTTGCAAGCCTGGGCCGAGAGCAGCTTCGAACGCCTCAAGCCACTGCTGGCACAACGCAAGGTCGACGGCTTCATCCGCGAATGCCATGGCGACATTCATTTGGGTAACGCCACGGTGATCGACGGCAACGTGGTGATCTTCGACTGCATCGAGTTCAACGAACCCTTCCGCTTTACCGACGTCTACGCCGACAGCGCGTTCCTCGCGATGGACCTGGAAGACCGCGGCCTGAAATGCCTGGCACGACGCTTCATCAGCCAATACCTGGAGCTGACCGGCGACTATCAGGGCCTGGAACTGCTGAACTTCTATAAAGCCTACCGCGCACTGGTGCGTGCCAAGGTCGCACTGTTCAGCATGCCGGCCGATGCCACACCTGTGCAACGCGCCACCAGCCTGCGCCAGTACCGCAACTACGCGAACCTGGCGGAAAGCTACAGCATCATCCCTTCACGCTTCATGGCTATCACTCACGGCGTTTCCGCGGTAGGAAAAAGCCATGTGGCCATGCGTCTGGTGGAAGCATTGGGCGCCATTCGCCTGCGCTCCGATGTAGAGCGCAAACGTCTGTTCGGTGAGCAGACTGTGTCGAACGACGTTCAGGCCGGCATTTACAGTAGCGAAGCCAGTACCGCCACTTACCAGCGCCTGCATGAAATTGCCGAGGTGATTTTGCACGCCGGCTTCCCGGTGGTGATCGACGCGACTTACCTCAAACGCGATCAACGCGACAGCGCAGCAAAAGTTGCCGAAGCGACTGGCGCACCGTTCCTGATTCTGGATTGCAACGCCCCGCAAGCGGTCATCGAGAGCTGGCTGCAGCAGCGTCAGGCTGACAAAACCGATCCGTCCGACGCGACACTGGCAGTCATTGAAGCCCAGCAAGCCAGTCGTGAAGCCCTGACGCCAGCAGAGATTCTCTGCAGCAAGCGCGTCCAGACCAATGAAAGCGGGACCCTCGACACCGTAGTGGAGCAAATCCGCCAACGCCTGCCAGGGCTGTAAAAAGTATTTCAGCCGTGAAGCCTTCTTCGGCTTCACGGCTGCCAAATAGTGGCACTATACTGGCGTCATAAAACCAACAGGTGATGCGACATGAGCCAGCCGAAACTTCTCGACACCCCGCTTTATGACTTGCTGCACAAAGACGACATCACAGGCTTCAACAACGAACGCCCGAAGGAAGGGCTGATCGACATGGTCGGAGGCGACTTCCGTGGCCTGGATCTGCGCGAGTTGAATGCAGACGGTATCGACTTCACCGATGCCTATTTTCGGTCCGCCGATTTGCGTGGCATCGATTTCCGCAACGCTTCGCTTGAGGGCGCGAGCCTGGCCCACGCGCAAATCTCCGGCGCCTATTTTCCTGCGGAGCTCAGCGCCGACGAAATTCTGATGTCGATGAACTTCGGAACCCGACTGCGTTACCGCACACGCTAACCCCGTGCGTAAATTGACAAGTCCGGCGCCCCCGCCTTGCGCTGGACTTCAGGCAGTTTCACTCTAAATTCAAACTATTTCGCCACCACTCCCTGCCCGTTTCGCAGATTTTAACGACGCGCCTGCCTGATACCGCTTAGAAGCGTTTGCATCGAAAACGACCAAACAATCACGCTTTTCCTACTGATGGCTACACTCCTCAGAAGCTTGCCCACGCACCATTCGGCCATCGCAAGGAGGCTTGATGAATGATGAACTGCAACACCTGAAAAATCTTGGCAAGACGTCGGCGCAGTGGCTGCATGCCGTGGGCATCCACAGCGCTTCGGACTTGCGTCGCCTCGGGGCGGTGGATGCTTATCGGGCCGTGCGCACGCGCGGGTTTCGGGCTTCCAAGGTGTTGTTGTATGCGATAGAAGGCGCCCTGATGGATGTGCACTGGAATGACATTCCAGCCGAGCGCAAAGAAGCTCTCAACAAGCAACTGGAAGCCATTTCATCACGCCACAAGAACTGAATAGATACGGCTGCGATCCGTGGAACGCACTTGTTGCAAAATCAGCACACTAAAAACGACAGATCAATGCCTAAGGTTTTCAATGACTTGCATGTAAGGCACGACACCAAGTCGTTGAACGAGCAATCAGCTGTTGACTTGGTAATGAGAATCGCTATGATTATCACAACTGGTCGCGAGACTGGTCGATATTCTGGAAAGCCCTTGGTTCGGACTCTCAGATTATCTCCTCATCAGGCTAATCACGGTTATTTGACCCGGCTCTTGCCGGGTCTTTTTTTACCTGTGGAAAAGTCAGCCTGAATTTACTGACTCTCTGCTTCCGGATAGAAACCATCGGACAGTTTTTTCACGCTGCCGGGTAGCCGTGGCCCCAATCCACCGACGAGCAAGGTTGGATCAAGCTCGATAATCCGCCCACTCCTGGCTGCACGAGTGGAGGCCAGAATCGGGTTTTCCTTGAACAGCGCTGCCCGCGCCGCATCGCCGCTCAACGCCCTGTCGGCAAAGACCAGTACATCGGGATCCAGACTCACCAGCGACTCGTTGGAAAACGGCTTGTAGCCGGTATGGGTCGCCAAATTGTGGCCGCCCGCTCGTTGCAGCAGCCAGTCGGCGGCGGTGTCCTTGCCGGCAATCAACGGTTTGCCGCCAGCATGACCAAGCACCAAAAGCACACCAGGGGATTGCTTCGTCAGTTGTTCACGGGTCACCCGGATCTTCTGCTGCTCAAGCGCCCTTTGATAAGTGGCCAGCAACTGCGTTGCGCGATCTTCGGCGCCGAGCAACTTGCCCAAACGCTGAAGGTTACCCTGCAAAGTGGAGAGATCCGGTTGCGCCGAGAACAATTCGACCCGAACGCCCGCGCTGCGTATTTGCGAAAGCACCGGCGGCGGACCCATTTCTTCGGTACCGACCAGGATCTGCGGACGCAAACTCAACACGCCTTCGGCCGAAAGCTGCCGCTGATAACCGATGCTGGGCAGCGCCTTGAGGGATTCAGGATGCTGACTGGTGGTGTCGACGCCCACCAGTTTCGACTCGCCACCCAACGCGCTGACCCACTCCGACAACGCGCCCCCTGCACTGACCCAGCGCTGCGGTAAATCGTCGGCACTGGCGTGATAGCTCACGAAGAGTCCGACACAGAGTGCAGCGACACGGGTACTCAGGCGCATAAACGGCTTCCTTCAGGGGTTTCCCGGGCATCGAGTCGACAAGCCAAGTATCCTGCACATCTGGCTATCGCTCTCAATTGGGCAGGTCCGCCATTTGATAATTACTCGCATTTTCACGTCAAGCACAAACATATCCGGTCACCATTGCGGGACCTGAGGAACATCATGAAATTTCTGTGTACCGGCATCGAGCTGGCCGATGCCAGTAGCCGCGGCTTCGAGATCGATGGCCAGAAACTCTTCGCCGTGCGCCGGAACGGCCAGGCTTACGTATACATCAATCGGTGTCCGCACCGGGGTGTAGGCCTGGAGTGGACACCGAATCAGTTTCTCGACCCCAGCAACAGCCTGATCCAGTGCGCCACCCACGGCGCGCTGTTTCTGATTGAGGATGGCGAATGTGTGTCCGGGCCCTGCGCGGGCCAGTCGCTGACCCGTGTGGCCTGCCGCGAGGACGCCCAAGGACTCTGGGTCAGTCTTTAATCGCCCAACAGCACTTCCAGCCGGCGATCCACGATCATTTCTTCATGGGTCAGGCTCACGCCGTAGGCCAGTACTTCCACGCCGCTGGCAACCGCCTCACGCAAGGCTGCGGCGTACGCCGAGTCAATTTCCTCGGCCGGACGCACCGCTTCGATGCCGGTCAGGTTCACGCAATACAACTGCACCGCACGAATCCCGTCCCGCGCCAGATGCGCCAGCTCACGCAGGTGCTTGGCGCCGCGCTGGGTTACCGCATCGGGAAACGCCGCCACCGCGACACCGTCAAACCCCAGGGTGACACTTTTGACCTCGACGTAGGCAGGGCCGTCGGGGTAGTCGAGGCGAAAATCGATCCGGCTCTTTTCCTGACCGTAGGCCACTTCTCGCCTGAGCTCGGTGAAGCCGTTCAACTCAGTGATCACGCCAGCGCGCAGCGCTTCTTCGATCAAGCCGTTAGCCCGACCGGTATTCACGCAAAAATGCCGGCCGTGCGGGGTCTCGCCTATTTCCCAGGTACCTGGCAACTTGCGCTTGGGGTCATTTGAGCGACTGAACCAGACCTGCCCGCCTTCGACCTGACAATTGAGCATCGAGCCGGTGTTTGGACAGTGAATGGTCAGCAACTCGCCGCTAACGGTTTCGATATCGGCGAGAAAACGCTTGTAACGGCGGATCAACCGGCCTTCTTCAAGAGGAGGATGAAAACGCATCAGCCTTGCCAGCTCCGCAGACCACGAGCGATCCGCTCAACCGCCTCTTCCAGGCGCTCCAGACTTTGGGTGTAGGCAAACCGCACATGGTGCCCCGCCTGATAGCGACCGAAATCCAGTCCCGGGGTAAACGCCACGTGTTCGGTTTCGAGGAAATGTTTGCAGAACGCGAAGGCATCACCGCCGAACTTGCTGATATCGGCGTACAAATAGAACGCGCCTTCCGGTTCGACGGCGATCCCGAAGCCCAACTCACGCAGAGCCGGCAGCAGGTAATCCCGACGACGACCGAATTCGGCGCGGCGCTCTTCGAGAATGCTGATGGTGGCCGGTTCGAAACAGGCCAATGCCGCGTGTTGAGCCATGCTTGGCGCGCTGATGTACAGGTTTTGCGCAAGCTTCTCCAGTTCGCCGACCGCGTCTTCTGGTGCAACCAGCCAACCGAGACGCCAACCGGTCATGCCGAAATACTTGGAAAAACTATTTAGCACGAAGGCACTGTCATCGACTTCCAGCACACTGGCCGCATCGGTGCCGTAGGTCAGGCCATGGTAGATCTCGTCCACCACCAGATGCCCGTTGCGTTCCTTGATCGCCCTGGACAGCCCGGCCAGTTCATCCCGGGTCAAGATGGTCCCCGTCGGATTGGCCGGCGATGCAACCAGCGCTCCGACACTGTCGTGGTCCCAATGCCGCTCGATCAAGCCCGGCGTCAATTGATACCGCACGTCCGGGCCGACCGGTACCAACTGGGCAGCGCCTTCGACCAAACGCAAAAAGTGCCGGTTGCAGGGGTAGCCCGGGTCCGCCAGCAGCCAATGCTTGCCCGGATCGACCAGCAAGGCACTGGCCAACAACAGGGCGCCGGACCCGCCCGGCGTGATGAGGATGCGGCGCGGGTCGATGTTCAGCCCGTAACGCTGCTGGTAAAAACCCGAAATGGCCTCACGCAGTTCAGGAATGCCGCGGGCCGCGGTGTAACGGGTGCGGCCCGCCTCCAGCGCGGCCTGACCCGCACGGATGATCGGCTCGGCAGTAGTGAAGTCCGGCTCGCCGATTTCCAGGTGGATGACATCGTGGCCCGCAGCCTGCAATTCATTGGCTCGCGCGAGCAATGCCATGACGTGAAAAGGTTCGATCGCGCGACTGCGGGCACTGTAGGACTGAGCCATTGGCCTTCCTTCAACGGATAAAAAAATCGATTCTACCCAAGCGCAGGAACGAGCGAGAACCTAATGCGGTCAGAGGCCATATGGCCCAGACCACAAACGACTCAGGCGAGCGCCCGAGGTTTGACTAAAATCAATATTTGAGCAGCACTCCAGAGCCACCAGACAGCGCTTTGCCAGCATTTGCAAGCGCCACGGGCCGCGGGCTCGACATCCGGGAGTAGCGCGGTCTGATTTGATCTGGTAAGTTCGCCCGCTTGCAGCCGCAGGGCCGGCAGGTGTCGGTGATGGAGCAATCCTGCGCAGATGGATTACAAGAGTAGAGGCGGTCTATTTCATGTCCACCCAAGCAAAGCAGCAACAACCGACGATTAGCGGCTTCGAACCCTATAAAGAAGTTCCGGGCGAGGAGTACATGGGCAAGCCCATGCGTCTGCACTTCACCAAGGTCCTGAACAAGTGGAAACAGGACTTGATGCAGGAAGTCGACCGTACGGTTGATCACATGAAGGACGAAGCAGCCAACTTCCCGGACCCGGCAGACCGTGCCAGCCAGGAAGAAGAGTTCGCCCTTGAACTGCGAGCCCGCGATCGCGAGCGCAAGTTGATCAAAAAGATCGACAAGACGTTGCAACTGATCGAAGACGAAGAGTACGGCTGGTGCGAGTCGTGCGGCGTCGAAATCGGCGTCAAGCGCCTGGAAGCCCGCCCTACTGCCGACATGTGTGTCGACTGCAAGACCCTGGCGGAAATCAAGGAAAAGCAAGTCGGCAAATAATTGCGACTTGAACGAAAAACGGAGCGTGCGAACGCTCCGTTTTTGTTTCTGACATTCATGATATTTGTAGGAGCCGGCTTGCTGGCGATGGCGATTTCAAAGACGCCATCACCAGCAAGCCGGCTCCTACGAAATGCTGATCGCGTAAACTCTTGCCCATGACCGCCACCACCTCTCCCGCCTACATCGGACGCTTCGCCCCCACCCCCAGTGGCCATTTGCACTTTGGTTCGCTGGTCGCAGCGCTGGCCTCGTACCTCGACGCGCGCGCAGTGGGCGGCCGTTGGCTGATGCGCATGGAAGACCTTGATCCGCCCCGTGAAGAGCCCGGCGCCCAGGCAGCCATACTCAAGGCACTGGAAAGCTACGGTTTCGAATGGGATGGCGAGATGGTTCGCCAGAGCGACCGTCACGACGCCTACGCCGAAGTACTCGATCGCCTGTTCAATCACGGCCTGGCCTACGCCTGCACCTGCTCGCGCAAACAACTGGAGCCGTATCATGGCATTTATCCGGGTTTGTGCCGCAATGCCGGGCATGGCACCGAAGATGCCGCGATCCGCATACGCGTCCCTGAACTGGATTACCACTTCATCGACCGCGTTCAAGGTGAGTTTCACCAGCACCTGGGACGGGATGTCGGTGATTTCGTGATTCGCCGCCGCGACGGGCTCTACGCCTATCAACTGGCGGTCGTCCTGGACGATGCCTGGCAAGGCATTACCGACATCGTGCGGGGGGCCGATCTGCTCGACTCCACGCCGCGTCAGCTCTACCTGCAGGAATTGCTTGGCCTGCGCCAACCGCGTTACTTGCATATCCCGCTGATTACTCAACCTGATGGCAACAAACTCGGCAAGTCCTACCGTTCGCCGCCATTAAGCGAAGACCAGGCCACGCCGCTGTTGCTGCGCGCCTTGCGTGCACTGGGTCAAAACCCCGGCGCTGAACTGGCTCATGGCACACCCCGGGAAGTGCTGGACTGGGGCATCGCCCATTGGGACGCCACGCTGATCCCGCGCACACTCTGTCTTCCAGAGGCACAGCTGCGGTGATCGTGCTTGCAGTGACGCGCCCATCCGTTACCATCGCCGCACGTTTTCGGGCACGCGCATAAAAAAGAGAGGCCGGGATGTACATCTATCGCTTGGTCCTGCTCCTGGTAGTGGGGATTTATCTGTTTTCCCCGGCCATCATGGATTGGTGGATCGACGCCACTGGCGCCTGGTATCGCCCTTATCTGCTCTGGCTGATCCTGATCGTCGTGACCTTCATCCTGCAGAGCCAAAAAGATGCCGATGAGCTTTAGCCTGACCCAGATGATCCTGATCAGCGCCGCGTATTTGGCGGTGCTGTTCGGCGTAGCCTGGATCAGTGAACGGGGCATGATCCCGCGGGCGATCATTCGCCACCCGCTCACCTACACCCTGTCGCTGGGCGTCTACGCCAGTGCCTGGGCGTTTTATGGCACCGTCGGCCTGGCCTACCAGTACGGCTACGGTTTCCTGTCCAGCTATCTCGGCGTCTCCGGGGCTTTCCTGTTGGCGCCGGTATTGCTGTATCCGATCCTGAAGATCACCCGCACTTATCAGCTGTCGTCTCTGGCGGACCTGTTTGCGTTCCGTTTCCGTAGTACCTGGGCCGGTGCGCTCACGACGATTTTCATGCTGGTCGGGGTGCTGCCGCTGCTGGCGTTGCAGATTCAGGCAGTGGCCGATTCCATCGGCATTCTGACCCGCGAGCCGGTGCAGCATCGCGTGGCTTTGAGTTTCTGTGCGCTGATTACGCTGTTCACGATTTTCTTCGGCTCCCGCCACATCGCCACCCGCGAGAAGCATGAAGGGCTGGTGTTTGCGATTGCCTTCGAATCAGTCATCAAGCTGATCGCCCTTGGCGCCGTCGGCCTCTATGCGCTTTACGGCGTGTTCGATGGCCCGCAACAGCTGGAGCTATGGCTGCTGCAAAACCAGACCGCCCTCGCCGCACTGCACACGCCGCTGCAGGAAGGCCCGTGGCGAACGCTGCTGCTGGTGTTCTTCGCCTCGGCGATCGTAATGCCGCACATGTACCACATGACCTTTACCGAAAACCTCAACCCGCGCTCGCTGGTCAGCGCGAGCTGGGGCTTGCCGCTGTTTTTGCTGTTGATGAGCCTGGCGGTGCCGTTGATTCTCTGGGCAGGCCTCAAACTCGGCGCCACCACCGACCCGGAGTATTTCACCCTGGGTATTGGTATTGCGGCCAACAGCAAGGCGTTGGCGTTGCTGGCGTATGTCGGCGGATTGTCTGCTGCCAGCGGCCTGATCATCGTCACCACCCTGGCGCTGTCGGGGATGGCACTCAACCATTTGGTGCTGCCGCTTTATCAGCCTCCGGCCGAAGGCAACATCTACCGCTGGTTGAAATGGACACGCCGGGCACTGATCGTCGCGATCATCATGGCCGGTTACGGCTTTTACCTGTTGCTCGGCGCGGAGCAGGACCTGGCCAACCTCGGCATCGTCGCGTTTGTCGCCACGCTGCAGTTCCTGCCCGGCGTGCTCTCGGTCCTGTATTGGCCGACCGCCAATCGTCGCGGCTTCATCGCCGGTTTGCTGGCGGGGATTCTGGTGTGGCTGGTGACCATGCTGCTGCCGTTGGTCGGCAACCTGCAGGGTTTCTACATTCCGCTGCTGAACATGATTTACGTGCTCGATGACACCAGTTGGCACATGGCCGCGATCGCCTCGCTGGCCGCCAACGTGCTGATGTTCACCCTGATCTCGCTGTTCACCAATGCCAGCACCGAAGAGGCCAGCGCCGCCGAAGCGTGCGCGGTGGATAACGTGCGCCGGCCGCAGCGCCGCGAACTGCATGCCGCCTCGCCTCAGGAGTTCGCCACGCAACTGGCCAAGCCGTTGGGTGCCAAGGCTGCACAGAAGGAAGTCGAACAGGCCCTGCGCGACCTCTACCTGCCTTTCGACGAGCGCCGCCCGTATGCCTTGCGTCGCTTGCGAGACCGCATCGAAGCCAACCTTTCCGGCCTGATGGGCCCGAGTGTGGCGCAGGACATGGTCGAGACCTTCCTGCCTTATAAGGCCGGTGGCGAAAACTACGTGATCGAAGACATCCACTTCATCGAAAGCCGTCTCGAGGATTACCACTCGCGCCTGACCGGCCTGGCCGCCGAACTCGACGCCCTGCGCCGCTACCACCGTCAGACGCTGCAAGAGTTGCCGATGGGCGTCTGCTCCCTGGCCAAGGATCAGGAAATCCTCATGTGGAACAAAGCCATGGAGGAACTGACAGGGATCGCCGCGCAACGCGTGGTCGGTTCGCGCCTGAGCACCATTGCCGATCCGTGGAAGGAGTTGCTGCAAGGCTTCATCAACGTTCCGGATGAGCACTTGCACAAGCAGCACCTGGCCCTCGATGGCCAGACCCGTTGGCTGAACCTGCACAAAGCGGCGATCGACGAACCGCTCGCGCCGGGCAACAGCGGCCTGGTGCTGCTGGTGGAAGACCTGACCGAAACCCAGATGCTCGAAGACAAACTGGTGCATTCCGAGCGCCTGGCCAGCATCGGTCGACTGGCCGCCGGCGTGGCCCATGAAATCGGCAACCCGATCACCGGTATCGCCTGCCTGGCGCAGAATCTGCGCGAAGAGCGCGAAGACGATGGCGAGTTGAAGGAGATCAGCGGTCAGATCCTCGAGCAGACCAAACGCGTATCACGCATCGTGCAGTCGCTGATGAGCTTCGCCCATGCCGGCAGTCACCAGCACAGCGACGAGCCCGTCTGTCTGGCAGAGGTCGCTCAGGACGCCATCGGTTTGCTGGCCCTGAACCGGCGCAATTTCGAAGTGCAGTTCTACAACCTGTGCGACCCCGATCACTGGGTCGAGGGCGATCCGCAGCGACTCGCTCAGGTGTTGATCAACCTGCTCTCAAACGCCCGCGATGCCTCGCCTCCAGGCAGTGCGGTGCGGGTCAAGAGCGAAGCCGGCGAACACACGGTCGACCTGATCGTGGAAGACGAAGGCAGCGGTATTCCGAAGAACATCATGGACCGATTGTTCGAACCCTTCTTCACCACCAAGGATCCTGGCGAAGGCACCGGTCTGGGCCTTGCACTGGTCTATTCCATCGTTGAAGAGCATTATGGACAAATCACCATCGACAGCCCGGCTGATGTTCAGAGCCAGCGCGGCACCCGTATCCGGGTGACATTGCCGCGTAATGTCGAAGCGACGTCCGCTGTGAACTGAGACCGTCGAGAGTATCGAATCAATGCCGCACATTTTGATCGTCGAAGACGAAACCATTATCCGCTCCGCCTTGCGCCGCCTGCTGGAACGCAACCAGTACCAGGTCAGCGAAGCCGGTTCAGTGCAGGAAGCACAAGAACGTTTCACCATTCCCACGTTCGACCTGATCGTCAGTGACCTGCGCCTGCCGGGTGCTCCGGGCACCGAGCTGATCAAACTCGGCCAGGGCACTCCGGTGCTGATCATGACCAGTTACGCCAGCCTGCGCTCGGCAGTGGATTCGATGAAGATGGGCGCGGTGGATTACATCGCCAAGCCTTTCGATCACGATGAAATGCTCCAGGCTGTCGCGCGCATCCTGCGCGACCGCCAAACGGTGCAAGCCAGCGGTGAGCCGGTTGCCGGCAAAGCCAGTAATGGCGCGGCCAAATCAGGCCCGGACAACAGCAACGGCGAAATCGGCATCATCGGCTCTTGCCCACCGATGCAGGATTTGTACGGCAAGATCCGTAAAGTCGCACCGACCGATTCCAACGTTCTGATCCAGGGCGAGTCCGGCACCGGTAAGGAACTGGTGGCGCGCGCCCTGCACAACCTCTCCAAGCGCGCCAAGGCCCCGATGATCTCGGTGAACTGTGCGGCGATTCCGGAAAGCCTGATCGAATCCGAATTGTTCGGCCACGAAAAAGGCGCGTTCACGGGCGCGAGCGCCGGGCGTGCGGGTCTGGTGGAAGCCGCCGATGGCGGCACGCTGTTCCTCGATGAAATCGGCGAATTGCCACTGGAAGCCCAGGCCCGACTGCTGCGCGTATTGCAGGAAGGTGAAATTCGCCGGGTCGGCTCGGTTCAGTCGCAGAAAGTCGATGTACGCCTGATTGCCGCGACGCACCGTGACCTCAAGAGCCTGGCCAAGATCGGCCAGTTCCGTGAAGACTTGTACTACCGCCTGCACGTGATTGCCCTGAAATTGCCGGCCCTGCGCGAGCGCGGTGCCGACGTCAACGAAATTGCCAATGCCTTCCTGGCGCGGCAAAGCGCACGGATCAACCGTACCGACCTGAAGTTCGCCCCGGATGCCGAACAGGCCATTCGTCATTACTCATGGCCAGGCAACGTGCGTGAGCTGGAGAACGCCGTCGAACGCGCAGTCATCCTTTCCGAGAGCCCGGAGATTTCTGCCGAGCTGCTGGGCATCGACATCGAACTGAGTGATCTGGAAGACGACGAGTTCATCGGCCTGCCCCCGCAACAGGGTAACGGCAACACCGGAAACAACAATCACGAGCCGACCGAAGACCTGTCCCTGGAGGACTACTTCCAGCATTTCGTGCTTGAGCATCAGGACCACATGACCGAAACCGAACTGGCCCGCAAACTCGGGGTCAGCCGCAAGTGCCTGTGGGAACGTCGTCAGCGCCTGGGAATTCCGCGGCGCAAGACCGGGGTGGCCAGCGAGAGCTGAACCACACCTGTCTCATGTGCGGGTAACACATGACTTTGTGAAAAAACTGTTACCTCAGTTTTTCCACGTAACAGAAGCCGGGGCTTACGGTAACGAAGCCCCGGCTTTTTTTGGCCTGCGCAAACCCCATCAGCACGCCTAACCCCTTGTTTTACTGGGCTTCGCAAAAGTTGGCACGCACCCTGCTATATGTTTGGTACAAGAACAATAACAAGCAATGCACAAGACAATAAAAATAAGACGAATCGACTCACGCACAATAAAAACAAGACGGCGAGAGGCGCAGCTAACTGATTCTTTTGGAGAGGCGTTGTATTTGGGGCTTGCCCCACGACCAGGCCGAGAACAACAAAAACTGTCTTAAGACAGAGCCTGTACTGGTTGGATCGGAAGATCACTGCAATTCAGCGACCAAAGCAATCCGTTTGCTCTTGGCTCCCGATTGGGAGGGTCATGAAGGAAAGCTTCATGGCGAGGGCACTCAACAAAAACAAAAAGCCCGAAACCAATAACAAAAATAGAGCATGCAACTACTTCTTGGGGAGCTTCGGCTCCCCTTGTAGTTTCTCCGATTCAGAACCCCCCTCCCCCACAGCATTGCGCCTTACAGCTCATATCTGCTGCGTCCTACACCATCCCCCGACTAAATGCTAGAATCCCCGCCCATCATGCGGTCATTCTTTGTTTTGGCCGAACATTCCTTCAAACAGTGCATCCCATGCTGAAGAAGCTGTTCCAGTCATTCCGTACTCCCCAGCGTCGTACGCAACACATTCGCAGCACGCCTGAAGTGCTCAACAGCGGTCAACACTCGCTGCAAAAGGGCCAATTCAGCCGTTACGCGGTGAACATCGTCGAACGCCTGCAGGGCGCCGGTTACCAGGCGTATCTGGTTGGCGGTTGTGTGCGTGACATGCTGCTCGGCATCACGCCGAAAGACTTTGACGTCGCCACCAGTGCCACCCCTGAACAGGTACGGGCCGAATTTCGCAATGCGCGGATCATCGGTCGCCGGTTCAAACTGGTGCACATCCACTTTGGTCGCGAGATCATCGAAGTCGCCACCTTCCGCGCCAATCACCCGCAAAACGACGAAGAGGAAGACAACAATCAATCCTCGCGTAACGAAAGCGGGCGCATCCTGCGCGACAACGTCTATGGCACCCTGGAAGAAGACGCGCAACGCCGCGACTTCACCATCAACGCCTTGTATTACGACCCGGTCAGCGAGCGGATTCTCGATTACGCCAACGGCGTACACGACATACGCAATCAACTGATCCGCCTGATCGGCGATCCGAAACAGCGCTACCAGGAAGACCCGGTACGGATGTTGCGAGCCGTGCGTTTCGCCGCCAAGCTGAATTTCGGCATCGAAAAACACAGCGCTGTACCCATCCGCGACCTGGCACCGATGCTGCGCGAGATTCCGTCGGCCCGCCTGTTCGAAGAAGTGCTCAAGCTGTTCCTCTCCGGCCATGCCGCGGACACCTTTGAGATGCTGGTCGACCTGCAACTGTTCGACCCACTGTTCCCGGCCAGTGCCGAGGCGCTGGAGTACAACCCGACTTACACCCACACCCTGATCAGCGAAGCGCTGATCAACACCGACCTGCGCATCAAGCAGAACAAACCGGTGACCCCGGCGTTCCTGTTTGCAGCCTTGCTCTGGCCAGCCCTGCCGGCCCGCGTCCTGCGCTTGCAGGAACGTGGCATGCCGCCAATTCCGGCGATGCAGGAAGCCGCGCACGAACTGATTGCCGAACAATGCCAGCGCATCGCGATCCCGAAACGCTTCACCATGCCGATCCGCGAGATCTGGGACATGCAGGAACGCCTGCCCCGCCGCAGCGGTAAACGCGCCGATCTGCTGCTGGACAATCCACGCTTCCGCGCCGGTTACGACTTCCTGCTGCTGCGCGAAAGCGCGGGCGAGCAGACCGATGGCCTGGGCGAATGGTGGACGGATTATCAGGACGCCAATGAAAGCGAACGTCGCGACATGATCCGCGACCTCAGCGGCAAGGACGAAGGTAGCGGCGCGCCACGCAAGCGTCGTCGTAGCGGCGGTTCCAAGCGTAAACGCGCAGCGGGCGCTTCGAGCACCACGGGCGAGTAATCCATGGAACGCATCTACATCGGCATGGGCAGTAATCTGGCTGAACCCGCCGAACAATTGCGCAGCGCTGTTGAAGCGCTGGCGCAATTACCGCAATCGTCGCTGGTCGGGGTTTCCGCCTTTTATCAAAGCGACTCGCTGCTCCCGGGCCAACCGCGCTACACCAATGCGGTGGCCGCCCTCGACAGTAGCCTCGCCCCGCTCGCCTTGCTTGATGCCTTGCAAGCCATCGAAAACGGCCAGGGCCGCGAGCGACTGGAACGCTGGGGGCCACGCACGCTGGACCTCGACATCCTGCTGTTCGGCGACCGGTTGATCGATGAGCCGCGCCTCAAAGTCCCTCATTACCACATACAGGAACGGGCTTTTGTCCTGTATCCGCTGGCTGAGCTAGCGCCTGCAACTCTGCGTCTGGCCGATGGCCGCAGCCTTAAAGATCTACTGGCTGCCTGCCCGTTCGTCGGCCTGGAACGCCTGTCCGATGATTGACGCAAATCCCCTGCAGGAGCGAGCCTGCTCGCGATAGCGGAGTGTCATACAGCAGAACTGTTGACTGATGCACCGCCATCGCGTGCAGACTCACTCCCACATTGGTTTGAATTGTTCCTACAGAATCTGCTGAATCGCATCAGTCCCCTTCGGTAACACCCCACCCGTAACAATGCGGTAACACACCGGATTGACTTCCCGAGTTCTCATCACGACTATAGGCGTCCCGCTGCCGCCAACACGGCACACAAGGGCGCAATCCAGGCCTTATAAGCACGACAAAAGACCGTGCGCCTGAGTAAATGACGAATCACGCGCGTTACTCGCAGTAGTTTCCATAGCGCCTGAACGAGGATTTTTTGACATGCCAGCCATCACCCTGACCACGCTCCAGAGCCTCAAGCAGAAAGGTGAAAAAATCACCATGCTGACCTGCTATGACGCGACCTTCGCCCACGCCTGCAATCAGGCTGGCGTCGAAGTGCTGCTGGTGGGCGACTCCCTCGGCATGGTTTTGCAAGGTCACGACAGCACCCTGCCGGTCACCACTGCCGAAATGGCTTACCACGTTGCCTGCGTCAAACGCGGTAACAGCGACGCGTTGATTCTCGCCGACCTGCCCTTCATGGCCTACGCCACCACCGAACAAGCCATGACCAACAGTGCCCTGTTGATGCAGGCTGGCGCGCACATGGTCAAAGTCGAAGGTGCATTGTGGCTGGCGGACTCGATCCGCCTGCTCGCCGAGCGCGGCATCCCGGTATGCGCACACATGGGTCTGACCCCGCAATCGGTGAACATCCTCGGTGGCTACAAGGTCCAGGGCCGTAACGAAAACCAGGCGCGACAGATGCGCGCCGACGCGATTTCGCTGGAACAGGCCGGCGCGGCCATGCTGCTGCTCGAATGTGTACCGAGCGAGTTGGCCGAAGAAATTACCCAGGCGGTGAAAATCCCCGTGATCGGCATTGGCGCCGGCAATCGCACCGACGGCCAGGTTCTGGTCCTGCACGACATGCTGGGCCTGTCCATCACTGGCCGCGTACCGAAATTCGTAAAGAACTTCATGACCGGCCAGGAAAGCATTCACGCGGCATTGAGTGCTTACGTCAGCGAAGTCAAAGCGGCGACTTTCCCAGGCATCGAACACGGATTCTCTGCATGAACACCGTAAAAACCGTACGCGAACTGCGGGCCGCCGTGGCCCGTGCCCGCAGCGAAGGCAAGCGCATCGGCTTCGTGCCGACGATGGGCAACCTGCACAGCGGTCACGTCGCGCTGATTACCAAGGCCACCCAGCGGGTGGATTTCGTGGTCGCGAGCATTTTCGTCAACCCGCTGCAATTCGGCGCCGGCGAAGACCTCGACAAGTACCCGCGCACCCTCCTGGCCGATCAGGAAAAACTGCTCGAAGCCGGTTGCGACCTGTTATTCGCGCCCACCGTTGAAGAGATGTACCCCGACGGCATGGCCGGCCAGACCCGCGTCAGCGTCCCGCAACTGTCCGAAGGCCTGTGCGGCGCCAGCCGTCCGGGTCATTTCGAAGGCGTGGCAACGGTGGTCAGCAAGCTATTCAACATGGTCCAGCCGGACCTGGCGATTTTCGGTCAGAAAGACTTCCAGCAACTGGCAGTGATCCGCGCGCTGGTCCATGACCTGAACATGCCGATCCAGATCATCGGCGAGCCGACCGTACGTGCGGCCGATGGCCTGGCGCTGTCGTCGCGCAATGGTTTCCTCAGCGAAGAAGATCGTGCCGTGGCGCCGGTGGTTTATCGCACGTTGAGCGAGATTGCCGACTCGATCAAGCAAGGTGAGCGGGATTTCCCGGCGCTGATCAACGCGAAAATCCAGCAGCTTGAAGCCGCAGGCTTGCGTCCGGACTACCTGGAAATTCGCCATGCACTGACCTTGCGCCCGGCGACAGTCGAGGATCGGGACTTGGTGATCCTGGTGGCGGCATTCCTCGGAACCACACGGTTGATCGACAACCTGCACCTGAACCTCGACTCCCCCCTCTAAACAGCACATTGCCTTTTGCAGGAGCCAGCTGCTGGTTCCTGCAAAAGGCATCCGTGCCAGCCCAAGTCGCCTGACCCAACCCTGTCTCGTCCCGTTTGTCGGACCGTTCCTAACTTCGATGTTAAAAAAGTACCGGATTCAGGTCAGACAAAGTCAAGACAGATCTCTGCGCGGGGTTTACTGTATTCGCCCTGCGCCATGAATTCGTGTCGACGCAGTTAACCGGGACGCCCACCCATAGCGCTCCGGGATTTTTAGTGTTCAAAAGGCCGTTCAAGTAAAAAGGAAACCCGCAGCGATGGCGTATTACCGCACTCCTCACGACGTGACCGCTCTGCCCGCCTGGCAAGCGTTGAATGACCACCGCCAAGCCATGCAGGATTTCAGCATGCGCGAGGCTTTCAATGCCGACCCGCAGCGCTTTACCCAATTCACCCTCAGCAGTTGCGGCCTGTTTCTCGACTATTCGAAGAACCTGATCAACGCCGAGACCCGCAACCTGCTGGTGGGCCTGGCCAATGAAGTCGACCTCCAGGGCGCGATCAAGTCACTGTTCGATGGCGAAATCGTCAACGCTTCCGAAGGTCGCCCGGCCCTGCACACGGCGCTGCGCCGTCCGGTTGGCGACAAGCTGTCGGTCAACGGCGTCAACGTGATGCCGGAAGTACACAAGGTGCTGAACCAGATCACCGACCTCGTGGGCCGCATCCACGACGGTCTGTGGCGCGGTTACACCGAGAAGCCGATCACCGACGTGGTGAACATCGGTATCGGTGGCTCGTTCCTCGGCCCGGAGCTAGTGTCCGAAGCCTTGCTGTCCTACGCGCAAAAAGGCGTGCGTTGCCACTACCTGGCGAACATCGACGGCAGCGAGTTCCACGAGCTGACCATGAAACTGCGCGCCGAGACCACGCTGTTCATCGTCTCGTCGAAATCCTTCAACACCCTCGAAACCCTGAAGAACGCCCAGGCCGCCCGCGCCTGGTATCTGGCACAGGGTGGTTCGGAAGCCGAGCTGTATCGTCACTTCATCGCGGTGTCGAGCAACAACGCCGCCGCCGTGGCCTTCGGTATCCGCGAGGAAAACATTTTCCCGATGTGGGACTGGGTTGGCGGTCGTTACTCGCTGTGGTCGGCCATCGGATTGCCGATTGCCCTGGCCATCGGCATGTCGAACTTCAAGGAGCTGCTGTCCGGTGCCTACACCATGGACCAGCACTTCCAGAGCGCCCCGTTCGAGCAAAACATGCCAGTGCTGCTGGCGTTGCTTGGCGTGTGGTACGGCAACTTCTGGGGCGCGCAGAGCCATGCGATCCTGCCGTACGACCACTACCTGCGTAACATCACCAAGCACTTGCAACAGCTGGACATGGAATCCAACGGCAAGAGCGTGCGCCAGGACGGCACAGCAGTCAGCACCGACACAGGGCCAGTGATCTGGGGCGGCGTCGGTTGCAACGGCCAGCACGCTTATCACCAGCTGCTGCACCAGGGCACCCAACTGATCCCGGCTGACTTCATCGTGCCGATCGTCAGCTTCAACCCGGTGTCCGACCATCACCAGTGGCTATACGCCAACTGCCTGTCGCAAAGCCAGGCGCTGATGCTTGGCAAGACCCTGGCGGAGGCCCAAGCCGAGCTGCGTGAAAAAGGCATGAGTGAAGACGAGGTGCAGAAACTCGCGCCGCACAAGGTGATCCCGGGCAACCGTCCGAGCAACACCCTGGTGGTCGAGCGCATCAGCCCGCGTCGTCTCGGCGCATTGGTGGCGATGTACGAACACAAAGTCTTCGTGCAAAGCGTGGTCTGGGGCATCAACGCCTTCGACCAGTGGGGCGTGGAACTGGGCAAGGAACTGGGCAAAGGCGTCTACAACCGCCTGGTCGGCAGCGAGGAAACGCCGGCTGACGACCCGTCGACCCAAGGCTTGATCAACTATTTCCGTGGTCGCCACCGCGGCTGACTTGTAGCAATACCGCAACACCCTGTGGGAGCGAGCCTGCTCGCGAAAGCGGTCTGACAGTCGACAACTCTGTTGAATGTTATACCGCCATCGCGAGCAGGCTCGCTCCCACAGTTGTTTTGTCTACGACTTGAACCCGTTGTTCACTCGGCGCATCTTTAGATCTTGTCGCAAAACAAGAAGAAGGAACCGTCATGTTCGATATCAGCACGTTCCCCAAAGCCGATGCCGTCCGCCGGGCTGCACAATTGAGTCAAGACGACTACCAGCGCCTGTACCGTGAATCCATCGACCACCCCAGTACGTTCTGGGCTGAACAGGCCACCCGCTTCCTCGACTGGAGCACACCGTGGGACACCGTCCAGCGCTACAACCTCAAAACCGGTGAAGCCAGCTGGTTTGCCGGCGCAAAACTCAATGTCAGCTACAACTGCATTGACCGGCACCTGGAAAAACGCGGTGATCAGATCGCAATCATCTGGGAAGGCGACGACCCCGCCGAATCCACCCAGATCACCTACAAAAAACTCCATCACCACGTCTGCCGCCTGGCCAATGTGCTGAAAAGCCGTGGCGTGAAGAAAGGCGACCGGGTGTGCATCTACATGCCGATGATTCCTGAGGCGGCCTACGCCATGCTCGCCTGCACCCGCATCGGTGCGGTGCATTCGGTGGTGTTCGGCGGTTTCTCCCCGGATTCACTGCGCGACCGGATTCTCGACGCCGACTGCCGTACCGTGATCACCGCCGATGAAGGCGTGCGCGGCGGCAAGTTCGTGCCGCTGAAACAGAACGTCGACAAGGCGCTGCAAAGCTGTCCGGACGTGAGCACCGTGGTCGTGGTCGAGCGCACACAGAATCAGGTGAACTGGGTTGAAGGCCGGGACATCTGGTATCACCAGGCGTTGCGCGATGTCGGCGACGACTGCCCGCCGGAACCCATGGATGCCGAAGACCCGCTGTTCATCCTCTACACCTCCGGCAGCACCGGCAAACCCAAAGGCGTGCTGCACACCACCGGCGGTTATTTGCTGCAGGCGGCGATGACCTTCAAGTACGTACTGGACTACCGCGACGGCGAAGTGTTCTGGTGCACCGCCGATGTCGGCTGGGTAACAGGCCACAGCTACATCGTCTACGGGCCACTGGCCAATGGCGCGACCACGCTGATCTTCGAAGGCGTGCCCAGCTACCCAAGCACCTCGCGCTTCTGGCAAGTGATTGACAAGCACAAGGTGAACATTTTCTACACCGCGCCCACCGCTTTGCGCGCACTGATGCGTGAAGGTCCGGAACCGTTGAAGGAAAGCTCCCGCGCCAGCGTCAGATTGCTCGGCACCGTCGGTGAGCCGATTAATCCGGAAGCGTGGGAGTGGTACTTCCATGAGGTCGGTGAAGAGCGCTGCCCGATTGTCGATACCTGGTGGCAGACCGAGACCGGCGGCATCATGCTCAGCCCGCTGGTGAGCGCGCAACGGATCAAACCCGGCTGTGCCACGCAACCGATGTTCGGCGTGCAACCGGTATTGCTCGACGAACAGGGCAAGGAAATCAAAGGCGCCGGCAGTGGCGTGCTGGCGATCAAATCCAGCTGGCCGGCGCAGATCCGCAGCGTCTATGGCGATCCGCAACGGATGATCGACACCTACTTCAAGCCCTACCCCGGGTATTACTTCACCGGTGACGGCGCACGCCGGGATGAAGATGGCGATTACTGGATCACCGGGCGCATCGACGACGTGATCAACGTGTCCGGGCACCGCATCGGCACCGCCGAAGTGGAAAGTGCCCTGGTGTTGCACGACAGCATCGCCGAGGCGGCCGTGGTCGGTTACCCACACGACGTCAAGGGCCAGGGTATCTACGCCTTCGTCACGCCCATGAACGGCGTCGACGCCGGCGACGAGCTGAAGAAAGAATTGCTGGCGATGGTCAGCAAGGAAATCGGCAGCTTTGCCAAACCGGATTTGATCCAGTGGGCGCCAGCGTTGCCAAAAACCCGTTCGGGCAAGATCATGCGGCGTATTCTGCGCAAGATCGCCTGCAACGAGCTCGACAGTCTGGGCGATACCTCGACCCTGGCCGACCCGAGCGTGGTACAAGGCTTGATCGATAAACGCCTGAATCAGTAGAGCCCCGGGCGCGGCCAACGGCCGCGCCCCTCCTTCACCGCGAGTCTTCATGGAATTCATCCGCACCCGCATTGAAACCCAAATCATGAGCCTGACCGGTCTGTCGCTGGGCAAGCTCGATCTGGAGAACCCCAAGGGCGATCCGGGGCTGTTCGGCCCTGATTCCGTGAGCTGGCAAGTTCACGGTGACTTCAGCAGCATGCTCATCGGTGGCATCAGCGCTTTGATGCTGCAAGCCTTGCATCCGTTGGCCCTGGCCGGCGTCTGGGACCACTCGAATTTTCGCGAGGACATGCTCGGCCGGTTACGCCGCACCGGGCAGTTCATTTCCGGCACCACGTTCGGCTCGCGACAGGACGCCGACTGGCTGATCGAAAAAGTTCGCACCATTCACCTGCAAGTCACCGGCACCGCGCCAGACGGCCGCGCCTATGCCGCCAGCGATCCGGACCTGTTGACCTGGGTGCACGTGGCCGAGGTCAGCAATTTCCTCGCCGCCCATTTGCGCTATCGCAATCCGCATTTGTCGCTATTGAATCAGGACCGCTATTACGCGGAAATTGCCTTGGTCGCAGAACGCCTGGGGGCCAGGAATGTGCCGCGCTCGCGGCGGGAAATTTCCGAATACCTTGAACGCATCCGCCCACAATTGCTGTGCGATGAGCGCAGTCGGGAAGTGTTGCGACTGTTGTTGAATGCGCCGTCGCCTAGCCGCCTGGCCAGGCCTTTCGGCGGACTGATGATGCAGGCTGGCATCGACCTGTTGCCGGACTGGGCCAGTGACATGCTCGACGTCCGCCAGAGCCCGCTGCAACGCAAACTGATCCGCGCCAGCGTCAATCGCAGTGCGCCCATGTTGCGCTGGGCGGTGCGCAATGGTTCGGTGCAACGGGCCAGGCGACGCATGGGCTTATTGACCTGATGCACAGAGCTAAAAGCTTGAAGCTTGAAGCTTGCAGCTAAGTAACTGTTAAACTCCCGCGCCAAATTACCTCCTGCAAGGCGCTCAGCATGTCTTCCTTGAATCAGGCGCTGCGCGCCGCCCTCGATCATCGCCAGGACCTGCTCGCCGAGCTGCACAGCCAGGGCACCGACTGCTATCGCCTGTTCCACGGCAGCCAGGAAGGCGCTGGCGGCCTGACTATCGACCGTTACGGCCCGCAACTGATGGTGCAGAGTTTCCATCAATCGCTGGAACGCGAAGACCTGCTGCATCTGCACGCAATGGTCAACAACCATTTGGGCCTGGAAACCCTGCTGGTCTACAACGACCGCTCCCGTGGCAACTCGCGCATCGACCGCGAAGACATCGTCTACCGCGCCGACGAAGCGGCGTTGCAGGATCTGGTCGGCCACGAGTGGGGCCTTAATTACCGCGTTCGCGGCCGTCACGCCGGGCAGGATCCGCTGCTGTTCCTCGACCTGCGCAACACCCGTGGCTGGGTCAAGGATCACAGCAAGAACAAAAGTGTGCTCAACCTGTTTGCCTACACCTGTGGTGTTGGCCTCAGTGCGGCGGCCGGTGGCGCCCGCGAGGTGTGCAACCTGGACTTCGCCGAAGGTAACCTGGCGGTCGGTCGTGAAAACGGCCTGCTCAACCCGCAGTTGCCGACCATGGAGTTCATCCAGTCCGACTACTTCCCGGCCATTCGCCAACTCGCCGGACTGCCCATCAGCCAGCGTCGCGGGCAAAAGCTGCCGAGCTATCAGCGCCTCGAACAGCGCCAGTACGATCTGGTGCTGCTCGATCCACCGGCCTGGGCCAAGAGTGCGTTCGGTACCGTCGACCTGCTGCGCGACTATCAGAGCCTGCTCAAACCCGCGCTGCTGACCACCGCCGACAATGGCGTGCTGATCTGCTGCAACAACCTGGCAAAAGTCAGCATGGACGACTGGCGTGAACAGGTTTTGCGATGCGCCGAGAAAGCCGGCCGGCCAGTGCGTGAGTGGACGGTGATGAAACCAGGCGCCGATTTCCCGTCCATGGATCAACAGCCGCCACTGAAAACCCTGATCCTGCAGCTTTGATCTCTGTCAGACAAATCTGAAAAACCTGAACAGGCTGTTTGCTTCGGAACCGGAATCGCGTGCCATACTCCAAGGCACTCCGATTCAGACAGATGAAGCCACGCATGTACAAAGGATTGATTCGCGCCATCGGCGCCTTGTTGACTGCTCTGGCCCTTTACAGCTTGCTGGGCTTTCTGATTTTGCCGGGCATCGCCTTGCGCATCGCCAACCAGCAGTTGGCCAATTACGCCACGACCCCCGCCACGCTTCAGCGGATCGAACTCAACCCGTTCAGCCTCGAAGTAACCCTTTGGGGCCTGAACATTGGCGAGCCGGGCAAGGAACAGATTGGCTTCGAGCGCCTGTACGCCAACCTGCAACTCGACAGCCTTTGGACCAAGGCGCTACATCTGTCGGAAATCGAACTGGACAAGTCCAAAACCGAAATCCTTTTTAGCAAAGACGGCAAACTCAACCTGCTTGGGCTGTTCAAGATACCGGCCAGCGAACCAACCCCCGCTGACCCGGACGCCAAGCCGTTTCCGCTGCGTATAGACCGCATCAAACTCGCCGGTGGCGCCGTGCACTTCCAGGATGCGCGCCCCAGCGAGCCCATCGAATTCCTCTATGACACCCTCGATTTCGAGCTGAAAAACCTCAGCACCCTGCCCGAAGACAGCGCCGACATGACCCTGGTTGCCATCGGCCCCAACGGCGGGCAGATCGACTGGACCGGTAACTTCAGCCTGATCCCGATTGCCTCCGAAGGTAAGTTGAAAATTACCGACGGCAAAATGAAAGCTTTCTGGCCGTATGTGCGCGACGCCGTCCCCCTGGACCTCGAAAGCGGTGTCATGAGCATCAGCACCGACTACAAACTCAATCTGTCCAAAGAAACCGAACTGCTGCTGAGCAATCTTTCGGCCACCATCGCGCCCTTCGCCATCAAGGCACCAGACGGACGACCGCTGGTGAAGCTTGAGCGTCTGGACGTCAGCGAAACCACCGTCGATCTGGCCAAGCAACAAGTGGTGGTCGGCAAGATCCGCAGCCACAAGCTGGAAACCTGGGCCGCGCTGGAAGCCGATGGCCAACTCGACTGGCAGAAACTGTTCGCCAGCCAGCCCTCCAAGCCGGCCGCCAAAGCCAACGCCGAACCGGCCAGCACACCGGCTGCCGCCGACTCGCCGAAAACCGAAGCTGCCCCAAGCAAGCCCTGGCAGGTACTGCTCAACGACGTCCAGCTACGCGATTACCAAGTACACCTGGCAGACCGCAAGGCTCAGCCCGCCGTGGCATTGGAACTGGGGCCGCTGAATCTCGACCTGCAGAAATTCGACAGCCTCAATGGCTCGCCCTTCTTGCTCAGGCTCGACACAGGCGTGGGCAAGCAAGGCAAGCTCACGGCCGATGGCGAGGTCAATCTGGCGCCGGTCAGCGCCAAACTGAATGTGCAGACCAAGGACATTGACCTGCGCATCGCCCAGTCCTACATCAGCCCGTTCATTCGCCTGGAACTGCGCAGCGGCATGCTTGGCAGTGATCTGGCCGTCAACCTGAAAAGCACCGAGCCACTGGCGTTCAACGTCACCGGTCGTGCCCAGGTCGATCAGTTGCACACCCTCGACACCCTGAAAACCCGCGATTTCCTCAAGTGGCAGCAGGTGGTGGTCGAAGGCCTGAACTATCAGCATGGCGACAGCCTGTCGATCGACAAGGTCAACCTGCTGCAACCCTACGTGCGCTTCATGATCAACGATGACCGCACCACTAACGTTGATGACTTGTTGATCCCGCAACCGGCCGACACCGGCGCCAAATCTGCCGCAGCCAAACCCGCTGCCAGCAAAGAAAAACCGTTGGGCATTCACATCGGCGGCATAGCCATCAACGACGGCTCGGCCAACTTCGCCGACTTCAGCCTGACGCCGAACTTCGCCACCGCGATCCAGCAACTCAACGGGCAAATCGGCACCATCGACAGTCGCCAGGCCAAGCCGGCCAGTGTCGACGTCAAAGGCAAGGTCGACCGCTATGCACCGGTGACCATCAAAGGTGCGGTCAACCCGTTCGATCCGATGGCCAGCCTCGACATCGCCACCAGTTTCAAACGCGTGGAGCTGACCACGCTGACGCCGTACTCCGGCAAATTCGCCGGCTACCGCATCCGCAAGGGCCGGTTGAACCTCGACCTGCATTACCGAATCACCAAAGGCCAGCTCAAGGCCGACAACAAAGTGGTGGTCGAGCAACTGCAACTGGGTGAAAAGGTCGACAGCCCCGACGCCGTGAGCCTGCCGCTGAAACTGGCGATTGCCCTGCTCAAGGACGTCGACGGCAAGATTTCCATCGAACTGCCGGTGACCGGCGACCTCAACAACCCGCAGTTCAGCGTCATGCCGATTGTCTGGCAGACGTTGCGCAACCTGATCGTCAAGGCCGCCGCCGCACCGTTCAAACTCATCGGAGGATTGGTCGCCGGTGGCGGTTCGGAAGATCTGGGCAGCGTGTCGTTCGCGCCAGGTTCCAGCGTTTTGAGCAAGGACGCCGAAGGCGCCCTGGACAAACTGTCGAAAGCGCTCAAGGAACGCCCGGCCCTGCGCCTGGAAATCGAAGGTACGGCCGCGAAGAGCAGCGACGGACCGCTGATTGCCGAGCAGCGTCTGGAACGGGAATACCAGTACAACTACTACAAAATACTCCAGCGCCGAGGCGACAAGGTGCCGGCCAGGGCTGGTTTGCTGGAGGTGCCCGACAGCGAGAAAGGGCCGTTGCTGGAAGGAATTTACCGCACACGCCTGAAAACCCAGCCGCCTGCCGAGTGGAAAGACCTGGGCAAAGAAGAACGCAGCGCAAAAATGCGGGCCGACGTGATCCAGTTCTGGAGTTCCAGTGAAGTGCTGTTGCGTGAATTGGGTCAGGATCGCGCCAGCACCATCAAGGACTATCTGGTCGACAAGGGTCAACTGGCCGATGACCGCGTTTACTTCATTGATGCGCAGTTGGGTGAAGCGGAAAAAGACGGCAAGGTCGTCACGCCGATGCATCTGGACGCCGAGTGATGGGCAAGCGGCTGCTGCTCGCACTGACGTTGGCGGCAGCAGCGAGCCCGACTTCGGCGGCGGATACTTTGCGATGTGGCAGCCAGTTGATCAGTACCGGCGACCGCTCCAGCGAGGTGCTGCAAAAATGTGGGGAGCCGGTCAGCCGCGACTTGCTCGGTTACAAGCGCAGTGCCAATCGACGGGAAGAGTTTCAGGTCGAGGAATGGACTTACGGTCCGAACGGCGGGATGTATCAGTACTTGCGGTTTGAGGGGAATCGCTTGGTGCAGATCACCAGCAAGCGCGGTAATTGAAGATCAAAAGATCGCAGGCTTCGGCAGCGCCTGCAGAATGAGTAGATCTGTAGGCGCTGCTGGAGGCTGCGATCTTTTAGTTTCCTGAATAGAACAGGCCCCGACACGAATGCCGGGGCCTGTAATGGCCACATCCTTGTGGCCGTTCGCATGAACCCTCAAGAGGCGGCAGGCGTATGGCTCGGCCCGTCTACCGCACCTTCTCCCGGTCCAGGCGAGAAGCCTTGCCTTACTCGGCTTTCAGGCCGTCAGCGGAGACCGCTTTGACGCCTTTGATTTTCTTGGCGATCGCCACGGCGGTGGTTTTCTGAGCGTCGGTGACTGCAACGGTGGACGACAGGGAAACGACGCCTTTGTTGGTTTCAACTTTGATATCGGTACCTGGGATACCTTTTTCGGTGACCAGGTCGGCTTTGACTTTGGTAGTGATCCAGGTATCGGAAGTAGCTTCTTTCGCTTCAGTCATTTCACCGGCTGCCAGCACCATTGGCGACTGGGTAGCCTGGGTGTTTTGGGCGAAGGCAACGTTGGCCATGGTCAGGGTCAGCGCGGTAGCAGCAGCGGCGGTGATAGCGAACTTCTTCATACGAGTAACTCCTGTTTTTCTGGAAAGTCTGCTGGGTTCTTGTCAGCAGGGTTACCAGAGATATTGCGAACGCTGTGCCAACTTTGAGATAGACAATTAGTTCTTATAAATCAATAATTTACAAAATCACGCATTTTCCGGATTCGTGCAAAATGCATGAGTTGAACTTTATCTACATGCAAGTTGCGGGTTTTCGCGCAAGCCTAAGGCCATGAATTGTCGAGACTTTTCTTTCGCTTATTTGGGAACATGGAAAAACTGTTGTTCATTGAAGAAAAGATTTAGCAGTCCGTGCAATCCTGATTGATCGCAGCGGTTTGGGTCTGACTTGCCCGCACATCCCGAGCGCCACCGCGGCTGGTATCATTCCCACGCAAATGGGAGGGCTCATGTTCTGGGTGCGCCGCCGTTAGGGGAACCAAACTTGAACGGGTCGGCGCCACGGTTCTGGCGGTTTTTCTCTTTACGGGCCTCGCTCGGAGGGCGGATCATTTGTACCGTCAGGCTGCCATCTGCACCGGCGTAGACCACCGCGCTGGCTCCGCCGTCCAGATAACTGGCGATGGTCGCCAGGTTGATCTCCACCAGCGCGCTACTCACCCCTGTGTTGCCCAGGCGCCGCCCGATGTTGTAACCCTCGTCGACATTTCCCAATTCGATGCCATGGCCGTCGGTATTCAAGCCGTGCAAGGCAAGGGTCAGGGCGATTTCAGCCTCTTGATTGTCGGTGGTGTCGTAGAACACACGCACCGGCTTATGCCCTTCGGGCAGGGTATCCAGCGCCTGTAACCAGCCGGCTTGCAGCGCCTTGGCCTGCAATGCCGGTTTAAGCCGTTTGCCGTTTTCGTCCTGCATCGAGACCTTGATCGGGCGATGCAGGTAACCCAGCACCGGTGCGGCGTCGAACTCTTTGACCTGGTGCTGGGCCCAGCGGATGGGTAGCCACGGCGAGGGTTGGAATTCTCCCGGTCCGCGGTTGCTGATGGTTTGCCAGAGGGTGGGGAGTTGGGAATGCCAGTAGGCGGTGGACATG